>NZ_JARWOP010000336.1 GCF_029868745.1 Nocardia wallacei | reverse complement strand
GGGCCCGCTCTGCCCGCGCCCCCCCCGGCCCCCCCCCCCCCCCCCCCCCCCCCCCCCCCCCCCCCCAAACCCGCTGCCCCCCCCCCCCAACACCCGGCCGGGGCCTCAGCCGTCCGCGGCGGCCGGGGTGCCGCAGGAGGTGCAGACTTGCGCCGCCGCGGGCATTTCGGCGCCGCAACCCCCGCAGAACCGTTGCCGCGCGAGCTGCCCGCCGCAATTCATGCAGAACCGGGCGTGCGCGGGGTTGGCGGTATGGCATGCGGCACAGGCGATCTGGCCCGCCGCGTCGCCCGGAGCAGCCGAGTGCGGCGGCGCGGGCTGCGGCTGACCGTTGGTGTGCGCCTGAATCGCGTTGAGGCCCAGGGCCGCACCGAGCATCCCGGCACCGGTGTCGCCGCCGGGACGGGACAGTCCCGCGCTCGCGCCCAGCGCCAGTTCACCGGCCGCGTACCGCTGGAAGTCGCCCGTCAGCCGGATGTAGGTGATGTCCTTGGCCAGCCGCTTGAGCCGGTCGGCGTCCTCGGGGGCGAGGGTGATGTCGAAGTTCCCCATTCGCGCGATGCGCAGGCCGTACTCGTACAGGGTGAGATTGGTCTGCCGCACCACCGCGTCCTCGATCGGCCGCAGATGCCCGGACAGTCCGAGGATCGGCCACTCGCCGCTCGAAATCCCTTGGGTGACAGCCACCTTCATCGCCTTGAGGAGCAGGTCCGAACTCCAGGACTGCACGCCCGACGGACTGGCCAGATCGGCGGTGCCCGCCAGCGAGGTGATCAGTTCCGCGGGATCGCGCACGGTCAGGGCGAATTCACCGAAGGCCCGCAGCGTGACGACCTGCTCGCTGACCGGGTCCACGATATCCGCCAGCCGCCCACCGAATTTGACGCCGGAGAATTCGCGGGTGGAGATGAAGTACAGCTCCGCGCGATAGAAATTGCCGCCGCTGAGGGTGTCGACCAGGCTGCCGAGGACCGGCAGTTCCTGCGCGTCGATCCGATGGCGGCCGGGCCCGAGCGCCGCGACGACCTGACCGGTCCGGACGAACAGCGCGACCTCGTCGGCGTTGACGATCGCCCGGGTGAAGCGCCGGATATTGACGTCCGGCCACTTGTAGACCATTTGGTTCTTGCGGTCCTCGGGGACCGCGATGAACTCCCGTTCGAACCATGCCATAACTACGCTCCATCAGGCGATTCAATAGCCAGCGTACCGCTGTGTGACGGTCCGCTCAATGTGGCGACCAGGGGTGACGCGGCACCGGATCCCTTGTGTTTCAGACACATTGCGATATGCCCGGAACGGTGTCTCCTTATTGATAGTGCCGTTGGTTGACGGTACATTAACGTCGGTATGACGGGCGTCACCCGAAAGGCCTCACGATGACCACAGTTCGACCGTCCGCCGAGACGCCGGCCGACGCGCTGCATGCCGAGGACGCGGGCTACCACAAGGCGCTGCGACCGCGTCAGCTGCAGATGATCGCCATCGGCGGGGCCATCGGCACCGGGCTGTTCCTCGGCGCGGCCGGTCGGCTGCACACGGCGGGACCGGGCCTTTTCCTGGTGTACGCGGTCTGCGGGATCTTCGTCTTCTTCATCCTGCGGGCGCTCGGCGAGCTGGTGCTGCATCGGCCCTCCTCGGGATCGTTCGTCTCCTATGCCCGCGAGTTCTACGGTGAGAAGCTGGCCTTCGGTGTCGGCTGGATGTACTTCTTTCACTGGTGTATGACCGGGATCGTAGACATCACGGCCATCGCCACGTATGTCCATTATTGGGGAGGCACCCGCAGTATCCCGCAGTGGGCGATCGCCCTGATCGCGCTGGCGATCGTGGTCGGCATCAATCTGATCTCGGTGCGCTGGTTCGGTGAGCTGGAATTCTGGGCGGCGCTGATCAAGGTCGTCGCGCTGGTGGCCTTCCTGATCGTCGGCTCGGTCTTCCTGGCCGGTCGGTTCACCGTGGACGGCGAGCCCACCGGCCCGGCGGTGATCGCGGAGCACGGCGGTCTGTTCCCGACGGGGCTGCTACCGCTCATCACGGTCACCACCGGCGTCGTATTCGCCTACGCCGCGGTCGAATTGGTCGGCACGGCGGCCGGTGAGGCGGAGAATCCCGAGAAGATCATGCCGCGCGCGATCAACTCGGTCATCGCCCGCATCGCGCTGTTCTACGTCGGCTCGCTGGTGCTGCTCGGGCTGCTGCTGCCCTACACCTCGTTCACCTCGGGGGAGAGCCCCTTCGTCACCTTCTTCGACAAGCTGGGCGTCGGCGGCGCGGGTTCGACCATGAACCTGGTGGTGCTGACCGCGGCCTTCTCCAGCCTCAATGCCGGGCTGTACTCCACCGGCCGGATTCTGCGGTCGATGTCGATGAACGGCAGCGCCCCGGCGATCGCGTCGCGGATGTCGAGTTCGGGTGTGCCGTATGTCGGCATCCTCGCCACCGGCGCGATCGCGCTCATCGGGGTCGGGCTCAACGCGGTGGTGCCGGACAAGGCGTTCGAGATCGTGCTGAACATGTCGGCGCTCGGCACCATCACCGCGTGGACGGCGATCGTGCTGTGCCAGCTGCAGCTGTGGCGCTGGTCGCGCGCCGGGCGGGTGGAGCGGCCCGCCTTCCGGCTGATCGGCGCGCCCTACACCTCCATCGCGACGCTGATCTTCCTCGCCGCCGTGGTGGTGCTGATGGCCACCAGCGAGGACGACGTGCAGCGCGGCGCGGTGCTGGCCATGCTGTGCGTCATGCTGCCGGGCCTGGTCGCCGGCTGGTTCCTGGCACGGCGGCGGGTGCTGCGGGTTGCCGAGGAACGGCAGGGCTACACCGGTCAGTTCCCGGTACTGGCCGAGCGACCCCTGCAGAACGAGGCCGCGGAGGCCACCCCGGCGGCCGAGAAGCCGGACACCGAATAGCTCGATGATCGCCCCGTCGGCCGGGGCGATCCTCTTCCCACCGAGGGGAATGGTCTATGTCACCCGTAGCGTACGGCGGACCAGAATGAGGGCGCGATTCATCCGCGGGTTCGGGAGGCTCCTCATGTCGGAACGGTCCGGGACGTCCGACCATCCGTTGCCGCACCCGTGGGCCAACCGGCGCATGCGGGGCACGGAGATTCCGGTCCAGGCACACCCCTGGTCCGCCGGGCGGCCCGTCGATCCGGCGCAGCGCTTCGGTGGTCCGCAGACCGGCAAGCTGGTGTCGGGAACCGAACCGGCGCAACTGTTCTCGCGCGGCACCAAACGAGTCACGGCGGACGACGGCCTCGACACGGCCGGCGAGGAACTGTCCGCGACCGAGGCGGAATTGCGGCTGCTGGCCGAGGCCGAGTCCGGATCCGGCCGCAGCGCCCGCTCGCGCCCCAGCCCCCGCCGCCTCGGCGAGGGCATGGTGGAGATGCCCAAGGTGGCCTCGGTGGACCCGCGGTCGGCCGTGCTGGCCACCCCGGAGGTCGCCGAGGTCAAGCGATTCTGCTGGAAGTGCGAGGCCCCGGTGGGCCGGTCCGCCGACGGCGAGCCCGGCGCGGTGGCGGGCGTGTGCGGGAAGTGCAACTCGCCGTTCAACTTCCGGCCGCAGCTCGAGGCGGGCGAACTGGTGGCCGGGCAGTACGAGGTGCAGGGTTGCCTGGCGCACGGCGGGCTGGGCTGGATCTACCTGGCCGTCGACCGCAATGTCAGTGACCGCTGGGTGGTGCTCAAGGGCCTGCAGAATCCGCTCGATTTCGAGGCGCACGTGGTGGCGCTCGCGGAACGGCAATTCCTGTCCGAGGTGGCCTATCCGGGCATCGTCAAGATCCACAATTTCGTGAAGCACAAGTCCCGGCGCGACGTCGAGGACGGCTACATCGTCATGGAGTACGTCGGCGGGCAGTCGCTGAAGAAGGTGCTCGACGAGCGCGCGCCCGACCGGATACCGATCGCCGAGGCCATCGCCTACATCATGGAAGTGCTTCCGGCGCTGGACTATCTGCACTCGTTCGGGCTGTCCTACAACGACCTCAAGCCGGACAACATCATGGTGAGCGAGGACGAGGTCAAGCTCATCGACCTGGGCGCGGTCGCGGCCATGGAGTCCTACGGCAGCATCTACGGGACCCCCGGCTACCAGGCGCCCGAGATCACCGACACCGGCCCGACGGTCGTCTCCGACATCTACACCGTCGGCCGCACGCTCGCCGCGCTGGTACTGGACCTGCCGCGGGACAAGGGTGGGCACTTCCTGCCCGGAATCCCCACGCCGGAGGACGACCCGCTGCTGGCCGCGCATCCGGCCCTGTACCGGTTGCTCGGCCGCGCGACCGATCCCGATCCGCAGCGCCGGTTCCCCTCCACCTACTCCATGTACTGTCAGCTCACCGGCGTGCTGCGGATGGTGATGGCCTGCGAGACCGGCCGCGAACACCCCCAGGCCTCCGTCGAATTCGGTTCGCTGCGTGGGGATTTCGGTATCGACACGGTGATCGGCCAGACCGACGGCATGATCGACGGCACCGAGCGGATGCCCACGCTGGACGCCGGGCGGGTCTGCGCGGCGCTGCCGGTGCCGCTCATCGACAGCGAGGACCCCAGCGCCGACCTGCTGTCCACCCTTTTGCACGGCGAGCCGCAGCACGCGCTGGAAACCCTGCGGCGCACCCGTGATCGGATCGCCGCCGGCACTATCGCCGAGCCCGCGTCGTTCCAGCTGGAGGGCACGCTCACCGCGGTGCGCGCGCATCTCGAACTCGGCGAGATCGTGCCCGCGCTACGGCTGCTCGCGGATCTGCGGCCGCGGTACGAGGCGGACTGGCGGCTGGAGTGGTACGCCGGTGTCGCGGCGCTGCTCGACAGTCGTTTCGAGCGCGCCTACAGCAGTTTCGACGCGGTGCACTCGATGCTGCCCGGCGAGATCGCTCCGGCTCTGGCCCTCGCCGCCACCGCCGAACTCGTGCTCCAGCATCTGAGCGAGTCCGGCGATGTCGAGTTCTGGCATCGCGCGGCCGCCGACTACTACCGGCGGGTGTGGCGCACCAACCACGGCGTGGTGAGCGCGGCGTTCGGGCTGGCCCGCCGGTTGGCCGCCGACGGCGAGATCACCGAGGCCGTCGCCGTGCTCGACGAGGTCCCCGCCGAATCCCGCCACCACAGCGTGGCCCATCTGACCGGCTCCCTGCTGCTGGTGTCGCGACCGGTCGCCGATGTGACCGAACAGGATCTGGCCGAGGCCGCGGCGCGGCTCGAGGATGTGCCCGACGCGCCCCGCGCGCTGCAACTGCGCGTCGTGGTGGTCGGGGCCGCGCTGGAATGGCTGCGCGCGGGCGGGCGGCCGCGGGTGCCCGACGCGGAACTGCTCGGATTCCCGCTCACCGTGCCGGGATTGCGGCGCGGCGTCGAATCGTGCCTGCGGGATCTGGCCCGTACCGCGGCGGACCGCATGCACCGCTACCGCCTGGTCGATCTGGCCAATCAGGTGCGGCCGCGGACACGGTGGTAGCCGGTCGTCAGCGCGAGCGCAGCCCGGTCACGACGATCACCGGCAGCGCGGCGAGCAGCAGCAGCCACCACCAGTTGCCCGTGACGAAGGCGCAGACGAAGGCGAACACCACCGCGACGAGCGCGAGGGTCGCCATTCTGGGAATGGTGGTGTCGCCGGGCGGGGGCGGGGCCTGTGCCGCCACGGGCAGATCGATGAACAGTTCGGCCAGTTCCGCCTTGGTGGTGGCGGACGCCGCGATCGCGCTGCGTTCGTCGTATTCCGTCAGGGACAGCCGCCCCGAACCGAGCTGATCGGACAGTTCCCGTAGCGCGCGTTCCCGGTCGGCCGCCATGAGCCGTGAATCCGGAATTTCTGTCATGCCGTGCAGGATAGCTCGGAGTTGTTTTCTCCCGAATTATCCGAATAACCATCGCCGGGAAGAAATCCCGAGGATGGTGATCGCCGCCACCAGCTGAGACGCTCTGCCCTGTTTCGGTGTGGTTTCCTTGAGGTATGACAGCCGGTACCGAGTACACGATCGATGAGCTGGCGCGTGCCGCCGGTACGACCGTGCGCAGCCTGCGGGTGTATCACGAGCGGGGAGTGCTGCCGCCGCCCCAGGTGAAGGGCAGGACGGGCTTCTACGGACCGGACCATCTGAACCGGGTCCGGGTGATCAGTCGGCTGTTGAATCGGGGGATCAAACTCAACGGCATCAAGGAGTTGCTGGAGGCCTGGGACCGTGGCGACGATCTCGGCGACATCCTCGGCGTCGGCGAGGGCGCGGGGCCGGTCCCGGAGGAGCCGGCGGGCGAGACGCTCACCGCGACCGAACTCGCGCGGCGCTACCGCGATGTGCCGCAGGGGCTGTCCAGGGTGGTCGCGCTGGGTGTGTACGAACCGGTCGACGCCGAGACCTACCGCGTCAGCAATCACAAGCTGCTCGATGTCGCCGAGCGATTCGCCGCGGCCGGCGTCTCCGACGAGGCCGTCATCGATGAGCTGGAGCGCTTGCGGTCGGACTGCGAGCGCATCGCGCGCCGGTTCGTCGACCTGTTCGAGCGGACCTCCTGGGCCGACTTCCGCCGGTCCGAGGGCGGCACGACGGATCTGGCGAAACTGGTGTCGGGATTGTCGGCCACGCGCGTATGCCCGGAACAGGCGGCGGGGGAATTCATCAGCCGGTCGGTGTCGCAGTATCTGGATCAGGACAGCGAACTGGCCGAGGTGTTGCCCGGCGCCTAGTAGCCCCGCGGCGAGGCGCTCGCGTTGGCCTGCTGCACATTGGCGGCCAGGTTCGAGCCGTCCCGCGAGACGTCGTACCTCTGCATCACATAGTTCATACTGGCCGCGATATTGGCGGTGGGATCGGTGATGACATTCGATGTGCCCGCCACGTGATACGCCTCGAAAGTCGAGGGAATGGTCTGCGTCAGGCCCTGGGAGGGATGGCCGGCCGCGGCATTCGAATCGTTGAGATTTATCGCGCCGGCATTGAAGCCCGATTCGCGTTCGATGAGGGTCATATAACCCCTCGTCCAATTCTCGATCGCGACCGGATCGGTGATTCCGAGGGCCTTCAGAGCTTCCTTGATGTGCGCCCGCACCTGATCTTCGCTGAGTACGTTCCGAGCGGTGCTGCCCGATACGCTGCTCACCCGGTCGGTGTAGTTGCTGTCGTAGCCACCGGAGCTGTTGTGCGGCACTCGGGGAGTGGACACCGGACCACTGCCGGGTCCGTCGTATCCGGGGATATTGGCCGATTGCTCGGTCAGCCACTGGTGGGCGTTCGTCACCGACTGCTCGCTGTCGCCGACGGCCTTGTCGATGGCGCCGATCGCGAGAAACTGCCGAGGCAGGTCGGGCTTGTCGGGTACCGCGTCGAGGATTCCCTGGACCTCGGTGCCGAGTTCTTCGACCTCGCTGACCGCGGTATTCGAGACACCGGCGGATTTCTTCGCGATATCGGCGATATTGGTGTCCAGGTCGTTGAGGCGGGTGAGATAGTCCTGCTTCTTACCCTGCTCGCGATCGAGCTGCGTGGCCATCTCGCCGCTGATGTCCTCGTCGGCCCGGTCGAGGTCGTCGAGTTTCTGGACGGTGATCGTATCCGCCGTGCCGTCGCCGAGTGCCTTCAGCAACTTGTTCAATACCGTCTGGGTATGTGAGGTATAGGAGGCCAGCACTGGAGCGTCGGCTGGCGGCGTCAGCGTAATCTCTTTAGGAGGCATCGCTCACCTTCCGCCGCGCCATGGCGTGTTCTCCGTAATTCGTTCCAGTACTGGATGATTTCGTCCGCCGACGCCTGATCGGTGGTGCCCTCGCAGCATAAACGGAGTTGTCCGGCCGGCCGCCGCCACACTTCCCGCGGATGGGAACGGATCCCGCCCGAGGCTCTCCTTCGTTCCGCCTGATGTTCCCACTGGTGGCAACGCGCCCGAAGCTATGTGCCGCTAAATAACGGTACATTGGTTCGTGTGTCGATGGATGGACGTCGACAACGGATACGGGCGAATGGAGACCACGCCGATGACCACCACCAATGAACTGAGCAGTGCCCCCGCGGCACCTGGCCGTACCGTTCGGCTCCGCGTCGCGGCCGCCGCGGCCGCGGTGATCGCCGCGGGTGTGGGGCTGGGGGTGCCGGCTACGGCCACCGCCCAGCTGCCCGGCGCGCCGTGCCTGTGGGCGGGCGCCGCGTATCCCCAGGGCGAAACCGTGTACGCGGGCGGCTGGACGTTCACCTGCGGGACCGATCTGCTGGGTACCGCGCGGTGGAACCGCGGCGGCATTGCGAACCAGTGGAGCACGGTCGACAACCCGGGCGCCGCGGCCAATCCCGCGGGCCGGTTCAGCCCCGGTGCGCGTCAGCCCGGCACCTCCTACACCGACTACTGTGTCGGCCAACAGCTGATCGAGGGTGCCGAGGACGTCTATGAGGCGGTGCCGGTGGGCGGCGGATTGTATTGGCGCGCAGCCGGTCCGGTGTCGCAGTGGCGGTTCGACGGGGCGCGTCCGGAGGCGACGTGGCGCTCGTCGGGTTCCTGTTCGGAAGGTTCGCTCCTCTGAATCCGGACCGACCGGAATAAACCTACTTAGGTATATTCCATCCAGAACTACCGATGCGCGTCGACTGTGATTGTGCCCAAAATCCCACATTCGCACCGACGCGCAGATGGGTATGTGATGGGAAGCGTGACGCTCTGGATGCAGATGTCACTCGACGGTTTCGCGGAGGGCCCCGACCAGCAGATTCACTGGCCGGTGGTGGACGAGGAATTGTGCGCCTCGTTCCTCGACGAGCTGCGGGCGGCCGATCTGTTTCTCTACGGGCGCAAGACATTCGAGATCATGACGTCGTTCTGGCCCACAGCGGACGCGGATCCGGCGATCTCGCCGTTCTACGTGGATTTCGCGCGCTGCTGGAAGACCACACCGAAGCTCGTCTTCTCCCGCACCCTGCGCGCGGCGGGGTGGGACACCCGCGTCGTGGCCGACTCGGTCGTCGAGGAGGTCGCGGCGCTGCGAGCGCGGCCGGACTGCGACATGGTGCTGTTCGGCGGTCTCCAGACCGCCACGCTGTTCATGGAGCACGACCTGATCGACGAGTACCGGCTGTTCGTGCACCCGCTGCTGCTCGGGGGCGGCATCCCGCTGTTCCCGTCGGCGCTGGACCGGGCCGGACTGCATCTGGTCGACGTGATGACCTTCGACAGCGCGGTCGTGCAGGTGCATTACCAGCAATCGGCTCCCGTACCGTGACGGCCCGAGGCGCCGGGGCGCGCTGAGCGGCCCCAAAACCGCAGGGGCGCAGCCTCGGTCACGAGCGTGACCTGGTACGGATGAACCGAAAAGCCGCGACGAGCCCGAGCCGAGTAGGTTAAGTTTTCTTCATTATGTCTGTGGTACCGGTACCTGGCACGGTCCTCCCAGCTACCACCAGCGAATTCGTCGGCCGGCAGGCCGATGTCGAGCGTGTGCGATCGCTGCTGGACGGCGGCGCGCGGCTGGTCACACTGATCGGCCCCGGCGGTATCGGCAAGACCAGGCTCGCGGCCGAGGTGCTGCGCGGCGTGCCCGGTCCCGTGCATTGGGTCGGTCTCGCCGAACTGGGTCCCGAATCGGTGACCGAAGATCTGATCCGGTCCGCGATCCGCGTCGATGCCGCGGGCCGGCCCACCCGCGAGCCGCAGCCGGACGCAGCGGCCGAGCCGGCCCGAAAAGTGCTGGTACTGGACAATTGTGAGCATGTGCTGGCCGCGGTCGGCGGCATCGTCGCCGACCTGCTGCGGCAGGCGCCGGAGCTGACGATCCTGGCCACCAGCCGGGAGCCGATCGGGTGGGTCGACGAGCACATCGTGCCGGTGCCCCCGCTCTCGGCCGCGCACTCGATCGCGCTGTTCCGCCGTCGCGCCGAGCTGACCGGGCGGCCGATCGGCGACGATCCCGCCCGGCTGCACATCGCCGGGCAGATCTGCCGCCACGTCGACCACAACCCGCTGTTCATCCGGCTGGCCGCGGCCCGGCTACGGCAGCGCCCGCCCGGCATGGTGCTGCGCGAACTCACCGGCGACGCCGACGACAAGCGCCTGCAGTGGCGCCACGGCGCCCGCGCCGGCGCCGATCTGCGCCATCGCGGCGTCTACGACGTGATCGCGTGGTCCTACGAGCTGTGCGGACCCGCGGAACAGCGCTTGCTCGAGCGGCTGTCCGTCTTCGCCGCCGGGTGCGAGACCGACGACGAGCGGTCGCTGCGCAACGGCATCGAACTCGACGCGGTGCTGGCGGTGTGCGCCGACGAGACCCTGCCGGCCGACACCATCGAACCGCTGCTGGAACAGCTGGCCGAGCGATCGCTGCTGTCCGAACACCACACCGCCACGACGGTGCGGTGGTACCTGGTGGAGAGCGTGCGGGTGTTCGCCTACGACCGCCTGCGCGGCCGCGCGTGCGCCGCCGCGACCGCGGCCCGGCACCGACGCTACTTCCGGGACAAAGTCGTTGCGGGACAATCCATCTGGAACACGCCCGAGGCGCAGGATCGGCACGATCGGGTGCATTCGGGCTGGGACAACATCCTGCTCGCGATCGAGACGGGCCTGTCGACACCGGCCGAGGCGGTGGTGGCGCTGGAGACGGCGGCCGGGCTGCTGTCGATGTGGATTCCGTTCGCCACGCACGGCGGCCCGGCCTTCACCCGGCTCACCGCCCTCGCGGTCGAGGCGACCCGTGCGGCCGACCCGCGCCCGGACGACCTGCGCGTGCGGGCGATGGCCCTGCTCGCGTGGGTCGCCATGTGGCAGGGGCGGATCGACGACGCCGCGCGCCTGCTCGACGAGTGCGCGGCCACCTGTCTCCCGGCCGCGGCCGTCCCCACCTGGCGCGACACCGCCGAGGAGGATCTCGGACTACCCGCGCCGGTGGAATGGATCCGCGGGCTGGAACTGATGCTGGTGCACGCCGATCCGCGCGCCATCGCGGTGCTGGAGCGGGCCCGCCGCAAGGGCGCGGACGCGGGCGACCTGGTCGGGGAGGAACTCAGCGGCGTATTCGTCGCGCTGGCAGCGGCTTTCGTGGGGGAGCGGCAGGTGGCGCTGGATACCACCGCGCGCATCCTCGAACGTTCGACGGCGAGCGGCTCGCTGTTGTCGCGGGGGTGGGCCCGGCTGGCCCGCGCGGTCGCCCTGGTCACGCACGGCGATCTCGGCGAGTCCGCGGCGATGTCCCGCAGCGTCCTGACCGATCACCTCATCGACGGGGACGTCTGGACGGTGAGTTGGGCGATCGGCGCCCGGATCATGGTCGCGGGGCGCATGGTGCTGGAGGCGTCGGTGGCCGGCGACGAGACCGTGCGCGTGGCCGCGGCCACCGAGATGGCCCGGCTGGTGGGAGCTTTCCGAGCCTGCGTCCGCGCGACGGGCACGGTGATCGAGACGGTTCCGCTGATCACCACCGAACTGCAGCGGGCGGCGGACCTGTCGGCGGTGGTGCTCGGGGAACGGGCGTATGCGGCGGCCCGCGACGAAGGTGCCGCTGTCACACCGGAATTCGAGACGCTGCGGCGGTACGTGCTCGATCGCGCGCCCGCCCACCCGGCGTCCGATGGGGCCGAGCCCGTGTCGCCGCCCGCGCGGTGGGACACGCTGTCGCGCGCCGAGCGGGCGGTGGCCGTGTTCGCCGCGGCCGGGTGGTCCAACAGCGCGATCGCGGCCGAGCGCCGCAGTTCGGTGCGCACCGTCGACGCTCAGGTAGCCAGCATCCGGCAGAAATTGAGCACCCCGTCCCGCAAGGAGATCATCCAGCACATCCCGGTCGATCTGGCCGAGGCCGTGCGGCGGGAGGCCGAACGCCGACCGCGCCGCGCCCCGCGCCGTTCGGCGGGCCGGCCGTAACCGCTGCCGAAGTCGCGCTGCTCAGCGCGCGCTGCCGCACTTCGTGGACGCGTCCGCCACGCAGCCGTGGCTGCCGAGGCCGTTGTCGGTGGTGCTCTGCGGCGCGGCCTCTTCCGGGGGCGCGAACCAGCCGAGGTACTGGCGGTCGAACGCCGCGTTCGAGGCGCCGTCGACGCTGTACGCCAGGCCGGGCCGGACCTGCTGTCCGGGGTTGCCCGGGTGCTTCGGGTAACCGGCCCGCCGCGACGAGCTGCCGTTGCCACCGGCGTCGCCCGTGCCGTTGCCGTTTCCGTTGGCGTCGTGGCTGCTTCGGGTGCCGCCGGTGCGAGTGCCGGAGTGGTTGTCGCTGTTGCCGGAGGTCGAACCACCGGGCGCGGCGAAGGCCGCCGGGGCCAGCGCGGCCGGGCCGATCGCGAGGGCCGCGGTGATCATCGAGGCGGCGATCAATTTATGGGCGGTGGTCGAGGTGGCCATGATGCGGATCCTTCGTGTCGGCAATGTCCTCCGGCCGAGAGAGCCATTAGTTGACGTGTCTATCGTGCCGTTGTTTAACGATACATAGATCGAGGAGCCGTCCACTATGGCGAGATCGCTCCCAGAATTGGGAAGGATTGCGGTCCGATTGTCCTTGGCCGAAGGCCCGTCGCATGATCCGCGCACTGACCTAGACTGAGTAGCAGCTTTCGCCTACGCGAGTCCCGAAGTGCGGCTCTTGATCACCGGTGGACGGTTATGGGTCGAGTACGTGAGGTTCCGCCGCGGCGGCGCCTGGTCGCCGCGCTCCGGCTGCGTCCGGGGAGGGGATGAATCGCAGTGCTGCCGCACGACCGACAGCAGGCTGAGACCGCTGATCCGGACGGCGGCCCGGAATCCGGGCGCTATTCGGTGCGTGGCGCGTTGTCCCAGCTGCGGCTGCGTGAGCTACTGGCCGAGATCCGCGAGCGGATCGACCAGATCATCGATGTGCGCGACCGGATGGACGCGCTGGTCGAGGCCATGTTCGCGGTCACCGCCGGGCTCGAGCTGGACGAGACCCTGCGCACCATCGTGCACACGGCGATCACGCTGGTGGACGCCCGCTACGGCGCGCTCGGGGTGCGCGGTGCGGGCCACGATCTGTCCCGATTCGTGTACGAGGGCATCGACGACGCCACCCGGTCGCGGATCGGCGCGCTTCCGCGCGGGCACGGCGTGCTGGGACTGCTTTTCGATCAGCCCAAGCCGATCCGGCTCGAATGCCTGGCCGAGCATCCGGCGTCGGTCGGCTTCCCGGACAACCATCCGCCGATGCGGAGTTTTCTCGGGGTCCCGGTGCGGGTGCGGCAGGCGGTCTTCGGAAACCTGTATCTGACGGAGAAGGTCGGTGGCGGGCAGTTCACCGAGGACGACGAGGTGATGGTGCAGGCGCTGGCCGCGGCGGCGGGCATCGCGATCGAGAACGCCCGGCTGTACGAGGCGGCACGCACCCGGCAGGCCTGGATCACGGCCACCCGGGACCTGACCACGGAGTTCCTGGCCGGTACCGCGCCGGAGCGGGTGTTCGCGCACCTGGTCAACCACGTCCGGCGGCTGACCCGGTCGGACCGGGTGTTCCTGGCGGTGACGGCCGAGCCGGACCGCGCGCCGGAGGAAGCATCGGAGCTGGACATCGTGTACTCGGTCGGCTGCGGCGTCGACCCCGGCGGCAGTCTCCGACTCGCGGGCACCGCCGCCCGCGAGGCCTTCGCCGGCCGGTCCGGGCTGCGGTTCGAGGGCGCGGCGGCGGCGGGGCTCAGCGCCGAGGTCGGTGTGGGCGCCGGTCCGCTGCTGATGCTGCCGCTGTACACGCCCGAGGCGTCGCTGGGCCTGTTGGTGGCGGCCCGGCCGACCGACAGCACGCCCTACGACGAGGAGGTCCTGGAGCTGGCCGAGGCGTTCGCCGCGCAGGCCGCGCTCGCGATGCAACTCGCCGACGCCCAGCAGCGGATGCGGGCGCTGGACGTGCTCGCCGAACGCGATCGGATCGCCCGGGACCTGCACGACCACGTGATCCAGCGATTGTTCGCGGTCGGGCTGGCCCTGCAGGGCACGGTGCCGCGCAGCCGCCGGACCGACGTGCGGGAACGGATCTCGGCGGCGGTCGACGACCTGCAATCGGTGGTGCAGGAGATCCGCACGTCCATCTTCGATCTGCATGTCGCCGAGGTCGGGCACGGCGGGTTGCGGCAGCGGGTCGAGAAGGCGGTCCGGCAGCACACCGCCGAGTCCGGCATCGATGTCACGGTGCGTGTCACCGGCCCGCTGTCGGTGGTCCCCGCGGACCTGGCCGACGACGCGGAGGCCGTGGTGCGCGAGGCGGTCAGCAATGCCGTCCGGCACTCCGGCGCCACCATGCTGACCGTCGAGATCGACGTGGGCGACGGCCTGATCGTCTCCGTCGCCGACGACGGCCGCGGCATCCCGGACGGCATCACCGCGAGCGGGCTGGTCAATATGGCGCGCCGCGCCGAACGCGCGGGCGGAAGCTGCACTGTCACACCGTTTTCCACCACGCCGGGCGCGCAACCCGGCACCCTGGTGCGGTGGTCCGCGCCCCTCCCGTGAGCCGTCGCGCGCACTCCGCGGCGACCGCCTATCCGGCCGCGCGGAAGCAGGAGCTGTCCGGGGTGACGAGACCGAGGTCGGCGTCGTAGCGCCGGTAGAGCAGGTGGCCGCGTTCGCGGGCCGGGTCGGTGAAGAACAGGTACGGCATGCCGTGCCCGCACAGGTGGTCCACGGCCTGTTCGGCGGTCAGCGACGGGGCCGGATGCTGGTCCACCGAGAAGACCGAGGAACAGTCGTCGCCACCGCGGACGCTCAGCGGTGACCGGGTGCGGTACTGGTGCGCCAGCCGCAGGCCGGTCGGCGCGGCGCGATAGACGACGGCGTCGGCGCCGGTGCCCGCGTGCGTGAACAGGTACGCATCGAAGTCCAGGGCGTCCATCGCCGCCGCGGCCGTCGACGGGTCGGTGGTGGTGAGCGCGAATGCCTTGCGGCGCACGAGATCTCCCGGCACCGGTGCGGCGAGGGGCGGACGGGTCGGGTCCGGCCACGGGCGGTGCTGCGGGGTGGCGGTGACGGCCTTGATCTGACGTTCCAGCCGCACCACGGCGGGCAGTACGTCGCCGCGGCCGCGGGTCAGTGTCTGCATCCGGACGGGCCGGTCCGCGATCGCCAGGTTCACCTGCACCAGCATCGGACCGCTGCCGCAATTGGCGGCGGAGACCCGGATCCGCGCGCCGCCGCCGAGGCGGAAGCGGGCCAGCAATCGTCCGACCGCGCCGGCGATGCGCTCGCTCTCCAGCTTCGGCAGCTCACCGCGGACGATGACGGCGACGTCGGGAAACTCCTCGGACGGCCGCGTTTCGGACGTGCGCAGCATCGCACGACCTTCCTTTCTGCTCGGCACCAATCCCGTTCCCGCAGCACCACAGTGCATTCCGGTTCCGCGCCGCTGTAGGGCCGAAGGTCCTTCGTGTGGGTAATCACATCGTCGCGGACCGCGGCCCACCACCCGTGGTAACCGACCTGCGGGCACATTCGTAGGACCTTCGGCCCTACATCGCCGTATCGGCGCGGTGATGGGATTTGCACAGGGGTCGCGAGCATGAGACGGAAAGCGGGTCGGTGGCGGTGAGCACGGCGGAGCACCTGGACCGCGCCGAATCGATGCGACTGCTGGCCGGTGCCGCGGTCGGCCGAATCGTCTTCACCCGCAACGCTTTACCGGCGATCCGCCCGGTCAACCACCTCGTCGAGGACGGCGCCGTGGTGCTGCGGACCCGCTTCACGACGCAGTTGACCACCGCCATGGGCGGCAGTTCCCCGGTGGTGGTCGCGTACGAGGCGGACGAGATCGATGTGGTGCGGCGCGTCGGCTGGTCGGTCGTGGTGGTGGGATTCGCGCGTCCGGTCACCGACCCCGACCGCATCGCGCGCTACGAATCGCTGTTGCAGTCGTGGGTCGACGGGGAGAAGGCCACCGTGGTGTCGATCGAGCCCGAGATCGTCACGGGTGTCAGGCTCGTCGAGCGGAGCTGTTAGCGCCCCGACATGATGGAGGCAGGGCAGGTAGCGACGTTCCGAAACAGGAGGAGTGCGATGACCGACAATCCGGCCACCTCGGAATCCGGCCAGAACCCACCGATCGTGGCGGCGGTCGACGGGTCGGCGGTGTCATATCACGCGGCCGCCTGGGCGGCGGTCGCCGCCGCCCTGCACGGCTGTGCGCTCCACCTGCTCACGTCGGTATCGCTACCGGCCGTGTTCGGGCCGGTGCCGGTGCTCGGCGAGGACGACCTGGCCCGGCTGCACGCCGATGCCGAGCGGATCCTGACCGAGGCGACCCGCTCGGCCCGTGCCGCCGCGCCCGGGGAGTCACCTGCGATCAGTACCGAGGTGGTCACCGAGCCGATCATTCCCGTGCTGGTCGATCGCTCCCGCCGGGTCCGGCTGGTCGCGGTCGGCAGTCGCGGGCTCGGGGCATTCCGGCGCGGCCTGCTGGGGTCCGTCAGCACGGCGGTGACCCGGCACGCGCATTGCCCGGTCGCCGTGGTGCATTCGGCGACGGATGCGGTGTCGGCGAGCAAGCCGGTGCTGGTCGGGGTGGACGGCAGCGAGAACAGCGTGCCCGCCCTGGAACTCGCGTTCGAGGAGGCCTCCCGGCGCAAGGTCGGTCTGGTGGCGTTGCACGCCTGGACGGACGTCAGCGCCGCGCTGGACGTGTCGATCAGCGGCTGGGACGCGATCCGCGACACCGAGGACGCGGTGCTGGCCGAGTCGCTGTCCGGGTACGCCGAGCGTTACCCGGATGTCGAGATACACCGGATCCTCGTGCAGGACAGGCCCGTTCGCGCGCTGCTGGAGCAGTCCGAGCGGGCGCAACTGGTGGTGGTCGGCAGTCACGGCCGCGGCGGCTTCACCGGAATGCTGCTCGGCTCCACCAGCTCCGCCCTGGTGCAGTCGGTGGACTGCCCGATCGTGGTCGTCCGGGAGCGGACGAAAGACGGTGCTGGGGAAGGGGATTCGTAGTCAGGCCGTAGGCGGGTCGAGTTCCTCGACACCGAGCCGGTCGGAGTATTGCCGATTCAGGTCGGACCAGCCGTAGTCGAGCGCATCGGCGCCCACGATGGGCCCGATCGGGCTGCCCGCGAGCAGTTCGGCGGCCACGTCGAGGCACAGGTGCCAGCCCGCGGCCAACTGCGCCGCCACCGCTCGCTCCGGGAGCCGGTGGGTCAGGCGCAACCGAGTGCCGCCGTCGTGGTCCGCCAGCTCCCAGCGCAGCGCGTCACCGGCCCAGGTGTATTCGAGGATGTCCGGCGGGGTCACGGTGGTGACCTGGCCCGGCAACTCCTGCCGGTGCTCGCCGTCGATCATGATCAGGGTGACCGGGCCGGTCGCGGCCAGCGAGCGGTCGGCGGTGTATGGCGCCCACTCGCGCAACTCCTCCGGTTCGGTGAGGGCGGACCACACCGCCTCCCGGGTCTGCGGGAACTGCCGGGTGAACACGAGAGACCAGCGGCCGTTCTCGTCGACGAGTTCGACCTGGTGCAGAGGGCTGGGGTGGTACCGGCGGGTGGTCATGAGCGATCCTTTCGGTCGAGGTGGTGGCCCAAGGCATCGAGATGGCGGTCCCACAGCCGCAGGTAGGGCGTGAGCCAGGTGTCGAGCTGCTCGAAGGGGCCGGGGGCGAGGCGGTAGATCCGCTTCTGTGCCGCCACTTCGCAGGTGACGAAGCCGGTGTCGCGCAGGACTTTCAAATGCTTCGACACCGTCGGCTGCGGTAGGTCCAGGCGCGTGACGAGTTCGCCCACGGTGGCTTCGCCGGTGCGGAGCAGGTCGAGGATTCGCCTGCGCTGCGGTTCGGCTACCACCGCGAAGAGGTCGATTGTCACGCGGCCGAATATACCTTTCTGAGTATATACCTGTCTAGGCATATGCAGGATTGCGGTTCTCCGGCCGTCGAATTAGAACGCGTTATAGATTGGTGGCAGGATCGCTGCTTCGATGTGTGAAGGGGAATCATGTCTGCCACCGCATCCGCCGCCGAGCTGCTGGCGACCGTCGAGCGGTCGCCGCAGGCCGTCGCCGTCCACGACCGGGCCGCGTGGGTCGGGTTGTTCACCCGCGACGCGCTGGTGGAGGATCCGGTCGGGTCGCGTCCGCACCGGGGGACCGCCGCGATCGAGCGGTTCTACGACACCTTCATCGCGCCCAACGGCATCGCGTTCCGGGTCGGCCACGACGTGGTGTGCGGCATGACCGTCTATCGCGACCTGGCCATCGAGACCACCATGTCGACCGGTGTGACGCTGCGCGTTCCCATGCACCTGCGCTACGACCTCACCCGGACGGGCGGCGAACTACGCATCCGCGAACTGCGCGCGCACTGGGAACTACCCGTCATGGTCGGTCAACTCCTGCTGTCGGGCGGCCCGGGCCTGCTCGCCGCGGCCAGACTCGCGCCACAACTGCTCGGCAACCAGGGCATCGGCGGCGCGCTGGGTTTCGCCCGCGGCTTCCGCCGAGTCGGCGCGGCGGCCAAGCGAACCGCCACCACCTTCCTCCGATCCGCCTCCCGCGGCGACAGCTCCGCCCGAGCGGCCCTCGCCCCCGACGCCACCCTCCTGTGGTGCGGCGCCCCACTCGGCGTCGAGGGCTTCCTGCGGCAGGCAACCGGCCTCCGCCCCGAAACCCCCATAGCCGCAGGCAGTTTCATCACCACGACGATCTCCACCCCCACCGCCCGCGGCATCGCCGAACTCGAACTCACCCGCAACAGCAGGCAGATCAAGGCCGCCCGCATCTACCTCGGTGAGTAATTCGCGGCGCGGGGTTGAGTCTCCCGCAGGGGGAGACGCCAAGCTGGTGGGCATGGACGACGAGAACCTCCTCGCGATCGGTGCTCTGGCCGAGCGGACCGGTGTGTCGGTCAAGACGATCCGGTTCTATTCCGACAAGGGGATCGTTCCGCCGACCTGTCACAGCCCGGCCGGTTACCGCCTCTACGACATCGCCGCCCTGGCCCGCCTCGAGCTGGTCCGGACGCTGCGTGAGCTGGACATCGATCTGGCCACGATTCGCCGCGTCCTGGATCGCGAGACTTCGCTGACCGAGGTCGCCGAAGCACATGCGGCGGCCCTCGACGTGCAGGTCCGCGTGCTGCGGTTGCGCCGCGCGGTGTTGCAGGCGGTAGCCGCCCGGGGTTCGAACCCACAGGAAATGAATCTGATGCACAAACTGGTCAATCTGTCGGAAGCCGAACGGCACCGCTTCATCCACGACTTCATCGACAACACCTTCGGCGGGGTCGACGCCAATCCGGCCATGGTGGAGCTGCTGCGCTCGAGCATGCCGGAACTGCCGGAGGATCCGACTCCCGAGCATGTCGAGGCGTGGCTGGAACTCGTGGAGTTGGTGCAGAACAACGACTTCCGGACAGCGGTGCGGCGGATGGCCGAATACCAAGCGAAGGAGCGTGCCGAGGGCGACACCACCGGCCTGCATCACCAGCTGACCGAGACGGTCCGCGCGGAAGTCGGCCGGGCCCTCGCGGCGGATATCGCACCGGAGTCGGCGAGTGCGGCCGACATCGTCGACACCCTGACCGCACGCTACGCCGAGACCTTCGGCCGGACCGATGACGACCGACTGCGGCGGTGGGTGCTCGAGCGGCTCGCGGTCGCCAACGATCCCCGCGTGACCCGGTACTGGCAGCTCGTGGCCACCGTCAACGGCTGGCCGCCGCTGCCGGACCTCGAACCGGTGTTCACCTGGTTCGGTCGAGCGCTGCACGCGCATCCCGGCAAGCGCTGAGACCCGCGCCCGGTAGGGAAACGGCGGTCGCCGGTATCGGGCGGGAGACGGTTTGCCCGGTTGCGCGCGGTGTGCGGTGCGGGCGTGCACAATGCCCGGTATGGATGGCTGGGGCGGGCGGGCATCGGCCGACCGGCGGGCGAGCGAGGTGCCCGGCGGGGACGAGGGGGTGCGGAAGCGGCACGGGCGGCATTACACGCCCGAGCGGTTGGCTCGGTTCCTGGCCGAACGAGTGGCGGAGCATGTAGCGCCCCGGGGCGAGGTTCGGGTGCTGGATCCGGCGTGTGGTGACGGTGAGTTGTTGCTGGCCGTCGGGCGGGTACTGGCGGAGCGGTTTCCGGGAATTCCGTTGCGGCTGACGGGGTTCGATCTCGACGCGGAGGCCGTGCGGGTCGCCCGGACGCGGGGCGAGGGACTCGAGATCGACTGGCATGCCGGTGACTTCCTCACCGCGGCAGAAGATTTGGCCCCCGCGGGGTTCGACGTGGTGATCACCAACCCGCCGTATGTGCGGACCCAGCAGCTGGGGTCGGCGGCCGCCCAGCTGTTGGCCCGCCGGTACGGCCTCACCGGCCGCATCGACCTGACCCACCCGTTCGTCGCGAGCGTGCCCCGGTTGCTGCGGCCCGGCGGCGTGCTGGGCCTGTTGTGCGCCAACCGTTTTCTCACCACCAAGGCCGGAACCAACCTGCGCGCCCTGCTGCGGTCCGAGCTGGCGCCGGTGGAACTGTACGACCTCGGCGACACCCGGCTGTTCGAGGCCGCAGTCCTTCCCGCGATCACCATCGCCCTCCGCGCCCCTGCCGCCGCCCCCTGCCGCTACGTCTCGGCCTATGAACTCGACACCCCCCGAACAACATCCACCACCGACCTGTACACCGCCCTCACCGCCCCGTCCGGCACCGTGATCACCCACAGCGGCCGAACCATCGCCATCGAGATCGGCACCCTCGCCGACGACCTGACCCCGGCTCCATCCGGCGCCACGCCCCGACCCGACGCCACCGTCCCCTGGCGGATGTCCCACCCCGGCGTGGACGGGTGGTTGCGGCGGGTGGCGGAGGGGACCTGGCGGACGTTCGGGGAGGTGGTGCGGATTCGGGTGGGGATCAAGACGACGGCGGACCGGGTGTTCATCTCCGATCGGTGGGAGGAGCGCGAACCGCGACCGGAGGCGGAGTTGCTGTTCGATCTGCTGACCCATCACGATCTGGCGCCGTGGCGGATCACGCGGTCGCATCCGACGCGCGTGCTCTACCCCTACGACGTGACACGCGCGCGCCGCACGCCGGTGGATCTCGGCGAATTCCCCGCGGCCGCAGCGTATCTGGCCGAGCACAAGGACACCCTGGCCGCCCGCGGCTACGTCACCGCCGGCGGCCGGGAGTGGTTCGAGATCTGGGTGCCGCAGCGCCCGCACCTGTGGTCGCGGCCGAAGCTGGTGTTTCCCGATATCAGCGTGCGGCCGCGGTTCGCGCTCGACCGCAGCGGCGCCATCGTCAACGGCGACTGCTATTGGATCTCGCTGCCCGACCTCGGCGCCGACACGCTCGCGTATCTCTTGATGGGAGTGGCGAATTCGACGCTGGGCCTGCGCTTCTACGACGCGGTGTGCGGCAACCGGCTGTACGCGGGCCGCCGCCGGTGGATCACCCAGTACGTCGGCCGCCTGCCGCTGCCGGACCCCGCGACTCCCGCGGCGGCGGCGCTCACGGAGCTGGTGCGGACGTTCGTCGACGGCGCGGCCGAACCGGACCCCGCTCTGCTCGACGAGCGAGTAGCCGCCGCCTTCCGTCTCTGACGCCTCAGCCGCGCGGCACCCCCACCATCGGCATCAGGGTGCGGCGCGCGAAGTCCCGCGCGGCCTGCTGGTCGCCGACCGGGATCAGCCCGTCGGGCGTCAGTGCCAGCGATTGCGCCAGCCGCGCCATGATCTCGGCGACCAGGTCGGCATCGAAGTCCAGCGCCGGGTTCGTCTTCTGCAGTTCGCGCAGTTTCTCGGCGAGATAGGCGCGCCCGACCGCGAGGATCGGCCCCGCCTCGGTGGTCAGCCGCGGCAGGATCAGATCCGGTTCGGTGCGCAGCAGCCGCCGCAGCAGTTCGTTGCGCGCCAGCAGCGTGATGAACGCGACGAACACCTCGACCAGCTGATCCTCGGCGGCGGTGGCCGATTCGGCGCTGTTCCCGCCGGTGATCTCCGCGACCCGCTGGTCGATCTCGGCGACGAACAGCTGCGCCTCGCGCACGCCCACCGCCTCGATCAGTTCGTTCTTCGACTCGAAGCGGCGGTACAGCGTGGCGGGGCTGATCCCGGCCCGGCGCGCGATCTCGCCCATGCTGGTGCGCTTGATCCCGAAGTCCAGGAACGCCGACAGCGCGCTCTCCAGCAGTTGCTCGCCGTCGGCTCGCGGCTTCTCGAGGATGCGCGCCAGGATGGGGGGAACCGAGGGCATCGAATCTCCAGTCGGATGCGGAAGGGTGCGGATCATTATCTCATCGGATCGCACCCGGAACCGCAGCCTGGCGTGTCGCGCCCCGGCGCCGGTCAGCGCAGATTCAGCGCCGTCATCTCCTGCTCGATCGCATTCGCGGCGAAATCTATTCCGCTGGAACGTAATTCGTGTACCCGGCGATGTAGCGCCTCGATGCCTCCGGGCTGGGCCGCGATATCGGCCACGCTGATCCGCCCCTTGGGCCGGTGCATACCGGACTGCTCGTACGCCACCGTTGAACCTCCTGCTTGCCCGCGTGACGAGCCCGTCGTCCGGGCGTGGCTCGCCTCGCGCAACGAGCCGTCCGCCGCCGTGTCGACGCCGTCGACCGGACCCCGGGCACGCTGGCCAAATGCTAGCAAGAGGATAAGCTGGTCATCTGACCAGTGTGCGGTGTATCACACTTCGATGCCGTCGCGGTGGGCGGCGGTGCTGTGCCGGTAGACCGTCGCGTTGAGCCGGATCCGATCCAGCTCGGCCTCGCGGAGTTCGCGGCGCACCTTGCCCGGGACGCCCGCGACCAGCGATCCGGGCGGAATTTGTGCCCCTTCCGGAATGAGCGCGTTGGCGGCGATCAGGCAGCCCGCGCCGATCACTGCGCCGTTGAGCACGGTCGCGCCCATGCCCACCAGCACGTCGTCGCCGACCGTGCAGCCGTGCAGGATCGCGTTGTGTCCCACCGAGACTCCGGCGCCGACCGTCAGCGGGACGCCCGGATCCGCGTGCAGCACGCACCCGTCCTGGATATTGGTTCCGGCGCCCACGGAGATCTCCTCCATATCGCCCCGGAGCACCGCCGAGTACCAGATGCTCACGTCCGCGGCGAGCCGCACGCGGCCGATCACGGTCGCGTTCGGCGCCACCCA
The DNA here is from genome assembly GCF_029868745.1 of Nocardia wallacei. GTDB lineage: Bacteria > Actinomycetota > Actinomycetes > Mycobacteriales > Mycobacteriaceae > Nocardia > Nocardia wallacei_B. The sequence continues at coordinate 54,392 of NZ_JARWOP010000336.1, read as the reverse complement.
CGCGCTGTCGTCGATCTGCGGCGCGTGTTCACCCAACTGAATCCTCATGATCACCGAACATAGCCCCGGCCCGGCGCCCCGCTCACCCGGCCCGCGGCAGGAAGTCGCTGTCGAGGGCGGCGGCATAGTCCGGCAATTGGGCGGAGCGGTCGATCGAGCCTTGCTCCTTGGCCCAATTCGCCAGGGCCGTCAGGCTTTCCGCCAGCCGCGGCTGCACCTGCAGGCTGAAATCGAACTCCGGGAGGATCTTTCCGAGCAGGTCCGGCGGGAGCTGAGTGGCCTCGGCGACGGCGGTGACCGCGTCGCTGGAGCGCGCCGCCAGCTGTGCGCCGGCCTCATCGATCGCTCGGAAGAACGCCGACAGCGCCGCCGCCTTGCGCGTGGTCGCGGTGTCGGTCGCCAGGTAGAGGCTGTGCTGGTGGTACGACCCGCCCGTCAGTTCGACCGCGTCGTCGCCGAGGGCCGCCACCACCTGCGCCTGGTACGGCTGGAAGATGGCGACCGCGTCGACGTTGCGCTGGGTCGCCGCGGTGACCGTGGCCTGCGGCGCCACCTGGACCAGGTCGGCACGAATGTTGTTGTCCGCCAGCGTAGTGGCGGCGAAGTAGGCCGCGCTGGTGCCCAGCGGCGTACCGATGGACCGCCCCGCGAGCTGTGCGGGCGAGGTGATCCCGGCACTGCGCCGGGCCACGATGCGCGAGCCCTCCCAGCGCGAACCGTCGCCGACGACCCGCAATGACGGCGACCGGGCCAGGGTCGCGGCGGCGGGCACGTCGGCGGCCGTGGCGACGTCGACCTGATGCGCGGCGAGCGCCTGTAGCGCCTCGACGCCGGACGGGAAGTTCACCACCTTCACCTTCACGCCGTGCTTGTCGAAGATTCCGGCCCGCTGCGCGACGGGCACCTGCGCCCAGGACGGGTCGACGACGAATCCGACGGTGAGGGTCGACGGGTCGCTGCTGTCCGAATTACCGCACGCGGCAAGGGAAGTCGACAGGGCGCCGAGGGCGAGGACTGCGGTGAGCAGCCGGGTGAGTGTGTGCACGGTTCTCTCTTCAGCTCGGAGGGTCGCCGGGCTCGAGGCCCAGTTCGTGGTGCAGTCGCCGGCGCAGTGCGCTGTAGGCGGGTTGATCGGCGAGCGTCGCGGCGGGCCGCGGGCGGCTCAGCGGGTTGGTGAGGTGGGTGCGGATGCGGCCGTCGCGCAGCACGCCGATGGTGTCGGACAGGCGAATTGCCTCGTCGATGTCGTGGGTGACGAAGACGACGGTGCGGTTCAGCCGGGTCCACAGGTCGATGAGCAGGTCCTGCATCCGCAGCCGGGTGAGGGCGTCGAGCGCCGCGAACGGCTCGTCCATGAGCATGATCGCGGGCTCCCCGGCGAGCATGCGGGCGAGGCCGACCCGCTGGCGCATGCCGCCGGAGAGCCGGCTCGGCCGCTGCGCGCCGACCTCCCCGGACAATCCGACCAGGTCGAGTAGTTGGGCGATGCGGGCGGGCCGCTCGCGCCGCGGAATCCCGTGCGCGCGTAGGGCGAAGGCGATGTTGTCGGCCACGCTCATCCACGGGAACAGGACATCGCGCTGGAAGGCGACGCCGCGGCGCGGATCGGGTGCGGTGACCGTCTCGCCGTCGTCGACGACGGTGCCGCCGGTGGGGGTGATGAGCCCCGCCAGGCAGTGCAGCAGTGTCGATTTGCCGCTGCCCGAGGCACCGACCAGCACCAGGAACGAGCCGTCGGGAACGCTCAGGTCGATGTTGCGCAGCGTCGGTGAGGCGGTGTTCGGGAACCGCACCACGACGTCGTGTGCCGCGATCGTCATCGCTCCTCCCGGGCCCAGCGGGTCAACGGCGCGGTGCTCGCGGCGAGGATCAGATCGCAGGCGGCGCCGATCACGCCGAGCACGATCAGGCAGAACACGAGCCGATCGGCCTGCGAGAACAGCTGCGCCTGGTAGATGCGGTAGCCGATTCCTGCTGTGGTGCCGGTCATTTCGGCGACGACGATCAAGACGAACGCCATCGCCGCGCCCACCCGCAGACCGGCGGCGACATCGGGCAGCGCCTCGGGGACGACCACCCGGGCGAGGGTCTGCGCGCGCCCCGCGCCCAGGCAGCGCGCCGCCTGCAGGAAATCCGCCGGGGTACTGGCGAATCCGGCGTGACTGTTGATCCACACCGGTACGAACACGCCCAGCGCGATGACCAGGGTCTTGCTGTTCTCGCCGAGCCCGAACCACAGGATGGCCAGGGGCACGAGCCCGATGGTCGGCACCGGCGACAGCAGCCGCAGCACCGGTTGCAACAACCGGCGGCCCGCCCAGGTGCTCGCGGTGAGCAGGGCGGCCGCGGTCCCGGCGATCGAGCCCAGCGCGAAACCGAGCAGGGCCCGCCGCAGGCTGGCGGTGATGTCGGGCAGCAGCAATCCGTCCGACCACAGCGTCCGCCCGGCCCGCGCGATCTTCGGCACGCTGGGGAACAGCTCGGCGGGGAAGTGCCCGGTGGCCGCGACCAGCGTCCAGACGACTCCGGCCAGCACGAGTCCGGCCAGGGTGCCGCCGGCCGCGCCCCAGCCGCCGCCCCGCGGTTTCGGCACGCGCGCGGTCCAGCGGCGGCGGGCCGGCGGCGCGGAAGGTGTTGTGTCCGTGGCGGTGTGGAGACTGGAGGTGGTCATGGTCTGGCGCTTTCCGGGGTGGGGTACGGGTCGATCGGCACGGGCGGCGTGTGCGGCGCGCCGATCGGCACCCAGTCGAACGGCACGGCCTGGGCGCGGTAGATCAGCGAGGTGCGGGTGGCGCGGTCGACGCCCGGCACCCGCGGTTCCCGCACCTCCGGTTCCCCGGCGACCCCGAATCCGGTGTAGGGCGTGTGGTATTCCCACACCACCCGGCCGTCGGGGGTGACCTGGAACAACCGGCCGTTCATGCCCTCGGTGACGAGCGTGTTGCCGTTCGGCAGGCGCTGGGCGTTGCTGACAAAGGAGCTGAAGAACGTCCACGACGGCAGGCCGGAATCCTCGGCGGTGTACTGCCAGACGATCTCCTCGGTCGCCGGATCGATCTCCAGTACCCGCGATCCCGCGTAGATGCCGAGCGGGGCGGGCGGATATCCGGCGCCGCCCTGGTTGTCGAAGACCAGGATGTTGCCCGCGCCCGGCAACCCCTCGGCGATGAGATGGGGATTGTGCTGCCCGGAGATCTGGTCGAGCGGGCGGGGGACCTTGTGGACGTTGATTCGCTGATGCTGGGCCCCGGGTTCGGCCGCGAAGTACGGACCCAGCTTCCACACGACGGCGCCGCTGGACCGGTCGAGCAGCGCGACGATATTCGCCTTGCGGTAGCTGATCAGGATGTTGTCCGGCTGGAAGATGCCGTCCGGGTCCGCGCGGTGCCAGCGGTTCGGGCCGAGGGTCTTGGCGCTGTTGATCTCCAGGTACCCCCAGGGGTCGTCCGGATCGCGAGCCACGGTGCGGCGCAGCGCATCCCAGCCCTCCGCCGACAAGCCCAGCTCGTCGAGATGGTCTCCGGCGCGCCACTCCCAGACGATCTCGCCGCCGGGGGAGACCTCGTACAGCCCCTGGTCGCCCACGACATCGGGGCCCAGGGCGGGCACCACGCGCGGAATCGTGACCAGCAGCAACCGGTTTCCGTTGGGGAGCAGTTCCCAGTCGTGGTTCTGCCGCGCCGCGCCGCCCGGCGCCCGCTCGCCCCACTCCCACACCCGCTCGCCCGTCCACGACAGCTGGCCGACGGTGCGATTGGCGTAGATCCCGCCGCGCGGGTCGTCCCCGGCAGACAGTTGCACTCCGAGGTCGCCGAGACGGCCGCCGGTGAGCGCGGGATCGAGAATGCGCGGCGGCACCCCGGCGAACGGCCACTCGTGGTGCACGGCGCCGTTCAGATCGATCAGGCGCGTGGTCCCGTCCGATCCCGAGTACAGGACGTAACTGTGGTGTGCCGGCTCGGGATCGAAGTAGGTGACACCGGTCGGTCGTACGAAGGCCATGCGAATTACTCCACCAATCGGTTGTTGCGTCCAGGGGTCGCGGAGGTTACCAATCTAATCGATTTGCGTAGGCTCTGAGCTGCGCATACGGTGAGAGAATCAGCATGGTTCGAACCCTTGTCGGACCGGCGGGCGATCGATGAGGATGGGGCGGATCATGACTGCCGAGCGGGTGACGCTGGCCGATGTGGCGCGGCGGGCCGGGACGTCCACGGCCGTCGTCAGCTATGTCCTCAACGACGGGCCCCGGCCGGTCTCCGAGGCGCTGCGGGCGCGCGTGGTCGCGGCCCTCGACGAACTCGACTACCGCCCGGACCGGATCGCCCGGGCGCTGCGGCGGCCGCGCCGGTGGAAGCAGATCGGACTGCTCGTGCCCGATCTGACGCTTCCGCTGTTCGGGGCGCTCGTCGGCCGCATCGAGGTGGAAGCGCGCGGTCGCGACCACCTGACCCTGATCGGCAACACCGGGTACGACCCGGAACGGGAGATCGAATTCGTCCGCGCCTTCGCCGATTCCGGTATCGACGGGCTGATCGTGGTGGGGAGTGCCAACGGGCCCGCCACGGCCGCGCTGTGCCGCCGAGAGCGCATCCCGGTCGTCTGGGTGCACAACAATCGGGGCGCTGTCGACGCGCCGGTGATCGGCGCCGACCATGTCCGGGCGGGTGCGCTCGCCACCGAACACCTCGTCACCGTGCACGGCCGCACCGAGGTGGTCTTCGTCGGCGGATTCACTCCCGGCGACGTCGAGCACGGCGACCGCGAAACCGTGGCGCAGCGCTACGAGGGCTACGCGTCGGTCCTCGGCCCGTCCGCGGCCCGCCTGCTCCGCACCGATCTCACCCCCGCCGGCGCCTACCACGCCGTCGCCGCCCGCCTCACCGCCGGGCACGCCCCCCACGCCCTGGTGATCGGCACCTACGGCCAAGCGGCCGCCGCCCTCCGAGCCGTCACCGACAGCGGCGCCCGCGTCCCCCACGACATCGCCTTGGTCGGCTTCGACGGCGACGCCACCAACCTCTACGGCCAACTCCCCCTCACCACCGTCCGCCAGCCCATCGACACCATCGCCCGCCACGCCCTCGACGCCGCCCTGAAAACCCCGGCCCCCGCCCCCACCCCCCTCGAGGTCTTCCTCACCCCAGCCGAAACCTGCGGCTGCGCCACCGCAATCAGCTCGCTACCGCCGTCGGAACCGGTTGGCTGAGGCTCGTCGCCGACGTCATCTCGGTTCACGCGGACCCGTCCCCGCGTGACCGTAGCTGCCGGGCGTTCCGGCAACGATGGGGTAACAACCGGGGGCGGCAAACCTTGCGATCTTGAGTGGGGTGGGGGTTTCTGACAGCGTGGTCTGCGCACGCTATCCCACCTCACCGACGAGGAGTCAGGCGATGAGTCTCGTGCCGTTTCGTGAAAATGCCCGTAGCGCGGCGAGTGTGTGGGTATGAGCGCGCCCTCGGTGTTCAATGCCGGTCAGCCGATGCCGATCATCGGCGGTGGTGGCGGTGTGGTGACGATGGTGGAGGCGAGCACATTCTGCCTGTCGGATCCGCTGGGCGACATCAATGCCGGGACTTCGCAGGGGCTGTTCTACCGTGACGCCCGCGTCGTCTCCCGGTGGGAGCTGCGGTTGGACGGCCACCGGCCCGAGCAGCTGTCGGTGATGATGTCGGAGGCCTTCCGCGCCCGGTTCGTGCTGCGGAAACCGGCCCGGCAGGGCATCGCCGACAGCACCGTGCTGATCCTGCGCCGCAGGATGATCGGCGACGGCATGCGCGAGATCATCGCCGTGCACAACCTCGGCGACGAGGACACCGCGATGACCCTGTCGCTGAACGTCGACGCCGACTTCGCCGACCTGTTCGCGGTCAAGGCCGGGCAGGTGCACAGCGTCGGCTGTGAGCTGGCCGCCGCCGACGGCGAACTGCACCTCACCGACCGCGACGACCCCGGACGCGGCCTGACCATCACCGCCGACGGCAGCCCCGCCGCCCAGCCCGGCACGCTGACCTGGCGAATCGTCGTGCCGCGGCGCGGTCACTGGCAGACCACCGTGCGCTGCCGCCCGATCATCGGGCACCGCGCCGTCGAGGCGACCTTCAGCGACGACGACCAGGACAGCCCCACCTACCGGATGAAGCAGTGGCGGGCGACGGCCACCAGCCTCACCGCCGGCGACCCCGGCCTCACCTCGATCCTGCAGCGCACCGAGGGCGATCTGGGCGCCCTGCGCATCGATGACCAAGGCGGCGACGCGCCGACCTACGTGGCCGCGGGCGCACCGTGGTTCATGACGCTGTTCGGCCGCGACAGCCTGCTCACCTCGTGGATGGCGCTGCTGCTGGACTCCGATCTCGCACTGGGCACGCTGCAGCAGCTGGCGGCGTTGCAGGGCACCCACGTCGATCCGATCACCGAGGAGGAACCGGGCCGCATCATGCACGAGATGCGGCACGGACCCGCCGGTGACGAGGTGCTCGGCGGCACCGTGTACTACGGAACCGTCGATGCCACACCGCTTTTCGTCATGCTGCTGGCCGAATGCTGGCGCTGGGGCGCCGAGGAGGCGATCGTCAAGGCGCTGCTGCCCGCCGCCGACGCCGCGCTCACCTGGATCGACTCGTACGGCGACACCGACGGCGACGGGTTCGTCGAGTACCGCCGCAAAACCGATCAGGGCCTGGCCAATCAGGGCTGGAAGGACAGCTGGGACGCGATCTCCTTCGCCGACGGCCGCCTCGCCGACCCGCCGATCGCGCTGTGCGAGGTGCAGGGCTACGTCTACGCCGCGCGGCTGGGCCGGGCCGACATCGCCGAGGCCTTCGGTGACACCGAGACCGCCACCCGGCTGCGCACCCAGGCGGCGGAACTCAAGGCGCACTTCGACGAGGCGTTCTGGCTGCCCCAATCCGGTTGGTACGCAATAGCTCTGGACGCCCGGAAGAATCCGGTGGACGCGCTGTCGAGCAATGTCGCGCACTGCCTGTGGACCGGGATCGTCCCCGACGAGCGCGCCGCGACCCTCATCGAGCGGCTGTCCGAGCCCGGGATGGACAGCGGGTTCGGACTGCGCACCCTGTCGGAATCCATGGGCCGCTACAACCCGATGAGCTACCACAACGGCTCGGTGTGGCCGCACGACACCGCCATCGCGATCGCCGGTCTGCTGCGCTACCACCACATTCCCGGTGCCACCGAACTTGCCGAACGCCTGGCCGGGGGGCTGCTCGAGGCGATCATGGGTTTCGGCGCCCGCCCGCCGGAACTGTTCTGCGGCTTCACCCGCAAGGATTTCCCCGCGCCGGTGCCGTACCCGACCTCGTGCTCACCGCAGGCCTGGTCCAGCGCGGCGCCGCTGTTGCTGATGCGTTCGTACCTCGGCCTGCAACCCGACGTTCCCAATCGCACCCTGGGCATCGCGCCGCGCCTGCCCGACCGGGCCGGTCGAGTGCGTCTCGCCGAGCTCCGGCTGGGCCCCGCCACCATCACCATCCAGGCGCGGGGAACCACCGTGAAGGTCGACGGACTGCCGAGCGATTGGCAGCTTCGCCAGTCCTGACCTACGGCTCAGAGGTACCAGTCGGGCTCGTCGCCCGTCGGCAGGTCGCGCAGCTTGTCGGGGTTGCGAACGACATTGATGCCCACGATGTGATCGCCGTCGACCACGAACGAGAACACCCCGACATGGGTGCCGTCGAACACGATCAGGCCCGGGCTGCCGTTGACCAGCACGTGCCGCCCCCACGCGCCGGTACCCGCCCGGTACCAGCCGAGGAACATCTTGGCGACCAGCTCCGCGCCCCGCACCGGCTTGCGGATGGCGGGCACCTTGCCGCCACCATCGGCGGTCAGCACGACCTTCTCGTCGAGCACGCCGAGCAGCGCGCTCAGGTCGCCGGACCGCCACGCCAGCGCGAACGCCGACACCGCCTTCTCGTGCTCGTCGCGGCTGGCGGGGAAGCGCGGAGTGCCCTCCTCGACATGCTTGCGCGCGCGAGAAGCCAACTGGCGCACCGCCGCTGGCGTCCGGCCCACGACGTCGGCCACCTCGGGCGCGGTCATACCGAACACCTCCTGCAGCACGAAGGCGGTGCGCTCGGCGGGCGACAGCGACTCCAGCACGACCAGTAGCGCGGTGGTGACCCGCTCGTCCTGGGTGACGCGGTCGGCGGGATCGTCCATGGTGATGACCTCCGGTTCGGGCAGCCATTCCCCGACATACTGTTCGCGCCGGGCACGGGCCGATCCCAGCTGGTCCAGGGCGAGCCGTCCGGTCACCGTGGTCAGCCATGCGCGCAGGTTGTCGATCTGGTCATCGGCGGCGCGGTGCTCGTGCCACCGCTGCAACCGCAGCCACGCCTCCTGCACCACATCGTCGGCGTCACTGAGGCTTCCCAGCGTGCTGTAGGCCAGCCGGCGCAGATACTGCCGGTGCTCCTCGAACCGACGCGCCAACTCCGCCCGATCGATCTCGCCGGTACGCTCCTCAGTCGTCACCCTGCTTCCTTCCGTCCGCCCGAGCCTATCGGTGCGTTATGGAGGTGACGACGCAGGTCGCCGGGGTGTGACATCGGGTGCGCCGGTGCCTGGTTCTCGATCGGCGGTGCGGGCAGCGGAAATCGTGGCGGGGTCGGCCGGGTGGGTTGCGGCGCGGTTAGGCTCGGCCGGTGCGTATGGGGACTGCGAGGGCGATCGGGCTGGGGCTGGGGTTCGTGCTGGATCGGATGGCGGGGGACCCGGCGCGGTGGCATCCGGTGGCGGGTTTCGGGACGGTGGCGGGGGTGGCGGAGAAGGTCGGCTACCGGGACGGGCGTGCGGCCGGCGTGGTGCACGAGGTGGTGCTCGTCGGGGGTGTCGTAGCGATGTCGGCGGGTGTGGAGCGGCTGTTCGCTGTCGGACGGGGCGCGGGCACGCGAACCGTTGTGGCGCAAGGGTTGTCGACGGCGCTCGCCACGTGGATCGCGCTCGGTGGGACGACGCTCGCGCGGACCGGCTCGGACATGGCCCACCGCCTGGAATCGGGGGACATCGCGGGAGCGCGCCGGTTGTTGCCTTCGCTGTGCGGGCGCGACCCCGAGGCGCTGGACGCGGACGGACTCGCCCGCGCGGCGGTCGAATCCCTCGCGGAGAACACGTCCGACGCCACCGTGGCCCCGCTGTTCTGGGGCGCGGTCGCCGGGGTACCCGGCCTGCTCGGATATCGGGCCGTCAATACCTTGGACGCCATGGTCGGCTACCGCAACGACCGCTACCACCGGTTCGGCTGGGCGGCCGCCCGCACCGACGATCTGGCCAACCTGCTCCCGGCGCGCGCGAGCGGAGCCTTGACCGCACTGCTGGCCCCGGTGGTCGGAGGTCGTCCGGCCGCCGCCGTCCACGCCTGGCGTCGCGACGCCGCCGCCCACCCGAGCCCCAACGCGGGCGTAGCCGAAGCCGCGATGGCCGGAGCGCTGGGTGTCCGACTGGGCGGCCGGACCCGATACCGGCACGGCACCGAAATCCGCCCCACCCTCGGCGACGGACCGTCCCCCCAGGTCCCCGATCTGCGCCGCGCCGTCCGCCTGTCCGAGGCGGTCCAGGTAACCGCGGCGGCGTCGGCCGTGGCCCTCGCCTGTCTGCGCCCGTCTCGGCGTCGCGGAAAATGATTGGCCGGGGCAGAACCCGGGCTGCTACCCTCCGGGAACCGTGACATCACGCAAGGAGGTGAGACCCATGAACGCTGTATCGATGTGGGTGCTCCCCCTCGTGTTCACGGTTCGGCGATCGACGTAGGTGTCGCCGGGAGTGCCTGCGCAACAAGGCAATCCCGAAAGGCAACACCTATGAATTCTGTGCACCCCACCGCGGACAGGGGCAAACCCTCCGTCGTGATCACGCGGGTCGGCGAGACACAATGGCACGCGCTCGAAGACGGCCGGACGGTCGGCCGCAGCGATGTCTCGCGTCGCCCCGACGGGCGAATCTTCGTCAGCATCGACTCCTGGCACGACACGGTTTTCGACCAACTCGCCGGCGCGATATCGGTACACCTGCCGAGGCCGCTGTACACGGTGGTGGACGAGGCCGATACGCATACGACAGCCAATTGGGCGCGCGCCGGTTTCACGACCCGGCGTCGCGAGTGGGAATATCTGCTCTCTACCGATCCGAAAAGCACGGGCCTCGACGCGGTCCCGCCGCCGGGGATCACGATCGTGGCCGCCGGTGACGCCGAGGAAACCCCGTTGCGGACCTTGGATCGCGAAATTCGCGACGAGGTCGAGGCAACCGTCGGATGGCAGGAGATGCCTGTCGAGATATTGCGCTGTCCCGACGGGAATACCGCGCCGGACCCGTCGAATTACACGGTGGCCTCGCAGTCCGGCCGATATGTGGGTCTGGTGCGAGTGGTAACCCGACGCCGCCACGCACGCATCGGACTCGTCGCGGTACTGGCCTCGCGGCATCGTCGAGGTATCGCCCGGTCGCTGCTGAGTCACACGCTGGGCGCATTGCACCGCGCCGGAATCGACACGGCGTCAGCCGATGTGAACGAATCCAATGTCGCGGCCATGGCGCTGTTCGACGGTATCGGCGCGCGGCGCGCGAACAGCAATGTGGAGTTGGTGCTGCGATGACGAAAACATCGAGAGGCATCGAAATCGAGGGCACCGTGGCCGAGTGCCTGCGCAACGCCACTTTCACCGTGGAACTCGACAACGGGCACAAGGTGCTCGCGCATATCAGCGGAAAGATACGGAAGAACTACATCAAGATCTTGCCGCAGGATCGGGTACTCGTGGAACTCAGCCCGTACGACCTCACGCGCGGCCGGATCCTCTTCCGGTTCAGGACGTAGCGCACCGTTCCTTTTCGCGGCCGGGTATCGACTGGTTCAGTGTTTGACGTTGCCGTATCGGTCGGCAAGACGGTCGGCGTTGGATCGGGTGTTCGAGTAGGCCGGTGAATTCGAATCCGCTGTGTCGCCGGTGGTTTCGACCGGGGCCGGGGCGGCGCGTTCTCTGCGCCGTTCCCGGATCTCGGCCCAGACGAAATAGCCGAGGCCGAGTGGCGCCATGATGCCGAAGGCGATCCATTGCAGGCCGTAGGACAAGTACGGGCCCGCGTCGAGTTGCGGCAGCGGCGGCGGCGTGAACGCGCCCGGCTGTCCCTCGGTCAGCTGCAGATAGCCGCCGTCGGGCGGGATGGTGCCGACGGGGCTGCCCAGGACGGTCGAAAGTTGGCCGGTGTCAACGGAATACACCTGGCGGAAGCCGTCCTGGGTCATCGGTTCCTTGCCCGGCACGACGCCCTCGGAACGGCGGACCCGGCCCTCGACGCGTTGCGGCCCCGCCGGTGGTTCCGCGATCGGGGGGATGCGGACGCCGTCCGCCGCCGCGACGAGGCCGCGATCGATCAGCAGCGTCCGGCCGTCGTCGAGCCGGAATGTGGCCAGCACTCCGAAGGCCGGTGCGTCGTTCAGGCGCTGCAGTCGTTCGACCACCGTCGAGCCGGGCACGTAGCTGCCGGTGGCGACGACCCGCCGCCACTCGGTGTCCTCGGCCTCGGGGTCGTTCAGCAGCGTCGTCACGTCCACGGGGGTGGCGTTCACCGAGGCGGCGATGAGGTCGTTGCGATGCGAGGTCGAGTTGTTCTTGCCCAGTTGCCAAGGGGCGAGAACGGTGAAGCACAGGTAGGCGAACGCCACCACGATGACGGCCAGGATCAGCCAGCTGGGCCGCAGCAGGAAGGTGAGCCGGCGCAGCAGAGTCATCGGCGGGGAAGGCTTTCGCCGAGTTGTTCGCGGACCCAGTCGAGCATGGCGGGCACGGCCGCCTCGATCTGCTCGCGGACGAGTTCGAATTCGGCATCCCCGCCGTAGTAGGGGTCCGGCACGTCCGGATCGTCGGCCAGCGGATCGAAACTGCGCAGCAGCCGCCGCCGCGCCGAGGGCACGCCCAGCCGCGCCAGCTCGCGCTCGTGCGTCGTGGCCAGGGCCACCACCAGGTCGGCATCGAGATGATCGGCGTCGATCATCGCGGCGATATGACCGATCGGATAGTCGTGCCGCCGCAGCAGCGCCGTCGTGCGCGGATCGGCGTCGGACCCGACATGCCAGGCGGTCGTACCAGCACTGCTCACCCGCACCCGATCGGCGAGCCCCGCCCGCTCCAGATGCGCCGCGAAAATCTTCTCGGCCATCGGCGACCGACAGATGTTCCCGGTGCAGATAAACGTCACATGCAGCTCGCCCACAACCCCATTCTCTCCGGTCCCCACCAACCCGCCCACGTAGGGTGGTCCCCTATGCCACAAGACCCGCCAACCCGGCGTCGAAGGAACGCCCCCACCCGCCGCCCACCAGCACAGCCCGCCGCCACGCGGCCCGGCAACGCGGCCACGCTGCGGGGGGAACCGGGCGATGCCGTCACGCTGCTGGGCACTGCCGCGCTGTCGGGGATGGCTGTTGTTCAGCGGGGGGAGGCTGCTGCGCTCCTGATGGGGGCCGCCACGTCGCGGGGGCGAGCTGCTGCGCTGCCAGGGGAAACTGTCGTGCTGCGACGGAGACCTGCCGCGCTGCCAAGAGAAGCTGTCGTGCCGCGGGGACAGGCTGCTGTCCTTCCAAGGAAGGTTGCTGTGCTGCGGGGCGACGGTGCTTCGCTCCCAATGGAGACTGCCGTGCTGCGAGGGAAAGCTGTTGCGCTGGCAGGGGACGCTGTCGTGCCGCGAGGAGAAGCTGCTGTCCTTTCAAGGAAGGCTGCTGTGCTACGGGGCGATACTGCTTCGCTCCCAATGCAGGCCGCTGTGCTCGGAGGGAGAGCTGCTGCGCTGGCGAGGGGAGCTGTCGCGCTGCGGGGCGATGCTGTGTTGCCGGCATTGGCTGGCGTGCTGCGGAGAGAGGCTGCTGCGGTTCCAATGGGGGCCGCCGCGTCGTGGGGGCGAGCTGCTGTGCTGCCAGGGGAAACTGTGGTGCTGCCAGGGAGAGCTGCTGTGCTGGCAAGGGAAGCTGTCGCGCTGCGAGGGAAAGCTGCCGTACTGCCGGAGGGTGCTGTTGTGCCGGTGGGTGATGGTGCCATGGGGTCGAGGGCAGTTGCTGCGCTGCCTGGTGATGTTGCGCTGGTATCGGGTGGTGTTGTGGCGTCTGGTGGTGATGTCGTTGTAGGGCTGCATGGTGGTGTTGCGGTTGGGCGGGGCGGTGATGTTGATGTGCTGGGGGATGGTGTCGGGGCTTGGGGCGGTGCCGAGGGTGGGTGGTTCTGTGATGTGGGTGAGCGGGGGGCGTTGGTGGGGGTGGGGCGGTGAGTGGGGGGTTTGGTGAAGGGGTGGATCGGGATCGGTTGCGGCATCATGGGGATGTCGAGGTGCGGGTGGGGATGCTGGACTTTGCGGTGAATGTGCAGGGGAGCGGGCCGCCGGAGTGGTTGCGGGGGCGGTTGGCGGCGCGGCTGGGGGAGTTGGGGCGTTATCCCGATGCGGGAGCGGAGCGGGCCGCCAGGGGGGCGGTGGCGGCTCGGCATGGGCGGGATCCCGAGGAAGTGCTGTTGCTCGCGGGCGCTGCGGAAGGGTTCGCGATGTTGCCGCGGCTGTCGCCGGCGCTGGCCGCGGTGATTCACCCGTCGTTCACGGAGCCGGAACTGGCGCTGCGTGAAGCGGATGTGCCGGTCGCCCGCGTGGTGCTGGAGCCGCCGTATGTGCTGGAGCCCGATCTGGTGCCGGAAGCGGCGGATCTAGTGGTCGTGGGTAATCCGACCAACCCGACCTCGGTGTTGCATCCGGCCGCGACCCTCCGCGCGCTACGACGGCCGGGACGGATCGTCGTGGTCGACGAGGCCTTCGCCGACGCGGTACCGGGCGAGGTGGAATCCGTTGCGGGAGAAAATCTTCCGGACTTGGTTGTCCTGCGCAGCCTCACCAAGACCTGGGCTCTGGCCGGACTCCGCTGCGGCTACTTTCTCGGCGCCCCGGACATACTGGCGCGCTTGAACGAAGGCCGCGCCCACTGGCCGCTGGGCACACTGCAACTGGAAGCCATTGCGGCCACGGCCGATCCGGCTGCCGTCGCCGAATCCCACTCCCGCGCCGAGCGTATCGCCGCCGATCGCGCCGCGATGATCCCGCGCCTGCGAGCGCTCGGTATCGAGGTGCACGAACCCGCCCACGGCCCGTTTCTGCTGATCCGCGTCCCCGATGCGGAACTGCTCCGCAAACGCCTGGCGGACAAGGGAATCGCCGTCCGCCGCGGCGACACCTTCCCCGGCCTCGGCACCACTCACCTGCGCTTGGCGGTACGCGGCGCCGCCGAAGTGGACCGCTTGATCGCCGCCATCCGGGAGGTCGGCCTATGACCATCCGGGAGGTCGGGTTTATGACCGAAGCCGATCGTGGGCGGGAAACGGCGCGGTCCGTGGTAGGTGTTCGGAGAGGCGGGGCGGCGTTCGGGAGAGTCGCCGGACGGTGTGGGGTAGAGCGAATGTGACTGGAGTGGAGGTGGTTCGGTGACACGAACGGGAGCGGTGGCGCTGTCGGAGCTGATCGCGGTGCTCGATGCGGCGTACCCGCCGCGGCTGGCCGAATCGTGGGATTCGGTGGGGCTGGTGTGCGGCGATCCGGCGGAATGGGTGTCCCGGGTGTCGTTCGCCGTGGACGCTACCGCCGCCGTGGTCGACGAGGCGATCGAGTGGGGCGCACAGGCTTTGGTGGTGCATCACCCATTGCTGTTGCGCGGAGTCGACACCGTGGCGGCCGCCACGCCGAAAGGCGCACTGCTGCACCGCTTGATCCGCAGTGGATGCGCCCTGTTCACCGCGCACACCAATGCCGATTCCGCCGATCCGGGCGTGTCCGACGCGCTCGCACAGGCGCTGGGGCTCACCGTCACCGGCCCACTGGACCCGAAATCGTCTGCGGCGGTGGACAAGTGGGTCGTGCAGGTACCCCGTGCGCACACCGAGCGTGTGCTCGCGGCGCTGTTCGCGGCAGGTGCGGGCGGCAGCGACCGGTACAGCGAATGCTGCTGGCAGGTCCCGGGTACCGGCCGGTTCCGGCCACTCGAAGGCGCGAATCCGGCCATCGGCGAGGTGGGCTCGCTGGAGCGCGTCGAGGAGGATCAGATCGAGGTGGTGGCCCCGCCATCGGCGCGGCCCGCCGTGCTGGCGGCCCTGCACGCGGCTCACCCGTACGAATCGCCCGCCTTCCATGTCACCGAGCGGGCCGCGCTGCCGTCCGAGCGCGGCCTGGGACGAGTGGGCGAGTTGCCGCAGCCGGAATCGTTGCGCGAGTTCACCGCCCGGGTACGGGCCGCCCTCCCGGACACGGCGTGGGGAGTGCGGGCCGCCGGTGACCCGGATCGGACCGTCCGCACTGTCGCGGTATGCGGCGGCGCGGGAGACTCGTTCCTAGGCACCGTCTCCCGCCTCGGCGTCGATGCCTACGTCACCGCGGACCTGCGCCACCACCCGGCCGACGAACACCTGCGTGCGGGCGGACCCGCCCTGATCGACGCCGCCCACTGGGCCACCGAATTCCCCTGGTGCGCGCAGGCGGCCGGCATCGTACGAAAAGCCCTGCCCACCTTGGAAACTCGCGTCTCCTCGATTCGCACCGACCCGTGGACCCTCGGCGCCGCCGACTGAGCCCCGGCGCGCTACCGCCCGGCCTGACCGTGCACAAATCCGCCGTTCGCGGCGAAATTTGCGCTGTGAGGCCGGATTGTGTCCGCTCAGGCCAGCCGCACTGCGGTCACCGGAAGCCGCCACCCTTGACCTCAACCAACATTGAGGTCCCATCATCGACGCATGGACCCCGACGACGAACAGCAGATCCGCGACCTCCTGGCAGCACACACCGACCTCTGGATCCGGCACGAGATGCACCGCTGGGGGACCTACTTCACCGAGGACTCGGACTTCATCACCCACCGCGAAATCTGGTGGCGAACCCGGTCGGAGAACATCGCCGGACACCAGGACGTCCCCGACTCGGTGCTCACCCAGAAGAAGAACTACACGCAAGAGGTGGTGAGCGTGCGGGAACTCGCCCCGGACGTCGCCCTGGTACACACCGCCTGGTCCTGGCCCGACCACGTGCTGCCGGGCCGGGACACGGCCTCGGACCGACATGGCTACATCACCCTGATCATGGCCAGACGCGCGGGCACCTGGCTGATCCGAGCCGCACACAACACCCGGGTGAACGGCCTCGACGACTTCGCCGCGGCCTGACGAACCGCCTCAGGCGGTAATCGTCGGCTCGTGCTCCACCGGAAAATTCATGGAGTTGGCGATGAAGCACCGCTTGTGCGCCTCCGCGTGCAACTCCCGCGCCGCGTCGGCACGCGCCGGATCGGTGATCGTCACGCGGGGCCGCAGGATGACCCGCTGGAAGCGCTGGTTGTCCATGGTCCCCTCGGCGGCGTCACGATAGTCGGTGACGACGATGCCCGCCTCGGTGCACAGATGCAGGTACCACAGCATGTGACACTCCGACAGCGACGCGACCAGCAGCAGCTCCGGATTCCAGCGAGTGGCGTCGCCGCGGCCGACGACCGGGTCGGCGCTGCTCGGCAACGGCGGGCGGCCGGGCGCGAGCGCCTCGTGGTTGCGGGAGTAGGAGCGATAGTCGGTGGTCGCCCCGTTCCAGGCGACCTCCACCTCGTAACGATGCATACCGACGAGCCTGCCACAGAGCCTGTTTCGGTCGCCCCGCATATCTCGCCGCCCGGACCCCTGCGCTCTGCCCCGCACGGTCTGGTGGGGTTGGGGCGAAAGGAGTCGTCGGCGGAGTACGGTTGAACTTCGGTGTCGGGCGCCCGATCGGGCCACCGCTGCCGCCGAACCGTCCATAGCGTCGAGGAGTAAGTTCCGCGTTGAATGTCGAACCATCGATCCAGTCCAAGCTGCTCGACCTCGCCGCCGTCGACGCCGAGCTGACGCGGATCGAGCATCGCCGCAAGGTGTTGCCCGAGCAGCAGGAGGTCCAGCGGCTCGAGGAGGAGCGCACCACGCGCAAGGACGCGGCCGTCAAGGTCGAGATCCTGATCGACGACCTCGACCGGGACATCCGCAAACTGGAGACCGAGGTCGACAGCGTCCGCAAACGCGAACAGCGCGACCGGGGCATGCTCGAGGCGGGCAGCGTCGGCGCCAAGCAGCTGTCGGAACTGCAGCACGAACTCACCAGCCTGGAACGCCGCCGCACGGTGCTCGAGGACGACATGCTCGACGTGATGGAACGCCGGGAGGCGGCCGCCGCCGACCACCAGCACGCCGGCGCCAACCTGTCGAAGGCCGAGGAAGACCTCGCCGACGCCCGCCGCCGCCGCGACGAGGCGCTCGCCGACCTCGAGGTCGCGGCCCGTCGCTGCGCCACCGATCGCGAGGGGCTGCTCACCGCGTTCCCCGCGGAACTGCTCGGCATCTACGACAAGCAGCGCGCCCAGCACGGCGTCGGCGCCGCGCTGCTGCAGGCTCGGCGCTGCGGCGCCTGCCGCATCGAACTCGACCGCGGCGAGATCGCCCGGATCGCCAAGACCGACCCGGAGGTCGTGGTCCGCTGCCCCGAGTGCGGCGCGATCATGGTGCGCACCAAGCAGTCCGGGCTGTAGGCAAAGCGAGGGATACGACGTGCGGCCGGTGTCGCGCCGCGGTCCGTCGGCGCGGGTTCAGGTGGAGGGAGTGCGGTGGTGACCAAGGTGATCGTGGAGGCGGACGGTGGTTCGCGCGGAAATCCCGGACCCGCCGGATTCGGCGCAGTGGTGTGGGATGCCGGGCATGCGGGGGTGCTGTCCGAACGTCGCGAGGCGATCGGCGTCGCGACCAACAACGTCGCCGAATATCGCGGCCTGATAGCGGGTTTGGCGGCCGCCGCCGAACTCGGCGCCCGCGAGGTCGACGTCCGCATGGACTCCAAGCTCGTCGTCGAGCAGATGTCCGGGCGGTGGAAGGTCAAGCACGCCGCGATGGTGCCGCTCGCCGAACGGGCCCGGCAGTTGGTCGCCGGTTTCGACGTGGTCCGGTTCGAATGGATTCCGCGCGCGCAGAATTCGCACGCCGACCGCCTCGCGAACGAGGCGATGGACGACGCGAAACTGATCACCGAGGTCCGCGAATCCGAAGCGGACTCGGCCGTCGAACGCGAACTCCCCGGCTGGATCGATGAAGTCGCCGCGGCTCGAGCCACCGGATCATCCGACGCCCGAGCGACGCAAGCCGATTCATCCGACCCGACAGCCGCGGCTTCCATCAGCAACGCCCCCGGCTGGACCGGCGCGCGCGGCCGCCCCACCCGCCTGCTGCTGCTGCGGCACGGGCAGACCGAACTGTCCGTGCAGCGCCGATACTCCGGCCGAGGCAACCCGCCACTGACCGCGCTGGGTCGCGAGCAGGCCGCGCGGGCGGCCAAATACCTTGCGGCGAAGGGCGATATCGCCGCCATCGTCACCTCGCCCCTGGGCCGCGCCCGCGAGACGGCCGACGCCGCCGCCCAGTCCGTGAACGCGCCGGTGCGCGTCCTGGACGGGCTGATCGAAACCGATTTCGGCGAGTGGGAGGGTCTCACCTTCACCGAAGCGGCGCAACGGGATCCGGACCTGCACATGCGCTGGCTCGGCGATCCGAGCCTGCCCGCTCCGGGCGGGGAGAGCTTCGAGCAGGTGCGCGAGCGCGTGGAGGGGGCCCGCCGCGACATCGTGGCACTGTATCCCGAGCAGAACGTGGTGGTCGTCAGCCACGTGACGCCGATCAAGACGCTGCTGCAACTCGCGCTGGGCGTCGGCCCGTCGCTGCTCTACCGGCTGCACCTGGACTTGGCGTCGCTGTCGATCGCCGAGTTCTACCCCGACGGCGGCGCGTCGGTGCGCCTGGTGAACGACACGTCGTATCTCTAACCGGCTCAACACAATCCGGCCAGCTTGTAGAGCACCAGCGAGGCCGCGACGGCGACATTGAGGCTGTGCCCGGTCCCGACCATCGGGATCTCCACGGCCAGATCCAGCCGCTCCATGCCCTCGGGCGGGATCCCCGATCCCTCGTTGCCGAGCACCACGACGGTGCGTTTGCGGGCGGGCGGGAGATCGCCGAGCCGCACCGATTCGTCGGTCAACTCGACCCCGACGACGGCGGAGCCACCGTGTCGCTGCCGGTCCAGCCAGCGGTCCACCCGGCCGTCCACCCAGTGCACGCACTGCCGGTGCCGCAGCGTGTTGCCGCGTTGCAGCGCCTCGGGCACCCACGGCTTGCGCGGCACCGCGAGGCAGGCGCCGACGGCGTCGCAGGTGCGCAGCAGCGTCCCGAGATTCACGCCGTGCTTGGGCCACAGCGGGGCCGCGATCAGATGATTCCAGCAGGTGTGTGCGCGGGGCCGCCGTTGCCGGCGGATCTCGGCGGGCGTGCGGGCCCGCGCGGCGCTCATCGCGGAACGGGAACGGCCTTCCCGTGGGGCGCAGAGGGTTTCATGCGGACGGTGCTTCGCGGCGCACCGGGGCCATCGACGGTGCGGGCGTCTCGGAGCGCCCGCTGATCTCGATCCAGGATACCGCGAGCGGTCGGCGTGCGGCACACCCGCGCCGCCTCGAGCTCACAGCGTCCGGACCATCTCGTAGTCGATCCGCGGCTGCTCCAGCGAGCCCGGCCGCCGCCGTCCCGAGGGCGCGAAACCATGCCGCAGATAGAGCTTCTCGGCGTGGCTGTTGCCGTGCGCTACCCACAGGTGCAGCCGGGTGTGCCCGGCCGCCCGCGCCCAGTCCACCACGGCCTCGACCAACCGGTCCGACGTCCCGGTGCCGCGGGCGCGCGCCGCGACGAACATCGAAACCAGTGTCGGCGTGCCGAATTCCGACAGGCCGCCCACGCACCCGAGCACCTCGGTCCCCGATTCGGCGACGAAGAACGTCCGGTCGGCCAGCCACCGCCGCCACTGCTGCTCGTCCCACTCCGCCGCCTCGCCGTAGGACAGCGAGAAGGTGCCCGGAGCGGACCCGGCCAGCGCGTCGAGCCGCGCGATCCGGGCCACCTGCCACTCCTCGGCGCCGACCTGCCGCACGATCATGCCGCGGCCCGTCAGGGCCGTAGCACCGAGACCAGGAAATCGGCCTGGTCGTAGACGGCCTTCTCGAACCAGTCGTCGAAGTAGATGTCGAAATGGCCGATGGGATAACGCTTCACGACCGCGTGCTTGGTGCGCTCGGCGGCCTTCAGCGTCGGCCCGACCGGCGCGACCGAGTCGTTGTCGCAGACGGCGTACAGCACCGGCACCTTGATGCCCTTGGTGCGCCGCCAGGGCGAGTCGAACAGCGCCGACAGCCCGATACGCGCGGCGACCTTCGGCTGGTACTGCTCGCTCTCCTCGGCCAGCCGCCCGAAACCCTCGGGCACGTCGGAGGCGCTCATGAGCGCGGCGGACCGCTTGCGCCCCGCCAGCCGCACCCCGACGGGCTTGCGCCGGAGCGATCCCACCAGCACGTCGGTGGTGGCCACGGTGCCGGTCTTGAACAGGCTGATCGGCCCCTTCGCCCGCGCGGCCGCCCAGCCGCTGGTGAACGGGCACTGCGCGACCACGGCGGCCAGATAGTCGTCCTCGTGCGCGATGGACAGCACGTGCCCGCCGCCGAACGAGGTGCCCCACAGCGCGATTCGGGTCGCGTCGAAACCGCGCAGGGTGCGGGCGAAGGCGATGGCGGCCCGCCAGTCCTCGCGCTGGCGGCCGATGTGGATCATCTGCCGCGGGGTGCCGCCGCTGGCGCCGAAGTGGCGGTAGTCGAACACCAGCACGCCCATTCCGGCGGTGGCGAAGCGGCGCGCGTATCGGTCCAGGCCCATTTCCCGATCGGCGCCGAGACCGTGTGCCATGATCACCAGCGGCCGCGGCTTCGGCGGACCGTCAGGGCGATAGAGCCACGCTGCACACTGTTCGCTTCCCGACGGGAACCCCACCTCGACACGCTCCATGGCGAAATACCGTAACTCGTTGCGAGATCGAGCGCTGACCTGGATCCCTGTCCGGTTCGCCGGTCCGGCGGGCCGTGCGACGCGCCGAGGTTTCCGGGTGTCGCGGTGCCGGTACCGCCGCCGATCCCGTTGAGCAGCGGCGATAGCCGGTGATCAGGGGTCCGCGTGCGGCCGCGCGGGGCGGGACGGCACAATGAGCGACGGACGAGTCGGTCGGGCGGCCGCGTCGACAGGAACGGGCACGGTTGTGCCGCCGCCTGTCGCCGAGGAAAGTCCGGACTCCACAGAGCAGGGCGGTTGTTAACGGCAACCCGGGGTGACCCGCGGGACAGTGCCACAGAAAGCAGACCGCCGGCGCCGAGCCTTTCCGAAGGCGGAGCGCCGGTAAGGGTGAAACGGTGCGGTAAGAGCGCACCAGCGCCCCGGGTGACCGGGGCGGCTCGGTAAACCCCGCCCGGAGCAAGGTCGAAGGCCGCACTCCCCGGAGTGCGGTTGCGCAGGCGCTCGAGGGCTGCTCGCCCGAGCCTGCGGGTGGACCGCTCGAGGTGCCCGGCGACGGTGCACCCAGATGGATGGTCGCCCCCAGCGTCAGCTGGGACAGGATCCGGCTTACAGACCGACTCGTCCCCACTTTCGGGCTGTAGCGACGGGCAGGCTATCGGGGTGGGGGAGAAAGGCTCTGTCGGGGTGTGGTCGGGGCGTGATACCTTCCCGATGTTGGGGGTATTCATACTGAGGGGGTATGCATCAACGTCGACGCGGCCGTCCGGGACTCGGGCGGCTTCGGTGTCGGCTGACGACGGCCGTTCCGGCCGGTCCGGAGCCCGGCGCCGGTAACAGTTAGCGATCCTTCTCCGGCGTTAGCCCGCCGGATGCGGCACAGACTAGGCAGTATCGTGTGCCGGATGATCAACGTCCGAGCGAAGATCTGCGGCATCCGGAGCGAATCCGATCTCCGGGCCGTGCTGGCGGCCGATGCGGATGCGGCCGGTTTCATCTCGGGCACAACGCATTTCAGTGAGGACGTGCTCTCCGCGGAGCAGGCCCGCGGCTTGTCGCGGCTGGTGCCGCCCACGGTGGAGCGGGTGCTCGTCACCCATCTCACCGACGCCGGCGCGGTGCTGCGGCTGGCCGACCACATCGGGGTCGACTGCATCCAGTTGCACGGCCTGATCACCCTCGACACCGTGCGCGCGGTGCGGGCCGGGGCCGCCGGTCGCCGGGTGATCCGGGCGGTGCACGTCACCGGGCCGGAGGCGATCGACGCCGCGGTGGAGGCGGCGCCGGATTGCGATGGCGTGGTGCTGGATTCGCGCTCGGCGCACCGGCTCGGCGGGACGGGCCGCACTCACGACTGGTCGATCAGCGCCCGCATCGTGGACAAACTCGCCGGGGAGGATTTCCCGGTGATGCTGGCCGGCGGGCTGAATCCGCGCAATGTCGCGGGGGCGATCGAGGCGGTGCGCCCGTCCTGGGTCGATGTCAACTCCGGTGTCGACGGGCGTGGCGGTGACAAGGATCCGGTCGCCTGCGCCGAATTCGTCAGGGCGGCACACGACGCCGCGAGACCGACCGCTGTTCCAGCCCGACAGCCAGCAATATGAGCACGCCCGCGCCGGCGGTCGCCGTGGTCAGCCGGGTGTCGGTGCACAGCGCACCCACCAGCGCCGCCACCACCGCCTCGTTGAGCCCGACGATGCTGGCCGTGGCCGCGTCCAGCCAGCGCAGCGCCTGCCAGTAGAGCGCGAAGCCGGGCCCCAGCAGCAGCGCGCCCACGGCGGCCAGCGCGGCGGCGGTCCGCGCGCTCGGCGGTTCGACGGCCAATAGCGGACTGCTCGCGACACCCGCCAGCAGCAGTTGCAGACCGGCCGGGGTGATCGTGTTGCCGGGCCCCGCCTCCCGCGCGATGAGACTCACCAGAGCGGCGACGCAGGCCGCGCTGCCGAGCGCCAGCAGGCACCCGGCCACCGCGGTCCCGTCCGCCGCCGCCTCCGGCCGGCTGCCGGTAACCAGCCATATCGCCACCGCGACCAGCATCAGTTCGAGCAGCACGGGCACGGTCGGCGCGCGTCGCCCGCGCACCAGCGCGGTGGTGATGATCAGCACCGGGGCCGTGAGATGCAGCGCCACCACGACGGGCAGCGGTCCGATCCGCAACGCCGCCACGTACAACGCCAGATTCGCCGTCTCCAGCGCGCCCAGGCGCACGTAGAGCGTCGGCTGCGCCCGCAGCGTCTCCCACGGCCGCTCCCCGCGCGACCACGCGAGCAGCAGCAGCGTCACCGCGCCGCCGAGCGCCACCACCCCCGCGGTGGCCGGGGCCGCCAGCACGGCGAGCAAGGCGCTGGAGGTACCCCACAGACAGGTCACCGCCACCATGAGGGCGAGCGGGACCAGCGGGGCGCGCACGTGACTACGCGAGTAGGAAGCTGATCACCGGCAGCACCAGTGCGGTGAACGCGGCGAACACCGCGCCGGCCACCCGCCGTTTCGGCAGCCGCGGAAATCGGGTGGCGAGCCCGCAGTAGGTCCCGGACGCGATCAGCAGCGTGCCCCACACCACCAGCGCCCGGCTGCCGACCTTGCCGAGCGCCTGATCGAAGCCGACGGCCAGCGCGAACACGGTGCCCCCGGCGGCGGCCCCGAGCAGCAGCAGTGCCACGCCCGCAGTGGAATTCATGAGCATGCGGCGGCCGCGCACCGTCGCCACGGCCTGCGGGTCGGTGTGGTGGGCGCCGTCGGCGCGGCAGATCTCGTCGTACACCTTCGCCGGGTTGACCCGTTCGTTGATCGCCGGGCGCACCTGCAACAGCGCCTCCAGTGCCTGGGTGGTGGCGTAGGAGGTGACCGGCCCCTCGGTGGAGATGCGGAAGCCGCCGCGGTAGATGGCCAGCGCGTCCACCTCCTGCATCTCCAGCAGTTCGACGATTCCGGCGCGCACGGCGGGATCGAAGATGGTGCGGCTGTCGGCGGACACCACGGCCGCGACGGCCAGGTGCAGGGTGAGGTGACGCCAGGTGTCGACCAGATCGTCGCGGCGGAAGATCTCGGTGTCGATCTCGCATTCGTTGCGGCGCAGGCCCGTCAGCAGCCGCTTGACCGCCAGCGTGCAGGCTCGTTCGGCACGCTTGTCACCGATCTCGACGATCTCCGGGCGGGACAGCACGGTCGCGATGTGTGCGGCCGCGTACATCGGCAGCGTCCGCGGTTCCTGGAACACCGACGACACCAGGAACGCGATTCCGCGCGAAATCGCCTGGTGCCGTTCGCCGTCGAAGGAGCCGCCGCCGATCAGGGCCTGTACCGCGGCGGCCGTCGCGGTGACCGAGACCGGGCCGAGGAAACCGGACATGCGCCAGCCGCCGGTTTCCGAATCCTGTTGATCCAGCAGCGATCGCAGGGCGCCGAGTAGGCCCGGATCGGTCTCCTCGACCTCCAGGCAGCGCAGGGCGCGGATGCGCCACGCCACGTCTATCGGGGTGCGGAAGTACCATTCGTCGCCGATCGGGCGCTCCACCACGGTCGCCCGGACCAGGGCGGCAACCTTTGCGGCACGCGGGATCTCGCATCCGGCGCGGTGCAGTACGCAGACCACCTCGGCGGTGTTCTGCGGGTTGGGCGGTACGTCGGGAATCCAGCCCCAGCCTGCGCCGCCGCTGGGATGTGGGAGCTGGCTGCCGCGCAGCCATTCCACCGCCATCCGGATGCGTTCGTCAATGTTCGACACGGCCCTTCCGCCTTTGGAACACGGCCCCGCAAACTCGCGATGGGGCGCTGGTAATTGCCACGCTACTCGGGTGGTCCGACAAGTGGAGCGGACTGGAGAACCCCGAATCACATGGCGCCGCTGCGTGTTTCGTTTACATATCACGGACGGAGCGGTCTGCTGTCCGGTAAAGGTCCGGTCGATTCGGCAGGGCGCGAACGGGATCCGCCGTCGAAAGGGTCGGCACCCGGCGAAATTCCCGGCAGTCCGGGTATCGCGATGTGGGGCAGGGGTGTTCGGCATGTAATAGGAATTGGACCGGTCCGCGCTCGAATTGCAATGCTGTCGGGAGCCGAAAACAGCAACGGCGGCACCCGTTTTCGGGTACCGCCGCGCGGCCGGCGCGATCGTCCGGCCGAAGCTGGGACGTCCTCAGCCCGCCGGGCTGATCACCAGGATCTGTGCCCAGTAGGCGGCCTGCTCGGGCCCGAGCAGCGGCAACAGGTAGTCGTAGACGATGGACGACATACGGTGCGGAACTCCCTTGTTTCTCGACGATGGGGACAATTGCGCGCACAACTGAGGGAACGGACGTCCCTCACGCGCTCGGGCCACAGTAACAGCGACCGCGACCCGGCGCACTACCAGCGGAAATCGGTCGCTGACCCGTGATGGGCGAGAATCGGCGGCACCTGTCTTTTCTGTCCGGAAACTCACATTAGTGGCGCTTTCGATAGCAAAGCGCTCTTGCTATCGGTGCGGAATTACAGCTTCCCGAGCTGCGACTGCTGGGGAGCATGTGGCTGATGTGGTGCGGTCGGATGTCACCGCGTAGCGAAAGTCAACCGTCCGGTACCTGCCCATTCGGATTCGTGTGACCGCAGGTACCCCATGCCCGCAGGTCCTCGCCACGCCCGACGCGCCGGGCCGTCATCGCGGAAACCGGCCATGTAGGGGGAGAACCGGGTCCCGGTCGGCGTGTTCGACGTGACTATCGGTCTTTAACTGGCCGTATAGGTGATCGGCGTCATAAAGTGTTGCGCGTTGGAAAGTTCCGTTGCTGGGGGTGGCAATGGCGCTGTGGGTGTCAACGAACGTCGGAAAGCAGGTTCTATCTCTATGCGCGTAGTTCGCAAGCTGGTTGCCGGTGCGATGATCGCCGGTGCTGCTTCGGTTATCGGTGTGCTGGGGGCCGGGTCCGCGAATGCGGTCGCGGTGACTCCGCTGCCGGGCGGGGTGCAGGTCGACCTCAATCACGGGGACACCCAGTGGGTGCACCAGTCGCACATCGGCCAGGCGATCTCCGGTCTGCCGCATCCGTCGGCGTCCTCCTTCGGGAAGGCGCTCGACGCCGCGTCGGGGCTGTCGTCGCAGTACCCGGACGGCCGGGTCGTGTTCACGGTGTACGGGCCGTTCGATCAGTTGAACGGCACCATGCTGGCGCTGCAGTAGTTTCAGCGCCTCCGCGTGGAGCTCCATCCCAGGATCGTGTCGGCGCCGGTCGATTTCGGCGCCGTCCGAACCGAATTCGGGCTGGCCTCGGATTATCCGTCCGAGGCCGTCTCGGAGGCCCGCGGCGCGGTCGACGCGTTCGCGGGCATCCGGGCCGATCGCACCGACATCCCGCTGGTGACCATCGACCCGCCCGGCGCGCTGGATCTGGACCAGGCGCTGTATCTCGGACGCACCCCCACCGGTTTCCTGCTGCAGTACGCGATCGCCGACGTGGGCGCGGTCATCGCCCCCGACGGGGCGCTCGCCCGGGAATCGCTGTCCCGGGGTCAGACCTTTTATCTGCCCGACGGCACGGTGCCGCTGCACCCCGAGGTGCTGTCGGAAGGCTCGGCGAGCCTGCTTCCGGACCAGAACCGGCCCGCCGTGCTGTGGACCATCGAATGCGACGAACTGGCTGAGCCGCAACGGGTTTCGGTGCGGCGCGCGCTGGTGCGCTCCCGCGCCCGGCTGGACTACGCGGGCGTGCAGGCCGACGCCGACGCCGGACGTCCGCATCCCTCGATCGCCGCGTTGCCGGAATTCGGACGGTTGCGCATCGAGGCCGGTCTCGGCCGCGGCGCGATCGGCCTGCGACTGCCCGCGCAGACCGTGGTGCGCGACGGCCACGACCACGCGCCCGACGACGCCGCGCGCTGGCAGCTCATCGTGGAACCCCGCACCGCGGCCGACGACTGGAACGAGCAGATCTCGCTGCTCACCGGCATGTGCGCGGCGCGCATCATGCTCGGCGGCGGCGACGCCGAGCCACTCGGCCTGCTACGCACCATGCCCGCCCCGCCGCGCGCCGCGATCGACTCGCTACGCCGCACCGCCACCGCCCTCGGGCTGGACTGGCCCGACGACGCGCCCGTGGGCCGTCTGCTCGCCACACTGGAGGCCGAGTCGCCCGCCGCGCTCGTGCTGATGTCGGAGGCGACCGGCCTGCTGCGCGGCGCGTCCTACACGGTGCTCGCCGGTGAGGTCCCGGATGTGGTGCAGCACAGCGGAATCGGCGCACCCTATGCCCACGCGACGGCACCGCTGCGGCGGCTGGGCGACCGCTACGTCGCGGAGATCTGCCTGGCCCGCAGCGCGGGAACGCCGGTCCCGCGCTGGGCGAGCGAGGGCCTGACCGCCGTCGCAGACTCCATGCGCCGCAGCGACGCCCTGGCCGGCAAGCTCGAACGGGCGTGCCTGGACCTCACCGAATCCACGATTCTTGCCGAACGCGTCGGCACGGAGTTCGACGCCGTCGTCGTCAGAGAAGCCAACGGTTCCCGGGCCTCGGAAATCTTCGTCGCCCAACCACCGGTACTCGCCAAATGCCTCGGCGCGCCCCCGGAAGGCCGGCACGTCCGAGTCCGGCTGATCACAGCCGACCCCACCACCCGCACAGTCACTTTCGCCTTCCCGGAGGGCTGACGGCCCGGATCCTGCGGCCTTGCCGAGCGGAACCCCGGGGGACGGACCAGAACTCGACAGCAGCTGTTCCTACAGAGCTACACCAGCCCACGATGCGAAGCTGACCAGAGTCTCCGACTGCCGTCGCTGAGCCGACGCGATCCCGTGCAACGTTTCCCGCACCGACGGATGCAAGCGAGTCTGCTGCGGAGCTATCCGCCGCGCCAGGTTCAGCGAGTGGAGTGCCTTGTCCGGTTGCCCGATCAGCAACCAGGCTCGGGCCACGTCTTGCCAATGGTGACCGGCCCGTGGCGGTGCGATCTCCTCGGGCAAAGCGAGCGCTGACCCTTCACGGGCGGCCTTGTCGGGATTTCCGGATTCCAGCGCCACCGCTACAGAGTGGATGCCGACGTTCGCAGGTCCGAAAAGCGTCCCGTACAAGTCGGATTCGCGGTCGAAGCCATGCGCCAGCTGACGCGCGCTCTCTATGTGTTCAGCGGCCGTGTCAGCCGCGAAGCCACGAGCGGCGACAATCGCGCCGCACAGATGCGCGTAGCCACGCACTGCGTTCGCTCGCTCGGTGTCCCCCTCGATCAGGTCCAGCCCATCCTCTACAAGCCGCATACCAACGTCATTCGCGTTGTGGTACATCAAGACTCGTGCCCGCTTCACCCTGGCTTGAGCGACGTACAGCGAATCATCGGAGCCTTCAGCGGCCCATTCGAGCCGATCCAGAACCACAGGCGCCAGCGCGGTAAATCCGAACCGGCGGCACAGTCTCTCAGTCGTGACGTACGCCGCTGAGAGCAGCGTGAACACCCGGCCGCGTTCCGAGTCGGTTTGTGCGGCGTGTAACGCGCCGTACAGCTGCCGGATAAGTGCAGGGATACGTTGAAGTGCGATTCGGCCCTTGTCGTTGCGATAAGCCGCGTCTATGCCCTGCATCTCCGTGGCCAGTTCAGCAACGGGAGACGGTTCGACCGGGCGAACATACGTGCCTTCTGCCAGAATTGACCGCAGTTCCGCAATACCCTCCAGCGGGCCGTCCTGCTCCAGGACGTCATAGAAAGGCGTCTGCGTCAGGTACTCGGGCTCGACATGCAGCGCCTTCGCCGCCGCGGCGATGAACGCAGGGGAGGCAGGCTCCCGCCCTTGCTCAACCGCACGGACCATGGACAGGCTGTAGTTCGTCCGCTGCGCGAGCTGTACCTGTTTCAGGCCGGCGAGCTTGCGCTCGGCCGCTATCCGCTCACCGGTTGTCGTCACTGTCATCCACTCCAGCACGTCGGGAGGAAACACGCTCTGACCTCGAGCGTACCGACGACTCCATTCCCCCGATACCTGTCACCGCACTGTCACTCAGTGCTTCGCGACGGTTCTAGCGTCAGTTTCGGCTTCACAGAGGGGGTGGTAGCCAGGCAACCACCCCGTCCGACTCGCCCTGTGATGCCTCTGACGCTGACAACGGGAGGGAAGTGCCGATTATGAGATTCCGACCTACCGCGCTGGGTTGGATCGATACGGAGGTGTCCGATGCGCCGATGTGGGACCGCGCCCAGGTGCAGCGCTTGGCGCGGCAACTCGGATACCTGGTCATCTGGCCCGAGCCATCGCTCATCCCACTCGCCGACCAGGTGCGTGCCGCTGACGTGGACGTGGTGATCACGCCGTCATCGCAGCACCTGAGCCCGCTCGAGGTGAATGGGATTCTGTACGTCGCGGAGATCGAAACTATCTCTCCGCGAATGAGTTTCGCTCGCTGGACGCCGATCCGTGAAGGGGTGTTCGCATGACAAACGACCCCGCGGCGTCCAGGCGGGAACTGTCCGCGCTCTGGTGGACACACGACGCACCGGTGGGTCCACTGACACCTGACCACGCCCACACGATCATGCAGATGCATGTGGAGTGCCGCGTGGACGATTGCCCCCGCAAGCGTGCCGCGTTCCGGACTCTGGTCGAAGCCGGACGGATCAAGCCCGACTCAGGCCGCACCCGATAGGCTCCGCACACCGGTACAGCCGACGCGAGGGGAAGCAATGAGCGACGAACAAATGGGATTCGATATCGAATTCGATGACGCGACACAGGCGTTTCTGGGCTGGGTTGCACCCGATCGTATGGAATCGCAGATCCGGAAGTTCCTTGCCGAAACGGTTCCTGGCGTCGCAGACTATGCTGAATCGTGGTGGAATGCTCCGCTGACGGTGCCGATACTCGAAGCGTCGAAAGAGTATTTCGGCGACAGCCACGGATTGCGCGCCGATGAGAACCGGGACGCGGCGGATCAGTTCATCAGATTCTATGGCGAATGCTTCATACGTCGCGTTGGAATGACATGGACCAACCGGCCCCAGTGGACTAGTGCACCCTTGTATACGGACTTCAGCCCTGCGGTCCAGCACGGCGACGGCGAAGAAGTCATGAACGTCCTCTCGATGACGGATTATTTGTTCCGCCACGATGCAGAGATGGCGGATTACGTGATCACTGCAGCGCTCCGAGATATACAGAAGACCCGCAAGGGATAGACGGAAGGTCCTTCCACAGGATAACGGGGGTGGGTACCGCAGTGCCCGATGACGAGTACGACAGCTTCCGGCGAAATCTCTCCAACTACGAGAAGGGCCTGTACTTCGAGCTGGGCAGGGCGCACGAACGCGGCGAAACCGCAGAACGGGGCTGGGTCCGCCAATTCAAGATAGAAACCCCTAAAGGTTCGCGTGTGCTGGATAATGCGAAGACGGAGGGTAAGGGCACGCGCTCTGTTGAGCGCAAGTCAGGACGGCTTAACGAACGCGAGACCCATAGACAGCTGGGGAAGGAGCGCTCGGCGCTCGAAATCGGACAGCTTACTCAAAGCAATTGGGAAACGGTTGAGGGGGAGAAAGTACCCCGGACGGTTCAGCAAGAGATCCTGAGCATGGCTCGGGACTTTCGCGGGCGATTCCAACACGAAGTTATTTCACGAGATGACGCGCTCCGCGCGATGAAGCTCGGTCAATCCCTGGCAGCGAAGCAGCTCGAACTGGTGCGAGCGTATGAGCTGGACCGCGCGGACCGCGCCCGGAAACGGCTCGCGAATATTCGGGAGATCGTACGCCAGAGGGAAGCTACAGCGAAAGAAGAACGGGAAAGAGCGGAGCGTGAGCGAAAAGTCCGGGAGGAGCGCGCACGAGTTCAAAGGGAAGCGGCTGACCGAGTGGCGCGCGAGTTCGCGGATAAGTATCGCGCATTGTTGTCTCGGGATCGGGAGCCGAACGAGGGCAATTCGGCACGGGCGCGGGAGGAAGCCGCCGCAGCCGAGAAGTTGAAGCAGAGGGAACGTGACGACGCCGATGAGAAGACGCGGCAAAAACAGCGTGAAGCAGCGGACCGGCTCGCGGAGCACGCGCAGCGGGCACGCGAAGCGGCGGCCAACAGACAACCCGGCGATATGGTCCGTGAGGTAGCCGACATAATGCAGGTCAGTCGGCCCACAGCCGGAATCGAATCACCGCACCGAGAGCCGCCACATGCAGGTCACACTCGCGGCCACAGGGAAGAGCGGGGACGAGAGCGCGATGGACGAGAACGTACCCGCGACTAAGCGCCGCGTTCCCGGCTCCAAGACGGCACGCCGAGAGCCGTTGCCGCACTTGGGCTCTGGCCCGCCGCGACAATTGTTATCGCGCAGCCGCGCGGGCCGGACCACCGACGAGCCCCGTTCAGTCCGGGGGTTCGGGGGTACGCATGCCCTGGGCCACCGAGCCCCCGGCGACGTCGGAGGAGGTGCCCAGTTCCTCGTCGTAGCTGTCCGGCGAACCTTCGGGAATGTCGACGGCGTCCACCTCGGCCGGTTGCGTGTCCTCCGGGGGCGACGGCTCGGTCTCGGGCTGTTCCTCGGCCAGCCGGTCGCGCAGTGGGCGGTCGTGGGCTTCCTCCCAGGGCGTCGTGCCGTAGCGGTCGGCCTCGGACCAGCGTTCGGGGGGATCCATGCCCGCTTCCAGCGGGTCTGACTGCAGACGGTCTTCGTCGAGATCCTCGGCGCTGTTCAGCGCACCGGGATCGGTTTCCACCGAGTCGGGTGCGCCGGTGTCCTGCGGCGGGTCCCAGGTGTCTTGCGGATCGGTCATGACTACCACCTCCGTGTTCGGTCTCGGCGGTCCCGGTGTCGGGGTACCCCGGATCGGGCGGACGATCGGTCCGCCGGGTGATTCACAGAATGGGCCGTCCTCCGGTGACGGCGAGGCGAGCGCCGGAGATGTAGCTGCCCTCGTCGCTCGCGAGCAGCACGTACGCGGGCGCGAGTTCGGCGGGCTGCCCGGCCCGGCCCAGCGGGGTGTCGTCGCCGAATTTCGCCACCTTCTCCGGCGGCATGGTCGACGGGATCAGCGGCGTCCAGATCGGTCCCGGCGCCACGCTGTTTACCCGAATTCCCTTGGGCCCCAGCAACTGTGCCAGGCTGGCGGACAGATTCGCGATGGCCGCCTTGGTGGCGGCGTAGGGCGCCAGCGTCGGCGAGGGCATATCGGAGTTGACCGAGGAACTGCCGATGACCGCCGAACCCGGCGGCATGTGCGGCAGCGCGGCCCGCACCAGAGCGAAGTAGGCGCCGACGTTCACCCGGTAGGTGTAGTCGAACTCCTCGGTGGTGATCTCCTCTATGGTCTCGTGCGTCATCTGGTAGGCGGCATTGCTGACCAGCACGTCGATCTTGCCGAACTCGGCGACCGCGGTGTCGATCAGCGCCTGGCAGTGCGCGGGGTCGGAGACGTCACCGGCCATCGGCACGGCGGTGCGACCCGCCTCCCGCACCAGCTCGGCGACCTCCTTGGCGTCGTCGTGCTCGTTCAGATACGAGATCAGGACGTCGGCGCCCTCGCGGGCGAAGGCGATGGCCACCGCGCGCCCGATACCGCTGTCCGCGCCGGTCACCACCGCCGCCTTGCCGGTGAGCTTGCCGCTGCCGCGATAGCTGTGCTCGCCGCAGTCGGGCACCGGCTCCATCGCCGACTGCGCACCGGGAACATCCTGCTGCTGCTCGGCGAATCCCATCCGCTCGCTCCCTCCATCGTCCGGCAAGCACCCACTACGCACTTGCCCTTACACCGCGGCGCTACCCGGCACGCAAGCGGTGAAACACGCGCCGCCCGACACTCGGCCTCACCTCGCAGCGTCTCGGCGGCAGCGTCCGGGCGGGGTGTCCACAGCCGGACTGCCGCAGTAGGGCAGCGAGATGTACGTGCAGATCGGCGTACGCGTGGTAGGCGGGCGCCGGCCCCGAAGCTCAGCGACCGTATTTGTGGCGGAGGAACTCGGCGGCCGCAGGGTACTGGTCCAAGGCCTTGCGGGCGGCGTCGGATTCGGCGTCGTAGAGGCGGTCGTAGTCGGCGGTGACGACGCCGCGGGTGGAGGCCGCGGCGGCGCGGGCGCGGATGGTGGTCATCGCCTCGATCGCGTCGCGGTGGTCGCCGAGGACGGTCTGGAGTTTCTTGGCGCGGGCGGACAACTCCTCGGCGGGACCGTTCAGGACCGGGACGGCGGCGTCCGCGGAATACCGTAAACGCTTGGCGGCCTTGCGGATCTCGTGCAGATGCTCGACGCGGTCGGCGGGCTCGACCGTCTCCTCGGCGCGCACCATACGGCGCACCCGGCGGAAGTCCTCGCGCAACACGGCGGAGAACGATCGGGTGGCGTCGGCGCGGGCCCGTTTACCGCGCAGCGGCGGATCGCGGCGCAACGCCTTCAGCCGTTTGCGCAGCCGCCGGTAGCGGTCACCGTCGAGGGCGCGCAGCACCTCACGATGGGCTTCGGCGTACCGGTGACGTTCCACGGTCACCAGGCGGCGGCAGACGCGCCGCTGCTCGCCGGACTGCTCCTCGGCCAGCGCCGCGAAACGTTCCGCGCGCACCTCGGCATCGCGGGCCACCCCGAGCAGCCCTGCGAGCCAGCGCAATTCCTCGCGGATCTCATCGATCCGCTTGCGGTGGAACGCTTCCCGATACGATCGCAGCACGCTGCGCAGCCGCCGGGTCGCGACGCGCATCTGGTGCACCGAGTCGTGGGCGTCGGCGCGGACCTCGGGTTCGGCGGACAGCAACCGGTCCACGTCCTCGTCGAGAGCGGCGCGGAGCGCGGGGCCGGTTGCGGTGGTCATCAGGTACTCCGGAACTTGTCGGTGGCTTCCACCAGATGGTGGGTGATGCCCGGCTCGCTGGCGGCGTGCCCGGCGTCGGCGACGATGTGCAATGTCGAATTCGGCCACGCGCGATGCAGATCCCAGGCGCTCACGGCCGGGCACACGATGTCGTGGCGGCCCTGCACGATCACCCCGGGGATGTGGGCGATGCGGTCGATATCGCGCAGCAGCTGACCGTCGTCGAGGAAACCGCCGTGCACGAAGTAGTGATTCTCGATGCGGGCGAACGCCAGCGCGAACCGGTGCTCCGCGGTCTCGGCCACTCGATCCGGTTGCGGCAGTAGCGAACTCGTCGCCCCTTCCCAGCTGGACCAGGCGACGGCGGCCGGGACGAAGACTTCGGGATCGGGGGAGTGCAGCAGTCGGTGATAAGCACTCACGAGATCTCCCCGGCGTTCGGATTCCGGCACCGCGGCCAGGAACTTTTCCCACTCGTCAGGATAGACGTAACCGGCGGCGCCGTTGTAGTACCAGTCGATCTCCTTGCGCCGCAACAGGAAAATGCCGCGCAGCACCAGCTCGGTGACGCGATCGGGATGGGTCTGCGCGTAGGCCAGCGCCAGCGTCGAACCCCACGAACCGCCGAAGACCTGCCAGCGTTCGATGCCCAGATGCGTGCGCAGCTTCTCGATGTCGGCGACCAGATGCCAGGTGGTGTTGGTCTCCAGGCTCGCGCCGTCGGCGACGTGCGGCACGGATCGGCCGCAGCCGCGCTGGTCGAACAGCACGATCCGGTAGGCGCGCGGGTCGAAGAACTGACGGTGGAAGGGCGCGGTGCCGCCGCCGGGGCCGCCGTGCAGGAACACCACGGGTTTGCCGTCGGGGTTGCCGCTCTCCTCCCAGTACAACTGCTGTCCGTCGCCGACATCGAGCAGGCCCTCGCGGTGCGCCCGCAGCGACGGGTACAGCGTGCGCATCAGAACGCGATCCCCGCCGCGAGGTCGGGCAGTTCCAATGCCTGTAGCGCCTGGCTGCGAACGTCGGAGCAGGTGGCGGAGGTGATGCGGTCGACCACCGACTTGTCGCCGAGGATCTGCATATTGATGCCGCCGTTCAGAGCGGCCCACTCGTGCACGGTGATGTTCAGCGCCACCCGGCCCAGCGTGGGACCCTGCACGCGCCAATCCGAGAGCTGTGGCTGGATCCGGTTGCACAGCTGCTTGGCGACCTGCTCGGGGACCTCGACCGGACCCGGTGCCTTACTCGGCGTGGCCGAGCCGCTGGCGCGCGCCGCCGTGGAGGTGACGGACCCGCTCGACCCGGCGGGCTCGGGCGATCCGGTGGTACCCCCGCCTCCGCATCCGGCAATCAGTGCGACGGCGGCCATCCCGGCCACCCCCAGCGCTCCGCGAGTCATCCAACGGCTCTGCGACATCAGTTCCCTCTGCTCGTTCCGTGCTCGGTCGGACTTCGAGTCTGCCACCGATCACCGACCGACGTCGTCCCCGCCGCGGAGAGCAAGCCCGCCCCGCCCTCGTCCACCGGCGCAGCGGCGGCACGCCCCCGGTGAACCGGAAACGTGCCGCCGACAACCTCAGAAGCTGTGTTCAGGAGCCGGGAACACCCCGCGCCGGACCTCGTCGGCGTAGGCGGCCGCGGCGTTGCGGAGCTGATCGCCGAGCTGGGCGAAGTGCTTGACGAACTTGGCGGTCTTGCCGCTGGTGTAGGCGGCCATGTCCTGCCACACCAGCACCTGCGCGTCGCAGTCCACGCCGGCGCCGATGCCGACGGTGGGGATGGTCAGCTTGCGGGTGACCTGACCGGCCAGTTCGGCCGGCACCATCTCCATGACCACCGCGAACGCGCCCGCCTCCTGCACCGCGATGGCGTCGGCGACGAGCTGCTCGGCGCCGTCGCCGCGGCCCTGCACGCGGAACCCGCCGAGGGTATTGACGCTCTGCGGGGTGAATCCGATGTGCGCCATCACCGGGATACCGGCGGCGGTGAGCCGCGCGATGTGCTCGGAAACCCGTTCGCCGCCTTCGAGTTTCACCGCGTGCGCGCCGCCCTCCTTCATGAACCGGGTGGCCGAGGCCAGCGCGAGTTCGGGGGAGGCCTCGTAGCTGCCGAACGGCAGGTCCGCGACCACCAGCGCGTGCGGTGCGCCCCGCACCACGCCGCGCACCAGCGGAACCAGCTCGTCGATCGTGATCGGCACGGTGGTGTCGTAGCCGTACACCACGTTGGCGGCCGAATCGCCGACCAGCAGCACCGGAATCCCGGCCTCTTCGAACAGTTTTGCCGTGGAGTAGTCGTAGGCGGTGAGCATGGACCACTTCTCGCCCGCGGCCTTCAATTGCTGCAGGTGCTGTACTCGCGTCTTCCGGCGGGAAGTTGTCGGTGCGGCGCCATAGGCAGCGGTTTCGGCGGACTTTTCGGATGCGGACATCATCGTCCCTTTCGTCGTCTCCTCGAGGCCCGTACGGGTCCCCGGGTTGTCGTGACTCGTCCATTGCGGACCCGTCCAGTGTGCCACCGGCCGGACACCCCGTTTAAGGCGTGCCGACCATGCAATTCATCACACAGGTTCGTCTGGTTGGATCGTTCGCATGCCCTTGTCGCGAACCGGCCGTCTCGTAGCCGCGGTGGCCCTGCTGTGTGTGGCCCCCTTGGTGGTCACCGCCTGCTCCACATCGTCGAACAACGAGACGACCACGCCCCCGGCGGTGACGCCGTCTCCGGCGAATCTGGAGAAGTTCTACACCCAGGCGCCGGAGTGGAGCAGCTGCGACAACTTCGGCGACGCGACCGACCGCTTCCCCAAGACGGCCGAGTGCACCCGGGTCACCGTGCCGGTCGACTACGCCCGGCCCGACGGCGCGACCGCGCAGGTCGCGATCTCCCGGATCAAGGCGACGGGCCAGCGCATCGGCTCGCTGCTGTTCAATCCGGGCGGTCCGGGCCAGCCGGGACTGTGGATGTCGCAGCAGGGGCAGGACACTCCGCTCGCGGAACGCTTCGACCGCATCGGGTTCGACGTGCGCGGCGTCGGCGCGTCCACCCCGTTGATCTCCTGCATGACGGCCGAGGAATGGGACGACGAACGCGCCGAACCGCCGAAGGACAACAGCCCCACCGGCATCACCGCGGCCGAGGACGAGAACAAGCAGTTCGCCTCCCGCTGCACCGAGCGCACCGGCAACGACTTCCTCGCGCATGTCGGTACGCGGGAGGTGGTGCAAGACATGGACGTGATCCGCGCGGTGCTCGGCGACGAGAAGCTCAACTACGTCGGCTATTCCTACGGCACTCGCTTGGGCTCGTCCTACGCCGAGAAGTTCCCGGACCGGGTGCGCGCGCTGGTGCTCGACGGCGCGTTGGACCCGGATGCCGATCCGGTGCAGGAATCGGTGCAGCAGGCGGCCGGCTTCCAGCAGGCGTTCAACGAATACGCCACCGATTGCGCGCGGCAGCCGGACTGCCCGCTGGGCGCGGACCCGGCCCAGTCCGTGGCGCGGTTCCAAGCCTTGGTCGGTCCGCTGTGGGACCGTCCGGCGACCACCGACGACGGCCGCCCGCTCACCTACGGCGACGCGATCACCGGCGTGCAGAACACCCTCTACGCCGAGGACAACTGGAATGTGCTGAGCGCCGGGCTCTCTCAGCTCGCCACCGGCAAGGGCGACATCCTGCTGCGCCTGGCCGACCTCTACGACGGCCGTCGCCAGGACGGCACCTACGACAACTCCCAGGACGCCTTCATGGCCATCCACTGCGTCGACGACCCGGCCGTGAAGGACCGCGCGGTGGCCGACAAGCAGGACGCCGAGTACCGCAAGGTCGCCCCCTTCCTCGACGATGGCCACGCGAGCGGGCAGGCGCCGCTCGAGCTGTGCGCGTTCTGGCCGGTGCCGAGTTCGTCCACCCCGCACAACATCACCGTGTCGGGGTTGCCGAAGACGGTCGTCGTCTCCACGACCCAGGACCCCGCGACCCCCTACGAGGCGGGCGTGAACCTGGCCAAGGAGCTGAACGCGGCGCTGATCACGAACAAGGGCACCCGCCACACGGCGTTCCTGTCGGGCGGCGTGCCGTGCGTGGACGACGCGGTGATCAGCTATCTCACCGATCTGACCGAGCCGCCGGCCGGTCTCACATGCGGTTAATTTGCCTGACAATGGCTATGTAACACGGATTTAACGCCGGGTGCTTACGCTCGCGCGTATGGATCGCCAGAAGGAATTCGTGCTGCGGACGCTCGAGGAGCGGGACATCCGCTTCGTACGACTCTGGTTCACCGACGTGCTGGGGTACCTGAAGTCGGTCGCGATCGCGCCCGCTGAGCTGGAGGGCGCCTTCGAGGAGGGCATCGGGTTCGACGGTTCGGCCATCGAGGGCTTCGCCCGCGTGTCGGAGGCCGACATGGTCGCCCGGCCCGACCCGTCGACGTTCCAGGTGTTGCCGTGGGCGTCCAGCAAGGGACATCAGCACTCGGCGCGCATGTTCTGCGACATCGCGATGCCGGACGGCTCGCCGTCGTGGGCCGACCCCCGGCACGTGCTGCGGCGGCAGCTGAACAAGGCCGGCGATCTCGGCTTCAGCTGCTACGTGCATCCGGAGATCGAGTTCTTCCTGGTGAAGGCCGAGATGGACACCAAGGGCGACCCGGTGCCGGTGGACAAGGGCGGCTTCTTCGACCAGGCCGTGCACAACGAGGCCCCGAACTTCCGCCGCCACGCCATCGACGCGCTGGAGTCGATGGGCATCTCGGTGGAGTTCAGCCACCACGAGGGCGCGCCCGGCCAGCAGGAGATCGACCTGCGCTACGCCGACGCGCTGTCGATGGCCGACAACGTGATGACCTTCCGCTACCTCATCAAAGAGGTGGCCATCGACGAGGGCGTCCGCGCGACCTTCATGCCCAAGCCGTTCGCCGCGCACCCGGGTTCGGCGATGCACACTCACATGAGCCTGTTCGAGGGCGAGCAGAACGCCTTTGCCGACCCGGACGATCCGAACAACCTGTCGGAGACCGCGCGGGCGTTCATCGCGGGCATCCTCGAGCACGCCAACGAGATCAGCGCGGTCACCAACCAGTGGGTCAATTCCTACAAGCGCCTGATCCACGGCGGCGAGGCGCCGACGGCGGCCTCCTGGGGCCGGTCCAATCGCTCGGCGCTGGTGCGTGTGCCGATGTACACGCCGAACAAGCAGTCCTCGCGGCGCGTCGAGATCCGCAGCCCCGATTCGGCGTGCAACCCGTACCTGTCGTTCGCGGTGCTGCTGGCCGCCGGGCTGCGCGGGGTCGAGAAGGGCTACACGCTGCCGCCGGAGGCCGAGGACGACGTGTGGTCGCTGACCACGGCCGAGCGTCGCGCCATGGGCTTCAAGGAACTGCCGGGCAGCCTGGACGAGGCGCTCAAGGCGATGGAGCGTTCGGAGCTGGTCGCGGAGACCCTCGGCGAGCACGTGTTCGACTTCTTCCTGCGCAACAAGCGCCGGGAGTGGGCGGGCTACCGCGCGCAGATTACGCAGTGGGAACTCCAGGAATACCTCGATCTGTGAGGTAGGTGTCCGGTCGCGGCACGAACTGAGAACACTTTCTCCGTTCCCGGGGATGTGTCCTCGGCGGCCGCCGCCGACCCTGTAATTTGTGGGGCATGGTACGGCCACCGACTGCCCGTTCCGCGGTGCCCGGCGCCGGTCGGCTCGGGCTGCTCGAACCGACGGCCGCCGATTCGCTGCGAGAATTGGCGTGGGACAACGTAGAAAGCATTCCGCTGCTGTGGGCGCTGTCGCGCGCCCCCGACGCCGACCTGGCGTTACTGACGCTGGTGCGTTTGCGCGAACAGCTCGGCCCCCGCTGGGACGAATTGGACGAGGCGCTACGGAGCGAGATCTCCCTGCGAGGCCGACTGTTCGCGCTGATCGGGTCCTCCAGCGCATTCGCCGACCACCTGGTGGCCGAGCCGGATACCTGGAAACTATTGCGCCGCGGGGAATTGCCCGCGCCCGCGGAACTGGTCGCGGATCTGCTCGATGCCGTCGAGGCCGTACCCGAACCACACACCACCTCTACGTTGTATCGCGCATCCATCGCGGGCCCCGAGGCAATCGCGTTGTTGCGCAAGCGATATCGCGACCAGTTGATGTTGCTGGCCGCCCACGACCTGGCCGCCACCGTGGAGGACGAGCCGGTCCTGCCGTACCAGCAGGTCGGCCGCCATCTCACCGATCTGGCGGACGCGGCGTTGACCGCGGCGCTGTCGGTCGCGGTGGCGCGGGTGTGCCCGGACGGTCCGGTCCCGGTGCGGCTCGCGGTGATCGCGATGGGCAAATGCGGTGCGCGCGAACTGAATTACGTCTCCGACGTGGACGTGGTGTTCGTCGCCGAGCCCGCCGACAACACCGCCACCCGGCTCGCCGCCGAGCTGATGACGGTCGCCGGAAACGCCTTCTTCGAGGTGGACGCCGCGCTGCGGCCGGAGGGCAAGGCGGGCGCGCTGGTACGCACCCTCGAGTCCCACCTCGCCTACTACAAGCGGTGGGCGCGCACCTGGGAGTTCCAGGCGTTGTTGAAGAATCGGCCCGCCACCGGTGATCTGGAACTGGGCGAGCAGTACCGGGCCGCGGTCATGCCGATGGTCTGGAACGCCTCGGAGCGGCCGGATTTCGTCGCGGACGTGCAGACCATGCGCCGCCGCGTCGAGGACCTGGTCCCGGCGGACCTGCGCGAGCGGGAGCTGAAGCTGGGCCACGGCAGCCTGCGCGACGTCGAATTCGCCGTGCAGCTCCTGCAATTGGTACACGGCAAGGCAGACGAGTCGCTGCATGTACAGGGCACGGTCGAGGCGCTGACCGCGCTGGCCGCCGGCGGTTACGTGGGCCGCGACGACGCCGCCAACCTCACCGCCTCCTACGAGTTCCTGCGCCTGCTCGAGCACCGGCTGCAACTGCAGCGGCTCAAGCGCACCCACACCCTGCCCGCCACCGACGACGAGGAGGGTATGCGCTGGCTGGCGCGCGCGGCGCACATGCGTCCCGACGGCCGTCAGGACGCGGTGGGCGTGCTGCGCAGCGAGATCAAACGCAACGGGCTGCGGGTGCGGCGCCTGCACGCCAAGCTGTTCTACCGGCCGCTGCTGGAATCGGTGGCCCGCCTGGACGCCGCCGCGCTGCGGCTGAGCCCGCAGGCCGCGGTGCGGCAGCTCGCCGCGCTCGGATACGCCGCGCCGGAGAACGCCCTCGGTCACCTGAAGGCGCTCACCGGTGAGATCGGCCGCAAGGGTCGTATCCAGGCGCTGCTGCTGCCGACGCTGCTGGAGTGGCTGGGCGAGACGCCCAATCCCGATCAGGGCCTGCTGGCCTACCGCCGGATCTCGGAGGGCCTGGAGTCGCAGACCTGGTTCCTGCGCGAACTGCGCGACGAGGGCGCCGTCGCCGAGCGGCTGATGATCGTGCTCGGCTCGTCGGCCTACCTGCCGGACCTGCTGATCAACGCCCCCGAGACGATCCGCATGTTCGCCGACGGACCGACCGGCCCACTGTTGTTGTCGCCCAAGCTCTACGACGTGCGCACCGGCATCCTCGCCGGCGCCGCCCGCTACGACGATCCGAAGCGCGCGATCGCCACCGCCCGCTCGCTGCGCCGCCACGAACTGGCCCGCGTCGCGTCGGCCGATGTGCTCGGCATGCTCGAGGTGCCGCGGGTGTGCAGCGCGCTGTCCTCGGTGTGGGTGGCGGTGCTCGAGGCCGCGCTGCTGGCGCTGATCCGGGCGAGCGAGGCCGAGTCGGGTGCGCCCGCGCCCGCCGACATCGCGGTCATCGGCATGGGCCGGCTCGGCGGCAAGGAACTGGGGTACGGCTCCGACGCCGACGTGCTGTTCGTCTGCGACCCGCGGCCCGGCGCGGACGAGACGGTCGCGGTGAAGTGGGCGATCGGCGTCGCCGAACAGGTGCAGCGGCTGCTGGGCGCGCCGAGCACCGATCCGCCGCTACAGGTCGACGCGGGCCTGCGCCCGGAGGGCCGCAACGGGCCGCTGGTGCGCACGCTGGGCGCCTATCAGGCCTACTACCAGCAATGGGCCCAGCCGTGGGAGGTGCAGGCGCTGCTGCGCGCCCATCAGATCGCCGGAGATCAGGAGCTGGGCGTGCGGTTCCTGCACATGATCGACAAGGTGCGCTATCCCGAGGGCGGGGTGTCCGCGGAGGCGGTGCGCGAGATCCGCCGGATCAAGGCCCGGGTCGACTCCGAGCGGCTGCCGCGCGGCGCCAATCCCGCGACCCACACCAAGCTGGGTCGCGGCGGACTCGCCGACATCGAATGGACCGTGCAGCTGATGCAGTTGCGCCACGCCCACGAGGTGCCGCAACTGCACAACACGTCCACGCTGGAGTCCCTGGACGCCATCGAGCGCGCCGACCTGCTCGGCGCCGACGACGTGGAACTACTGCGCGACGCCTGGCTGACCGCGACCCGCGCCCGCAACGCCCTCGTCCTGGTTCGCGGGAAACCGGCCGATCAGCTGCCCGGCCCGGGCCGCCTACTATCGGCTGTCGCCAAGGTCGCTGGGTGGCCCAACGACGACGGCAGTGAATTCCTCGACCACTACATGCGGGTGACGAGGCGGGCCAAGACCGTCGTGGAGCGCGTGTTCGGGAGCTGAGGGGCGGGTCGGCGGGTCCGGATGTGGGCCAGCCGACCTGCGGAAATTACGATCCCGGGTCGCACGCCGGGCACGGGTGGATCACGGTGTGGCACAACGCATAAACCCATTGCGGGAACACCGGCGGGGGAGTATCCGTTGAATTACGTGCGCGTTGCGCCGTGGGATTCATCCTATGATTCAGGTGGATACCGATCCGGGGGAGTGCCTCGCCGATGGGAACCGTGTTGTCGCGGTGTCGTCGCTTCAGGTACTACCGACCGGAACGTTTGTTCTGCATTCTTGTGGTGCGGGACGCGATCATCGGGAGGACGGACATGACGAGGATGTTCGTGGGCGTATGGCCGGGGGCTGTGCCGTGCCCGAACTGAACTCTGCCGTCGCCGGCTACCGGCGGACCTACCGGGACGCGGCGCTGTCGCCCACTCGCGCGGTCCGGGTGCCGTTGATCGTGGTGCTGGTGCTCGTCGGCGTGGTGCTGGTGTACGCGGCCGACCGGGCGTCCCGCGAGGGTGTGGATCACGGCTGGTTCGTGGCCGTGTCGCTGTCGGGCCTGTTCGTGGCGCGCGGGCTGCACCTGCGGCGGCCGATCACGCTGCCGCATTTCACGGTGGCGGTCCTGGTGCTCGGTGTCTCCAACGTCACCTACCACAACGGTCACTCCGGCGTCGGCTTCGTCTGCCTGGCGTCCACCGGGTTCATCCTGATGCTGCCGCAGAACTCGCGCCCGCAGCCCGAGCAGCAGTACCGGGTGGCGGCACTGGTCGACCGGACCGTCGGCGACCCGCTCGCGCCCTTCGCCCTGCATTCGGCGAAGTCGTATTTCTTCAACGCCAATTCGACCGCGGCCGTGGGCTATCGGGCCCGATTCGGCATCGCGGTGGTGGCCGGTGACCCGGTCGGCAATCGCGCCGAGTTCCCCGCCCTGATCGGCGAGTTCTCCGAGTTCGCGATGAACCACGGCTGGCGCATCGCGGTACTCGGCGCCAGTCCGGAGCTGACCGAGCTGTGGCGCGGACGGGCCGTGGACCATCACGGATTGCGGGCCATTCCGATCGGCCGCGACGTGGTGATCGACGTCGAGCACTTCGACATGGTGGGCCGCAAGTTCCGCAACCTGCGCCAGGCTGTCAGCCGCACCCGCAACTTCGGGGTGACCACCAAGATCGTCAAGGAGATCGAGATCGGCGCGTCGCTGCGCTCGACTCTGTTCGACATCGTGGACGAGTGGGGCAAAGGCCATCAGACGCGCGGTTTCTCGATGATCCTCGACCATCTGCTCGACGGGCGGCATCCCGGCATGCTGTTGGTCATCGCCCGCGACGCGGACGACCGGGTGGTCGGCTTCCAGCGCTACGGCGAGTCCAACGGCGGCACCGAGCTGAGCCTGGACGTGCCGTGGCGTCGCAAGGACGCCCCCAACGGCCTGGACGAGCGCATGATCGTGGACTTGGTCGACTACGGCCGCGACAAGGGCGTCCAGCGCATCTCGCTGGCGTTCGCGGCCTTCCCCGAGCTGTTCGCCGAAAAGGAACGCACCCGTTCCCGCCAGGCCGTCTACGTCGCCGCCCGCACCCTGGACCCGCTGATCCGCCTGGAATCGCTGTATCGCTTCCTGCGCAAGTTCAACTCCTTCGGCGACGACCGCTTCGTCCTCATCCGCTGGCGCGAAATCGTCTTCACCGCAGCGGCTTTGCTGACCCTGGAGTTCGTTCCGCACCGCAGGCAGGACTGAACCGGCGGCGAGAACTCAGCTTCCGAACAGCAGCAACCGCCGTCGGCGAGCCGCGCGTTCGGCGGCTTCGTCCGCGACGGCCGCGGCTTCCGTTTCCGAAGCCCCGCCCCGAATCGCCTTCTCGTACGCCGCGGTCCGAGCCTTCTCGAGCTTGGCCGTGCGCCCTCGCCGGATGGCATCGAACATCCCCACCGCTGCCTCCTCTATCTCCCGC
This sequence comes from Nocardia wallacei, assembly GCF_029868745.1. Lineage (GTDB taxonomy): Bacteria > Actinomycetota > Actinomycetes > Mycobacteriales > Mycobacteriaceae > Nocardia > Nocardia wallacei_B. The sequence goes on along the minus strand of NZ_JARWOP010000336.1, from coordinate 10,131 downwards.
CCCGTGTCTCGGAGCGCCTGTTCCTAGAATGCCAACCGGCACCTACAATGCGTGTCCGGATTCTCGCAACCGGGCGGACAATAACCCGGGACAGCCCGCGCTGCAGAATTCGGGAGACCGTCCGGGTTTCCCGGAGGTGGCGAATCTCCAGGCTGCCGAACCGAATTAGTCTCGAAGTGTGCTGTACGGTCGAGATAAAGAGCAGAATGCGCTTGTCGCCCTGGTGGATCGTGCACACACCACCGGATGTGGTGCGGTGGTCAGCCTGCACGGAGAGCCCGGGATCGGCAAAACCGCGCTCTTGGACCACCTTGCCGCCGCGGTTTCGGAGACGTCGGTGCTGCGAGCCACGAGTGCCGAAGCCGAGGCCGACTTCGGTTACGCGACGTTGCACCAATTGCTCCTGCCGGTGCTGGACCGGGTCGACCGGTTGCCTGCCCCGCAATCTTCGGCACTCGGAGTTGTGTTCGGCTTGGCCGCGGGCCCCGCGCCCGAATCCTTTCTGGTAGGTCTCGCGACGCTGTCGTTGCTGTCGGAACTGGCCTCCGGTCGGCCGGTGGTGTGCTTGGTCGATGACGTCCAGTGGATCGACCGCGCCTCGGCGCGGGTTTTGGAGTTCGTAGGCAGGCGGCTGGACTCTGAGCCGATCGTGCTGGTGCTGAGTTCCAGGACGAGCGAGCAACCGTCCGTCGTGGTGTCGGGTGCTGTGGACATGCCGTTGGAGGCGTTGGAGCGTGGAGCCGCGATGCGCCTACTGTCCGAGCGGACACGGTCGCGGCTGTCGCGGGCGCAGCGGGAACTCGTTCTGGAGGCGACGGCAGGCAATCCACTGGCAATCATCGAGTTGCCTGTCGGTGCAATTCCGCACGGCCCATCGCTGTCGGCGCCCGTGCTGCTGGCGGACACGTTGCGCGAGGCCTTCCTTGCGCGGGTGCTGCGGCACACTCCATCGGTGGGGCGGCTGCTGCTCCTGGTTGCGGCCGCAGGCCACATCCGTCGCGATCTCCTGGCGTCGGCGGCAGCCGAATTCGATGCGGCTCCGACGGCAGAACTCGGCACGCTGGACGAGCTCATCGAGACGGACACGGGGGCGATCGCTTTTCGCCACCCCCTGATCCGCGCGGCCGTCTACCACGGCGCCGCCGCATCGGATCGGCGCGCTGCGCATCGTGCACTTGCTGCGGTGCTGACTTCGGCCGCGGACCTCGTACGTTGCGCGTGGCATCTGGGACAGGCGGTCGACGGTCCGGACGACGAAGTGGCCGATCGGATCGAGCGGGCGGGCCGCGGCATCCAGGTCAGCACGGCAACCGCGGCGGCGCTGCTCGCCCGGGCAGGCGACCTGAGTACCGGCGGTCCCCGTCGTTACCAGCGGTATCTCGAATCGGCTGTGGCGTGGTTCCACAGCGGTGACGCCGATCGAGCGGCACTTATGCTCGAATTGATCGACAGAGAAGGGCCGCCCGAGGAGTCGTTGCGTCGCGACGTCCTGTGGCTGCGCTCGTTGATGGAGTTGCACACGGGGACGCCGAGCGACGCGATGGCCATGCTCGGCCCGCTGATGCCGGCGATCGTGGAAGCCGATCCACAGCAGGCGATTCTGTCGTTGATAGTCTGGGAAGAAGCCAGCTTTCACGCGAACCTGCCCACCGAATGGTCGGGACTCGCGGAGATCGTCGAGCGATTGTCGCTCTCCGACAACAGCTCTCACGATGCGCTCCTCAGACTGTTCCGCGGAGCATGCCGCGCCCGGACGGGGCGACCGCACAAATTGTCCTCCGCCGACCTGGATGCCGTGGAGGCGTTCACCGATCCCGCCATGCTGCTCGGGGCCAGTGGAATGCTGAGAAGCCTGGGCGAGCGAGACCGGGGCCGACGACTGAACCGGACGGCCGTGCGGCACGCCCGGGACACCGGAGCGGTCATATTTCTGATCTGGGCGCTGGAGCGCTCGGTGATCGACGACCTCGCCAGTGGGCGCCTCCGCTCCGCGGGGGTCTCCGCGGAGGAGGGGCATCGCCTCGCCGACGAGATCGGGCTGAGCAACGCGAGTTGCTGGTACCGCAGCACTCTGGCTCTGCTCGCGGCGCTGGAAGGACGAGATCAAAACGCACGTGACCTTGCCGATGAGGCCTTGGCCGAAGCGATTCCCCGCCGCCTGGCGGTCGTCGTCACCACCGCCAGGCGCGCCCTGGGGCTGATCGACCTGGTCGCCGGCCGACCTGATTCGGCACTGACATATCTCCAATCACCGAGCGATTTCGTTCATCCAGGGGTCATTCTGATGTCCGCACCGGATCTGGTGGAGGCTGCCGTTCAAGCCGGCAAACGCGACCTCGCGACCAAGGCTTTCGCGTCGCTTCGGCAGGCCGCGTCGACCGGCGCACCGGAACCGAGCGCACTGGTGGCGCGGTGCGAGGCATTGCTCGCCGAGCCCGAGGATGCTGAAGGTGCCTTCGATCGTGCCCTCGAACTGCACGGATACGGTGACCAGCCGATAGAGTCCGCTCGGACTCGGCTGCTGTACGGGGAGTACCTGCGTCGGCGCCGCCGCCGGACCGAGGCCCGCCGCCCATTGCGGGAGGCATTCGAGACCTTTCAATCGCTGGGTGCCTCGGCGTGGGCAGATAGGGCTCGCGCCGAGTTGCGTGCGGCCGGGGAGATTGTGGAGGACCCGGCACGCTCGAGTGAGGTCGAGATGCTCACGCCCCAGGAGGTGCGCATCGCGCAGGCCGTTGCGCAGGGCTACACCAACCGCGAAATCGCCGCTCAGATGTTCCTCGGTGCCCGAACGATCGACTACCACCTGCGAAAGATCTTCAACAAGCTGGACATCGGATCGCGCGCCGACCTTATCCGGGTCATCCTCACCGGGCGACAACGGTGAGCGTCGACCGTTGTATCGGTGGTCTTCTCGGGTTCCCGACGATGCCATCTGGACGGTGTCGGGCGCAGGTGTCAGATTTTCGGTGGTTCGTCGGCGCTGGGGTCCTGGGCGGTGGTTATGGTGGGTGGGGCGGTGGCCACGCTGACGGCGGTGTTGTCGGGGTCGGGAATGCCCGAAGGGTGGCGGAATCCCTGGAACGCGCCGTAGCTGCTGCCGTTCTGAGGATTGTGTGGGTCGAGGGGGAGGAATCGGCCGTTGTCGACGTAGCTGACGGTGCCGTTGTCGACGACGATGAGGGCGCTGTGGTTGGACCACTGGACGATGTCGCCGGTTCGGAGCTTGTCGAGATCGTTGACGATGGTCCAGCGGTGGTCGCCGGTCGATTCGCCGGGAGTGCCGGCGTAGGCGGCATCGGCGTCGGTCGCGCCGTCGTGGAGCTGGCGGTTGAGAGCCTCGGCGACGGTTGTGGGGACTTGCTGGGTGACGCCGTCGCGAATGGGGAAGTCGACCATGGTGCCAGGAGAGTTGACGGGCGGCGGGCTACCGTTGCCGGTGGGTGGGCTGACAGCGGCGGGTTGCGCGCCGGCGACATCGGGGTCGGTCGCACCGGGTTGCTGAGCGTAACCGGCCTGCTGGGCGGTGACGGTCTGCTGTGATTGCGCGCCCGCCTCGTAGGCGGCCTGCTCGCGTTCGTTGATTTCCGCTTCGCTGGGCTTGTCTTCGTCCTTGTTGCCGCCGAGCAGATTGCCCGCGCCGCCGAGACCGCCGGAGAGCATGGTCGTCAGCATGGGCAGGATGGAGGTGAGTCCGCCGAGCGCGTCTCCACCGCCGCTGCTTCCGCCGGTATTGGTGGCGGGCGCTTGGTAGCCGGCGGGCGTCGCGGTGACGCCACTACCGGTGGTGCCGATGGGTGAACCGTCGGCGGTGACGAGGCCGCTCTCGTCACCGGTGAGGGCGCCGCCGTCCTCACCCGTCAGGTCGAGATCGCTGAACAGGTTGCTGAAGTCCTCGTCGCTGGTGGCGTCGCTGGATGTTGATGTTGGAGACGGTGACGGAGACGGAGGCGGAGGCGGAGACGGGGTGGGAGACGGAGATGGCGGCGGGGTGGGAGATGGAGATGGCGGCGGGGAGGGAGATGGAGATGGTGACGGGGAAGGAGATGGTGACGGCGCCGGGGACGGCGCGGGCGCCGGTGGGCCGATGTCGAAGGGCAGTTCGGCAACGGTGTCGACGTAGGAGACGACATCGTCGCGGCAACCTGCGACCGCTTCCCGGATCAGGTTGTACAGCGCCCTTTCCTCGATCACGTGCTGGATTCCGGGCTCCCGCAGCGCTTCTTGCAACCCGGCCGCTGTTTGCTTTTCGTCGGCGAGATCCTTGGTGATCTGGGCACGGTCCGCTTCGGATTTCCTGAACTGCGCTTCGGTCCAGGCGATCTCCTCGGGGTCCAGAAACTTCATACTCTTCCACATGTTCTCACGCACCGTCTGGATCCGGTCCCACATGTTCTTGTAGTAGCGGCTGTTCAAATTCCCCAGCGTCTGCTCGGTCAGCCGATACTGCGAATCCTTCTTGTTCCACTCGTCCGCGAGAGCTTCCAGATAGGTGATCGCCGACAAATACCCGTCCGCGGCCTCACCCGACGCGATCGTGTCCATGAACGACTGCGTCAGATTCTTGTCCATCGTATTCTTGTCGTTCTCCGACGGCGAGATCAACAACGACGGCTTCTCTTTGCTCTCTGTCCCCATCTGATACATCAGGTACCGCAGCTCGTCGTTCGCCACGGAAATAGCCGTTCTCAAATCGTTCGACACTGTGGACCTCGGCGGCACTGGAATTTCCAGTTCGAAAGAATTGATCCTATCGCCCACCCCGGGTGCATCCTGGTCACCGAGGTATTTAGTCCATGGCAGGGGTAGGTTCCGGTCGTCCGACGCAAATCGGTCGAACACCGGCAGGTCATCCTGCCATTTGATATGGAAAGCCGTACCGTCGGCGAGGTAGTCGATACCAATTTCTTTGTACTCGTCGAAGGGCCAGCCGTCGACGCGTATAGGATCATCGGCGCTGTCCGGGTTCACCTGGTATAGGGTGACGTCTCCGCCGGGGTGATCCTGCGTGGAGTAATATCCCGACTCCGGCGGGCGGTCCGACTGGTGTAGTTTGTGGTCCTTGGACGAGTACCAGTAGTAAGTGGTCATAGTGCCTCTGAAGAAAGGGTGTACCGGCCGCCACCTGATTTGCGACGAACATGTCTGCCGCCCAGTTGCGTGGCGTGGTGTCCAGCGTGCGCGCACCGAATCCACAACTCTCTCGGCTCGCAACCAACGCGGTCCTCGGAAGAGTCGAAGATTCGACAAAGCGGCGTCGTCCTATACACCGTTAGGATTCTAAGTCGCACAAGATGTCGTTCGGATCAGTGAAGTCGCCAGTTCTCGGCGTTGCTCACCCGGTACCCCGCAGAATTACTGCTGGAGGAGTATGTCCCGAAAGGTCGTGCCCCCAATTTAGGGGTATCGCTGGTGTCGACGCTGGAACAGCTCATTCTCCATCACCTGTCTATTGTCAGCGGTCGGTATCCCGCTGGTCGTGCTCGTATGGCCGGTGTGGTGGCCTGTATAGACGCCGCGTATCTGCTGTCGACGGAAGGCGGCGCGTGGACCGGTCCGTGACAGGGAGGTGTCAGGTCGGCATCAGGGGCGTGTCAGGCGGGGCGGCGACAGTGTGTACATCGAACAAAACGGCCGGGCCACAAGGGGTCCGGGCGACACGACCGATGAAGGAGTACACGCCATGACCATCACTCTGACCGACCAGGACAAGTCCACCCTGCGTGTTGCCGCCTACGGCGCTGTATCGCTGATGGCCGCCGCGGGCACCTCGGCGCACCGGGCGGCGACCGACGGTACCGTCGCGCTGGCGTCGGCGACCGGGTTGTCCGGGCACGTGCTCGCGGCGAAGTCCAAGGACATCAAGCTGACGGGGAAGACCGTCGCGGAACTCGCGGACCAGGTGCTCCCAGCCCTGACCGCGGCCGTGACCCTGCTCGAGCAGCAGGATCCGGCGGAGGCCGACAATTTCCGCAATACGGTCACCGTCGCTGTGGAGACCGCCGCCCGCACTCGGCAGGGGCAGCCCGGCCCGGCTGTGGTCGAGATGGCTCGCAAGATCACCGCGGCCCTGGCCTCCTGATGTGCCGCCGGGAAGCGGTGGTCCGAATTCCCTTCCGGTCACCGCTTTCTCGGCGCGGGCAGGTGCCGACCGCGCGGCGATGAGCTATCGGCCGTAGGAGTTCAGCCACGGCCGAGCACCCGGCCGCGTCGGCTTCGTGAGCGACCCCCAGACAACATGCGCGGGTGCGGGCAACCTCCCGGCCCTGCCCCCGATCGTGATCACCCAGCCAGCCTAACCAGCACGGATCCATGACCGGGTGTTCAGCCCGTCCCACTCGCGCTCCCGGTTGAACACTCGCTCCGGCTTGACCAGAGGTTTCATACTCAGAACTCTTATAAGTACGGCTATAAGGCTGGGAATCGCGGGTTGGGGCGATGCCTGTGCGGGTGGTTTTCGCTGGTGGTGATGCTTCGTCGGGCTGGGCGTGGGAAAGTAGGATTCGCCGCCGAGGAGTGAGGTCGAGATGGGCCTGCCCTGAATCGGCGCGACGAGCAGGAGAGATCGGTGAGCCAGCCCTCGCAGTCCGATGCGGACACGTTGCGTGCGCTGCTGTCGACGCTCGAACAGCTCATCGTCCAGGCTTCTCTGACTGTCGACGGATTGAAAAAGGCCATCGCCGCCGCCGAAAGTCGCATGGGTGACGCTCGCGGCGATGTGCAGACTGCGGCAGTGATTTCCGGCCCGGCGGCTCGGGATGCGCCGCCGCCGGGTGCGGTGGACGTGGGGAAGGCCGGGGATACAGCGGTCCGAGGCGTCATGCCGGGCATGGTGGTACCAGGCGCGGTGTCGGCAGCGGCAGGCGCGCTGCGCGATGTAGTGGCCCGTGTGGAGGTCCCGGGCGCAGCGGCCGGGGATGCGGCAGTCCGAGGTGCGGCACCGGATGCAGTGATCCAAGATGCGGCGGCGGGCGCAGCACCTCGAGGTGCGGTGCAGGGTGCAGCGGTCCGAAATGTGGTGCCGGGCGCAGCAACCCGAGGTGAAGTGCCGGATGCGACTACTCGAGGTTCGGTGCGGGAAAGGGCGGTGCGGCGGGGGATGCTCGGTACGGCGGCGGGACCGCCGACGCAAGGGACGAAGGTCGGTTCGGCGGGGCGTGGGGCGCAGGGCTCGTCTGTGCGGGACGTGCGGCCTGATTCATCAGAGGCTGTGCAGAATCAGGAGTCCGTCGCTGCGTCGCCAGCGGGTGCGCGGGCTGGGAAATCCGGTCCGACACCGTGGTCGAAACGTTCCGCAGGTTCGGGGGCAGCCACGTCGGCGACGGTGGCTCAGTCGCCGATGGCTTCCGCGTCCGCTGCCTCGACCGACACCAATTCGGCCGTAGGAGAGCCCGATTCGCGTCGGCCGGTGCGCAAGCCCGATCCGCGGCACACCCACGCCTACGGCACCGCCAAGCCCCTGCCGCCCGGCCGCGTGCAAACCGGGCGTCTGGCAGCCCAACCTCCGCCCAAGAGACCGCCGCGAGCCCGGCCGCCATCGTCGGAGCTTCGTCCGGCCGAGCCCGCGTTGGCCGACCCGGCACCGGTGGATGTTCCACGCCCCCAGCCTGCTGCGAAGGAACCGCCGTCGGAAAATCGTGGTGCGCCCGTCCCCGCTACTCCGTCGCCGACGAACGTTCTGCCGCCCAGACCCGCGTCGACGGAGGCTGGACCCGTGAAAATTGGGCCGGTGTTGGCTGACCCGTCCTCGGCGGAACTTCTACGCCCGCGGACTGCGGTGAAGGAGTCGCGGTCGGAGGAAGAGATCGTTGGTGCGGCCGTGCCGGGCGGGCCGCGGTCGGCGGACGTTGTGCGTGGTGGTCCGGTACTGGTCGATCCGTCGTTAGCCGAGCTTTTGCGGCCTCGGTCTGCGGTGGAGGACTCGCAGTCGGCCGTAGGTGTACGCGGTGGTCCGCTGCTGGCCGACCCGTCGTCGGCGGAGCTTTTGCGTCCCCGCCGGGCCGCGAAGGAACCGTCGTTCGAGGCAGGCGTTCCTCGTGAGCCCGTGTTGGCTGACTCATCGCACGTGGAGGTTCCGCACTTTCGGCCTGCGGTGAAGGAACCGCGGTCGGAGGCGGGTGTGGGCGGTGGACCGGTGCTGGCTGATCCCTCGTCGGCGGAGGGTGTGCGGGGTGGGCCCGTGTTGGCCGACCCGTCGTCGGAGGAACTTTTGCGGCCTCGGCGTGCCCTGGGGGAATCGGGATCGGTGGAGCGCGTTCGTGCTGAGCCGGAGTTGGTTGATCCTTCGTCGATGGGACTTCTTCGGCCCAGGCCGGCACGGGAGGAGGAGACCCGTAACGAGGTGTCGCTGACGGAGTTTCGGACGCACGCCGGCGGTGAGCCGGTGTTGGCTGACCCATCCTCGGTGGAACTCCTTCCGCCTCGGTCCACGGTGGGGGAGTCGCGGGAAGGTGTCGGTGATCGGGCTGTCGTGGGGGCATCTCCCTCAGCGGAGGGCGGTGATGGGCCGATTCCAGCCGAACCGTCTTCGGCGGAGTTGCCTCGCCCCCGGCCTGTCGTAACGGAATCGCCGTCGGTGGTAGGCCTTCTCGGCGGCCCGGTATTGATCGACCCATCATCGGTCAACCTTTTGCAGCCTCGGCCTGCATCGACGGAAACGCGCGCGGCGGAAGGCATCCGCGACGAGGCTGTGCAGGAGGAGTCTCGGTCTGAGGGCGCCGGTGGCGGCCCGGTGGTGGTCGACCCGTCCTCGGCGGAGCTTTCGCGTCCCCGGCCGGTGGACGGGGAGTGGGGGATCGGTGGTGGGCCGGTGGCCGACCCGTTATCGGCGGATTCGTTGCGGTCTCGGCCGCCCTCGGGGGAAGCGGTGGGGGCCAAGCATATTCGTGGTGGGCCCGTGTTGGCGGACCCATCGTCGGCTGACCTGTTGCGGCCGCGGACCCGGCTGAACGACGGGCGGTCGGCGGAAGCTGCGGTCGGTGAGCCGCTGGTGAACGGGCTGTGGTCGCAACCTCCGCCGGGCCAACCGCCGCAGATCCCGCCACCGGACCCGCTTCCGGACCCTCAGCAGCCATCGCCTGTCCGCCGCCTCGAGATCATCGGATGCGATCGGGACGGTCTGGATCCGCGCACCGCTCGCGTGATTGCCTCGGCTCTCGACGACCTGCATGCGAAGTACCCGATCCCGGTGCGCGGCATCGAGATCAGCGAACCCGGGGGCGGCGTGGTGCAGCGGACGGGACCCGGGCCGTGCACGGAGGACGCCCGCGGCTTCTGGCTCGTGTTGGACCGCACCATGATCCAGCCGGACCACTCCGAACAACCGCGGGGGCGGTGGTCCAGACGCAAGTTCGAGCGGGCCGTGTATGCGGCTGTCGTGCGCGAATACGGCCATGCCCTCGACCGGGCCGGCGGCTTCGGTGCGCACGAACTGGCGTGGCAGACCGCACTCACCGATTCGCTGCACGGGGGCGCCTACAATCCGCTGGACCCCGCGCGGGCACTCGTCGACGGCTTCGCAGAGGTGGTGCTGCAGGGCAAACGCGCCGGTAAGACGGCCAGGATCCTGCACGACGCATTGGCCGGGTCGGTGCCGAAATATCCTGCCGCAGAGTCGAATTCGCAGCTGGTCAGGTGAAGCGTCCGATCGCGACCAGGACGGCGACGACGAAGAACGCGACATTGGACAGCGACCGGCCGTATTCGGTACGGCGAAGGTGAGTGGCGAACCCGCCGACCATCACCAGCGCAAGCCCCACCGCCGCGATCGGCGTGAGCACCGTGGCGCACCGGTCGCCCAGGGCAGCACGACTCCGGCGCCGCCCAGCACCTCGACCACACCGATCCCGCTCACCGCACGCTGCGACAGATCGTCGGCCCACGGCATCGGGCCGCGCAGCTTGTCCTTGGGTACGGCGACCTTGGCGAGTCCGCCGACAATGAAGGACGCGGCGAGGACGATCTGCCCCACCCACAGCCAGCTGTTCATCAGTTCTCCATAAGGTTGTAGGTGTCCAGGGCAAGGTGCTCTGGATGCCCAGGGCGGCGGGGTGTGGCTGATCGGTTCTTGCCGTTGGGTGGTTTGCGAGGAGTGGCCGCCCCGTCGTTCTGGACGCCTCGGCCGCTGATTGA
>NZ_JARWOP010000335.1 GCF_029868745.1 Nocardia wallacei | reverse complement strand
GTGGATAGTTTCATAGAGTTACGGCGGTTATAGCGGTGGGGAAACGCCCGGTCCCATTCCGAACCCGGAAGCTAAGCTCACCTGCGCCGATGGTACTGCACTCGACAGGGTGTGGGAGAGTAGGACACCGCCGGAACATACTTCCCGAAAAGGGGGCCCATACCGTGGGTCCCCTTTTCGTCGTTCCGGGGCCGGTGCCGAGTGGCGGCGAGATCGCCGGCACATGGTTGAATTCGAGTAGGCGGGTGCACCCGCGTACGGCGACGGCTCGGCCGGGCAACGAAGCATGAACAGAGAAAGGGATCACCGTGTCGGAGCAGAACGACGGTCGGAAGCCTTTCCGCCGCAGCAGCGGGTCCGGCCAGGATTCTGGCTCCGGGCGATCCGCGCGCGAGCGGTCGGGCGACCGATCCGGCGACGACCGGCCATCCGAGCCTCGGTCCGGCCGCGGTGATTTCGATCGCGGCGGTCAGGACCGCCGTCCGAACAGTGGCGGAGGTTTCCGCCGCAGCAGTGGTCCAGGCGAATCCGGCCGCGGCGCACCGGATTCCGGCCGTAGTGCCGGGGAGAACCGTGGCGGTTTCAAGCGCGGCGGCGGCTTCGGGGACAACCGTAGTCAAGGGTCGGATCGCCCGTACGGCGAGAACCGCGGACGATCCGACCGTGGTGACGACCGGCGCGAAGGTGGCGATCGTCCGTATCGCGGGGACCGGAGTTCGGACCGCCCGTACGGCGACCGGCGCGGCGGCGCCGACCGGAGTGAGAATCGCGGTGGCTCCGACCGTGGATTCGGCGATAGGCGTGGCGGACCCGATCGGGGAGAGGGCAGGCGCTCGGATCGTTCCGGCGGTGACAACCGTGGCGGGTTCGACCGGGGCGGTAGTCAGCGCGGTGGCGCGGATCGGCCTTCTGAACGCGGCGGCTTCGATCGGAGTGGCAGTCAGCGTGGTGGTGCGGATCGGCCTTCTGAACGTGGCGGGTTCGATCGGGGTGGCAATCGGCGTGGAGGACCGGATCGGCCCGGTGAGCGCGGGGGGTTCAATCGCACCGAAGGTGGCGGACGCGGCGGATACAACCGCGGCGAGGGTCGCGGTGGTTTCGAACGGCCGGCCGGGGACCGTCGCGAGAGCGGTGGCCGGGGCGGGTTCGCTCGTCCTGCGGGGGAGAGCCGTGGTGACGCTGATCGCGGTGGTTTCCGGCGCGGAGGTGACCGCCGTGCGGACGCCGGTCGCAGCGCAGATGAGCGTGGCGGAGACGAGCGCGGTGCGGCTACCGAGCGCGAGTTCGACGGTGGGAAGTTCGACCGGACCGACGGCGGGCACGGCCCGGAGCGTCGGCGCGGTGGTGAAGGTGCGCAGGCCGCGAGCGGTCGCGGGTCCGATCGGCGCGAGGCGCGGCCGGAAGAGCCGCCGCTGCCCGACGACGTCGAGGCCGGTGAACTGGATTCGGCGGTCCGGCGCGATCTGCTGAGCCTGGACAAGAACAATGCCGAGACGGTGGCCCGTCATCTGGTGATGGCGACCCGTCTCCTCGAGGAGGACCCCGAGCAGGCGCTGGCGCACGCGCGCGCGGCGCGGCAGCGGGCCGGCCGGATCGCGGTGGTGCGCGAGACCGCCGGTGTCATCGCCTATCACGCCGGTGAATGGGCGGAGGCGCTGTCGGAGCTGCGCACCGCGCGACGGATGTCCGGTGGATCCGGTCTGCTCGCGGTCATGGCGGACTGCGAACGCGGTCTGGGCCGTCCTGAGCGGGCGATCGAACTGGGCCGCAGCGACGAAGCGCGCCGGTTGAAGGGTGACGAGGCCACCGAACTGCGGATCGTGGTCGCCGGGGCCCGCATGGATCTCGGCCAATACGACCAGGCCGTCGTGTCCCTGCAGACCTCCGAGCTGGACCCGGGCCGCACCGGCTCGGCCGCCGCGCGCCTGTTCTACGCGTACGCGGAGGCCCTGCTGGCCGCGGGCCGCGCCGACGAGGCCCTGACCTGGTTCCTCAACTCCGCCTCCGCCGACCTCGATGCCGAGACCGACGCCGAGGAGCGCGCCGACGAACTTGCCTCCGGCGGAAGTGATTTCGAAGCAGAGGACGACGGGCAGCGCCCCGAGTGAGCCGAGCTGTCCTGCCGTCCGCCGCGGCTGGTCGCATGGCCTGATCGGTCTCGCCGGATGGATCGCGACAACCAGTGGATGTTCGACGCCTAGAGAAGGTGGAGTAAGTGACGCGGTTGAGGGACCGATTCGGTGCGGTGCTGCTGGACCTGGACGGCACGCTGTATCGGGGGACCGAGGTCATTCCCGGTGCGCCGGAAGCGCTTTCGTCGGCGTCGTCGCAGGCGCTGGTGTATGTCACCAACAATGCCAGCCGATCGGCCGCCGCCGTGGCCGGTCACTTGGCGGAGCTGGGTTTCGCGGCGACCGCGGACGACGTGGTGACCAGCGCGCAGGCTGCCGCGCGGGTACTGGCCGGGCGGCTGCGGCCGGGAGCGACCGTGCTGATCGTCGGCACCGATGACCTGGCCGCCGAGATCGACCGGGTGGGGTTGCGCCCGATCCGGCGGTTCGAGGACGTGCCGCCGGACGCCGTGGTGCAGGGGCATTCGCCCGTGACCGCCTGGCCGGACCTCGCCGAAGCGGCCTACGCGCTGCGGTCCGGCGCTTTGTGGGTGGCCGCCAACACCGATGCCACGCTGCCGAACGAGCGTGGTCTCGCGCCCGGCAACGGGTCGATGGTCGCCGCTCTGCGGACGGCAACCGATCGGGATCCGATCGTCGCGGGTAAGCCGTACGCGCCGTTGCTGGAGGACGCGCTCGAGCGGGCGGGCACCCGTGCCGCGCTGGTCGTCGGTGATCGCCTCGACACCGATATCGACGGCGCCCACTGTGTGGGGTTGCCGTCGCTGCTGGTACTCACCGGGGTCAGCACCCTTGCCGATCTGCGCAAGCAGGCGGCCGATCGTCTGCCCACCTACGTCTCCGACTCGCTTGACGCGCTGAATCACCCAGTGCTCGAAGAGGTTTCGGTTCGTGCGGACGAGGGTGACATCGCCGATCGACTGGCCGAGCTCGTGCAGCGATATCCCGGACGGGCGATCTCGATCGTAGGCTGACGTGTGCCTCTGACCAGCTGTCGGGGGTGCGCCACTCTGGGTAGCGCGCAGGCGGCGCGGCTTGCTCGGCCCGCATCTGTTGACCAACCCGAAGTTTCGCGGGTTTCGTGTAACGCGGCCGCTCACGGTGACCACGTGAGTATGTCGTCGTACAGTCGCCCCATGACCGACTGCCCGGAGTGCGGATTCACCTACGACCCGACGGCCGCAAGCGGTGCCGCGCAGGCGATTCGAGACGGTATCGCCGAGGTCGCGGAACTGCTGCTGCGGCCGGACGAGGACCCACGGCCGCGACGGCGGGACACGCTGTGGTCACCGCTCGAGTACGCCTGCCACCTTCGCGACATGCTGCTGGTGCAACGCGAGCGCGTGCTGGCCGCCCGCCGCACCGACCGTCCCGACTGCACGCCGATGGGTCGCGACGAGCGCGTCGACCACGACGGCTACGCCGACCAGGACCCGGCGGACGTGGCCCGCCAAACCACCGACGCGGCTCTCATGTTCACGAATGTGCTCGAACGGCTCGACCCGTCGGCCTGGGATCGCGTCGTCGTCTACCACTACCCCACGCCGGGAACCGAGCGCTCGCTGCGCTGGGTGGCCGTGCACACCGTCCACGAGGTCCGCCACCATCTCCTCGACATCCGCCGCCAAATACGCCCGGCACAACACGAGCAATAGCCCGCCCAAACCGACGGCGACAGCATTCGAGCGGTACGCGGGGCGGCATTCGGGCGTAAACACGGGGCAGCAGGCGGGCGAAAATGTGAGGCGGTAGACGGTCGCCTACTTGGGGCGGGGTGCGGCGGCGGACCGGTTGGCGAGCGCCCCGGCCCGGCGACGCGCTATGGCGGCAAGCTCGTGGGCGGTCGTGGGGAGTTTCAGCCACCATTTCTCGCCGAAGCGGTAGTCGGCGGCGGGGACCAGTCGTGCGGCGAGGTCGGGGCGCTGGAGGAGTAGGTATCGGCGGGCTCGGGCGGCGTGCATGGGGTCCGACGCGATCTTGATGCGGTCGGCGTGCTCGATGATCGGAATGGTGAATTCGATGTTCTGCCAAGTGCTTTCGGCCTTGGTCTCCGTCACGATCCGAGCGGCGGGGATGCCGAAGGTATCGCGGGTGTAGCGCGCCATGACCTCGGCCTCGGGCCAGTCGCGCCGGACCGCCCCGCCGGTGAATACCAGCATGCCCTCGGCGCGGGCATCCAGGGACCGGGCGGCGATCCGGCAGCGCCACCGCTGTAGCGGATGCGTGCTGCCGTCGTGCTTGGCCGGGTAACCCAGCACGACGACGGCTTCGGTCCCGCCGAAAGGCTTCCGGCCGCGCGGCAGGTACTGCCGGGAGGCGCGCCCGCTGAAGAACTCGGCGGCGCCGATCGCGGCGCCGATCGCCGCGGCGAGGCCCAGCCCCACCGCCGCCCACCGGTTCGCTCCGAGCCGATTACCTCGCACCCGCCACATTGTGCCAACCGCACAGGCAGCGGGAATACCGGGCCGCCGATACCACGGTTCGCCGCCGTGGCGGACGGCTCACGAAACCACTCGGTCCCCGCCGAGCATCGACACGGACTCGTCCCACAGTCGTTCCGCGTTCCCCTCGTCGAGGGCATACGGATAGCGCCCGATCGCGCACCGCCGCAGCACTTACTCGGGATCCGGTGCGGGGGCGTAGTAGTTCCTCATGATCTGGGTGCTCCAGGTGGGCTGGCGAACCTCACCGCGCGGGGCCATTTCGGTGAGCCACGGCTTGATGTCGAGGATCGGGGTGCCGTGGATTGCATCCAGGTCGGTGACGTGCAGATCGTTGTGGTCGACGTGGAGTAGACGGCAGCGGGAGATAGCAAGGCGGTTGGGTCGGTGCATGTTTCGGACTGCGAGGACTCCCACTTCGGGATAGTCCTGGTGACCGCGCGGGCGACGTGGCGGGTAGGTGGAGCCGAGTGGTTCGGTACGGTGAAAATGGAAGATCAATTCCAGGTGGGAGAACGCTTCGAGGCCCTTGGTGGCTCGGTCGGGGAGTACCGCAGGGTCTACGCGGATGATGCAGCGGGAGTCGCCCCAGTTGTTGCCGCGTATTTCGTGAGCTCCGCCGTCGACGTAGGCGATCGGTCGGACTCGTATTCGCTCGGACATCGAAAATCGTCTCCCCGGATTTGATGGGTTGTTACCGCTCCGTCTTGCCGAATTTCGGAGTTCGGCCGCGTAGTCGTGCGTGTATCCAGATGATGGCGCCGCGTACGGGGCCTATCCAATGCAGGAACGGTACTACCGGAGAGAGTAGACATAGGGCGGCGGTGGAGCGGAGGGAGACGTCGTCCTGTTCCGGGCCGGATCGCACTCCGATCCAGTGCAATGCCACGGCGGACGCGATAAGCGAGGCCGGATACTGGCTCACGAACGCCGACGCTGCCAGCGGCAAGGCCCATGGGGATCCCGATGCGGCGAGTGCCCACACGGCTGCGGCCGCTATCGGTGGCCCGGTCAGCCACCACAGCGAGTCGCAGATTTCGCGGAAGAGTACGGCGCGCTGGGTCGCGGTGGGGAGCGGTGAGGTCGGGACCAGGGGTGGCAGGTCGACGCTGCCGCAGAAGACGAGTGCGTGCGCGCGGGCCAGCGCGGTGACGGATCCGTACCTGTCGACGACGGTGAAGTGCGGGATGGGGCGCATGTCCAGGTCACCGATCGTGTATCGGTGGCCGAGCGCGATGTCGTCGACGGTGGTGGGGAAACCGCCGGCGGCGAGCAGTGGCGGGAGGTGGAGAAACATTCCCGCACCGACCGCATAGACCATAGGCTGTCGCAGCGTGCGCTGTACGGGGCCGCGACATCTGGCGCGGAGACGTCCATGCCGCAGCAGGCGATCGATCTCGATGCCGAGGGCCCTGCGCGTGTGCGCCAACGCGTAGGTCCGCAGCATTCCATCGGTGAGCGAAGATCGGGCGCAGTTCGGCCGGCGAAGTGGCAGTGGAACCTGTTGGAACAATGCGGGCAACGGCTCCTTGCGGGAGCGGAGGTCCGCGCATTCCCGGGCGACGTAGCGCACGGCCGCGGCATCCGGCGTCGAATCCGCGTCGAACACTACGAAATAGACATCGTCGGGGCAGGTCCCCGCCGTCGCGAATTTCCGCACCAGCACGTCGAGCGCGTAATTGAGCTGGTCGGATTTTCCGCCGTCCGTACCGGGATAATGCAGATGTATCAGCGTCTTGCCGAGAGAGCTGGAGCGGCGCTCCCATTCGGCGGCAACCGAAGCGGTGCCGGGCATTTCGTCGTACCGTTCCGCCAGCACAGTCGGCCGGGCCGCCTCGTTCACGGTAGCGAGTTCGGCGGCGAGCCTGCGGGCGACGCCGCTCGGTAGGATGCCCGCCGTCCGCCGAACGAAGTCGTGCTCTCCCGCCCCGGCCGACAACGCCGCGGCGACCGACGGCAGTTCCTCGCGCGCTAGCCGCCGTTCGTACTCCTCACGCTCGGAGGTCACGACGACGATGAGCGAATCGGCACCGAAATCGTTGCGGCACAAGTGATCCAACAAGACCGGCAGTGTTTCCACCTCGCGCAGCGCCGGTACGACGAACACGAACCGCGGTGCCCATTCCGGCTGCGCCGGCGGACCGCCACCTGCCCGCCCGGCAGCCCAGCGAGCGGCTCGCAGCATTCGAAAGACCAGCCACCAGCCCCATCCGGCGATGAGGCACAGCACCGTGACCGCCGCGATATCAGCCATAGGCACGCACCTGGGTCGAGTACCAGTCGGTGTAAAGCCCGCCGCGAGTGACCAATTCCTCGTGCGTCCCGGTTTCCGCGACCGCACCGCCGGACAGGACGACGACCAGGTCGGCGGAGCGCACCGACGAGAAGCGGTGCGACACCAGCAGTGTGATGCCGCCGGTCGCCCGCGCGGTCTCCCGGGCCAGGTCGGCGTGCCGGGCGAACAGCTCGTACTCGGACTCCGGATCGAGGCTCGCGGTCGGCTCATCCAGCAGCAGCAGTAGCGGGGCGCGCCGCATCATCCCGCGCGCCAGCGCCACCTTCTGCCACTGACCGCCGGAAAGCTGCACGCCGTCGGCGAAACTGTCGCCCAGCGGCGTCGCCAAACCCCGGTCGAGCGTTGCGGCGAGATTGCCGGCCCCGGCTCGATCGAGTGCGCCCGCGATCTCTGCCTGATCGCCGAGCAGCGGCAAATTCCCGACGCCGACGGAGACGCCCAGCTCGAATTCGAGTTTGCCGAAGTCCTGGAACACCGCGGTGGTACGAGCGCGCCATTCGTCGATATCCAAGTCGCGCAGGGGTATGCCGTCGATCTCGATCGTGCCGCGCTCCGGTTCGTACATCCGCGTCAGCAGCTTGACGATCGTCGATTTGCCCGCACCGTTCTCGCCGACCAGCGCGACCACCGACCCGGCGGGCAAGTCGATGTCCACGTCGCGCAGTACTTCGGCTTCCGTACCTGGGTACCGGAAGGTGACGCCGCGCAGTCGAATTCCGCTGTGCAACCGGTCCGGTGCGGGAGCCGCGACGGCGGGGCGATCCCGACGACTGCGCGCGAAATCGACCAGCCAGGCGAACCGCTCCATCACCATCATGACGTACATCGACCGCCGGATGACTTCGAGGACCTGCCATATCTGCTGGTTGAGCACGCCCGCAAGCACCACGGTGAGCAGCACGTCGCCCGCCGACGCCGAGCCGTTCAGGCCGTTCGCGACGATCAGGCCGATAGCACCGACGTAGCCGCCCAACAGCAGCAGTCGTCCGGCGGCCTGGATCGCGGCGGCCTTGTATTCGGCCCGCTGAATCCCCTCGTGCATGGTGGACCACGAAACATCGTGCCTGCGAATCAATTCCGGACCCAGACGGGACAGCCTGATCTCGGCCGCCGCTCCGAGGCTGGTCGCGGACTCGAACAGACGTCCGGCGACTCTGCGCGACTCCGCGGTGTCGTCGAACGACCGCGCGGCGATTCGATGTCCCATCCGCATGGTCCAGAACCCGGGCAGCGCCAGCAGCGGCAGCACCACCATCACCGGATGCAGCGACAGCAGGATCGAGACGACCACGACGGCCTGAACGATGATCGCGCCACCGTTCACCAGCACCGCGAAGCTCTGTGCCAGAGCTGTCGGTTGGTGCCGGATCACGGCCAGCCGGTCGAGGTATTCCGGAGTCTCGTAATGCGAGATCTCCGGCACCTCCGCGGCCAGGGTCATCGTCTCGGCGTCGTATCGCGCGGCGGTCCTGTCGGTCAGCACTCGGGTGAAGCGATTGCGAATTACCAAGAGCACGAACAAAAGACTGGCGTTGGCGCCGATCAGTAGGGCGCCGGTCAGTACGAGACCGCCGCGATGGTCCACGGCCGCGCCGACGACCGTCTTCAGCAGGATTCCGGTGATCACGGCCGAATTGATCTGTACCAGCGCGCATATCGTCAATGCGAGCGTATGCCGGCGGTCGGCCGCGTAGGCCGTGGCGAACGAGATCTTGACGGCGCGTACTGCCTCAACGGTCCGCATCGACGGCCTCCGTCGTCTCGAAAACGCCTGCCTGCAAACGGAAGTACTGTGCGTACGTGCCGTCGCGCCGGATCAGTTCGTCGTGGCTGCCCACTTCCGTCACGCCACCCGCCCCGAGAACCGCGATCCGATCGGCCCGGCGCACGGTCGAGTACCGGTGTGAGATCACGATCGTGGTCAAATCCCTTGTCAGATCGAGGAAGTCGTCATAGAAGGCCGCCTCGGCACGCACGTCCAGCGCCGAGGTCGGCTCGTCGAGGACGAGCACGGTGGCGCCACAGTGCACCGACCACAGGGCCCGAGCGAGCGCCACCCGCTGCCACTGTCCACCCGACAGTTCCGTGCCGTCGACGAGATCGCGGCCGGCCGGCGTGTCCCAGCCGAGCGGAAGTTGGTCGACAACCCGATCGAGGCGGGTCCGGCGCGCGATATCGGCCAGCGCCGCCGCGTCGTCCGGTCCGTACCGGCCGAGCGTCACGTTGTCGCGCAGCGTCGCCGGCAGTCGGATGTAGTCCTGTAGCACGGCGGCGAAGCGGCGGTGCCAGTCCTCGAGATCGAAGCCGGCGAGGTCGCGACCATCGACCGTGACCCGGCCCGTATCGGGCGGCAGCAACCCCGCCAGCAATTTCACCACCGTCGTCTTTCCCGCGCCGTTTTCCCCGACTATCGCCAGGGACTTCCCCACCTCGATGCGAAGATCCATGTCCGACAGCACGTCTCGTGGCCCGTTCGGATACCGGAAGCCGAGCCCTTCGAAACGAATCTCCGCGCGCGGCGCAAGGGCGGTACCCGCGGCGCCGGCGGAGACAGGCAGTCGCTCGCGCAGGCGGTCGGCGGCGATCACCGTGGAACCGCCCCATTCGACATGGGCGTCGCCGTTTCCGGCGTCGGCGAGGTTGATCGCCGAGGTACCGATCAGGGCTTGCAGCAGTATCACCAGCTCACCGACATCTATTTCGCCACTGTCGAATCCGCGCACGACGACCAGCACGGCCACGAGGTGAACGGCCACTACGACACAGGTCAGGCGAGCGAGGGGCGTGAGTTTCCGGCGCTGCTGATCCCATACCCGGTGCATGGCCGTGCCCCAGTACGACAGGAACCCTTCGACCAACCAGGCGTGCAGGCCGAAGACGCGAATCTCCTTGGCGGCCAACGGTTGCAGCGCCAGGTCTCGGTAGTAGCCGAAACGTCGGGTGGCCTCGGCCTGCTGGGCGTAGACGGCCAGCAGCTCCATCCGCTCGCGGTGCACGAACACCCGGGCGAGCAGCCACACCGCGACCAGCAGCGGGCCCAGCCACCAGCGATACAGCGACAGCAAGACCGCCATGGCCGTACCGGACAGCAAGCCGCCGGCGACCGTGGCCAGACCCTCCACGGCGAAGCTCGGGCCGTATCGCGCCGTGCCGACGGTGGTCGCCGCACCGATGGCGTCGCGGATCTCGGCATCGGACAGGTGCGCGATATCGGGTCGGTTCAGCACGCTGCGCATGACGTCGGACCGAACCCGCCCCTCGACGCGGCGACCGACCGCCGCGAGCAGTGGCCACAGCAGCGACGTGACCACCTGCTGGGCCACCAGCACGGCGGCCAGGGCGACCAGCGCGAGCCACGCCGCGCGCTGCGCATCGGGCTGGTCGCCCCGGACCGCCAGCGTGATCTTGCCGATCAGCTGCCCCCCGGCCACGACGGAACACAACGCCAGACCGGTCGCGACCAGGACGAGCGCCCATACACCCGCGGCCGACAGCGCGCTCTCCCGCCACATCGCGCGCAGCAGGTGCGGCACCGGGCGCTCGTGCCACCGCAGCGCTCGTGCCGCCGCGCCCCGGATCATCCCGTCACCTCGGCGCGTGTCTTCTCGATACCCAGCACGGCCGGTAGGCCGGACAGTGCCGCGAGGAGATGGTCCGCGTCCGGTCCCTCGATCCGCTCGTCGTCGTGCAGGCCGGTGAATCGTACGGTCGTCATGCCGACAGCGCGGGCGCCGACGACGTCGGCCGCCCAGTTGTCGCCGACATGTACGGCCGCGGCCGCCGGCGCACCCAGTCGTCGCAACGTCGTTTCGAAGATCTCGGGATGCGGCTTGTGGACGCCAAGTTCGTCGGAGAACGTGAGCCCGGCCGGATCGAAGAAGTCCAGTAGCCCGGCCCGCCGCAGCACGCGGCGTACGTTGGCACCCGAGGTCAGCCGCAGATTGCTGATCACCCCGAGGCGCACGCCGGCCGCGCGCAGCGCACTCAACACCTCGGGCAGGCCCGGCGCCCAACTGAGCCGTTCGTCGGGCCCTGGATCCTGTAGCAATTCCGCCAGCTCGGCCACATCGAGCGGGGTCGGCTCGAAACCGGCCGCGCGAGCCATGCGCTCGGCGATGTCGCGCACCTCCCGATGCCGCAGATCGCTGCCGATGCGCTGTTCACGCAGCACGGCGTGGAAGGCCAGCGCCAAGTCGTCGGTCCGTGCGCCACCGACCCGGTCCCGATCGGCAGCCCAGCGCACGAACTGCCGAATTCGGAATTGCGCGTCACCGAGATTCGAGCCACGAGACTCCATGGTGTCCCCGAGATCGAAGGTGACGACTTCGTAGCCCGTCATGCTGTCTCGCCTCGCACATTCCGGAGCCATTTCTTTGCTTCTTTCGGTGTCGTGAATCGGTGAAATACCGCGGTCGGTGACACCATTTCTGCTTCGAATTCGGAAACTTCACCGGGAATCTTCGGGTAGCTCTGCCACAACCATGCCAGCAACGACCCGCGGCCGACCAGATCGCGGAGCGGTTCGACATTTCCGTGCCACAGCCGCTCGCGCGTCACCGCGCGCCGGATGGTGCGCCGCAGCAGCCTGGCCGCCACCAGTGTGAACCGGAAGTCGAGCCACACGACGGTATCGGCGTGCGGCCACACCGTATGCGCGACATCGGGCCGGAACGTGCCTTCTATCACCCACCCGGGCTCGGGCACCACTGCCGCCGTCGCCGCCAGGTACGCGGCATCGTCGCGCATCGTCCACGCCGGACCCCACAGCAGCGAATCCAATTCCACGTGCGGGACGGAAAGGCGCTCTGCCAATTGCTTCGCGAATCTCGTCTTCCCGCAGCCGGAGGCGCCGAAGACGAATACGCGGGAACCTACCGAATTCGCCGCCGCAGAATTATGTCCGTTCCCGTCGGTGCGCACGCTACCGTCGGCCATCCAGCCCCCCGGTCGATCGATCGTCAATGTCCGAGCGATCACTTTACACGTGGTAGTCGACGCTGTTATCCGTTGTTTTGAACAACCGAAGCAGGGAGGGGATATTGTCCGCTGGAAGCAGAGCGGTGGTGCTCGATATCGGTGGCAGCGGCATTCGAATGGCCCGGGTCCGCCGACCGGACGTCATCGATGAACTGATCGCCTTCCCGTGGGGCGAATTGAGCGAGGAACTGGAACCGGTCATCGCCCGGCTGCGACTGTGGGCGGCCGAGCCGCTGGACCGGGTCGTCATCGCGGTGCCCGGGGTGGTCGACTACCGCACATCGATGCTGCATCGGTCGCACGCCGTTCCGGCGCGCTGCCGGGAAATCCTGTCCGGAGCACATGTGGCCGCCGTCACCGGTGCGCCGACCTGGCTGCTGAACGATGTCGATCTCGCCGCGATCGCCGCGGCCGGGCGTCGGGAAACCGCGGCGGGGGAGACCCTCCTGTACCTGAATCTGGGTACCGGAGTCGGTGCCGCGGTCATCGACGAGCAGGTCCTGATACGGGGCCACCACAGTTTCGAACTGGCCGATTTGCGGATCGGTTCGACCGATCTGATGCGCGCGGCGAGCGCGCGGGGCGTCCGGCGACAGTGCCCGGCGGCCGCGGGACTCGGTGGCGCCGGCGAACATTCGCGGTGCGCGCGCGATGCCTGCGAGGTCGTGCTCGACCGGCTCGCGGCGGCGACGGCCACCGCATGTCGCGTCTTCGGCGTGAACGTGGTCGTCCTCGGCGGTGCGCGCGGCCGCCTGCCTGCTGTGACCGCCGGCCTGCGGGACCGGCTCGGCGATGCCCACCTGGATCTCGGTGCGACCGGCCGCCCGGAGGTGGTCCGCGCCGATGTCCCCAATCCCGCGCTGCTCGGTGCCTGGTATGTCGAGACCGCGCTCGCACCCCCGCCCGTCACTCCGATCGTCCCGGGGAGTGCTCGGACCCATCTATCGACGAGAGAGACCACGCAATCATGACCACCCCGGATATCACTCCGACCTTGCGGGCAATACTGGCCGACGTCACCGACTTGGAAAACCCGCGCGACATTGGTTCCGGCGACGACCTGTTCATGCTCGGCATGACTTCGCTGGAAACGCTGCGTGTACTGCTGCAATTGGAGGACCGTTTCCACGTCCGGATACCGGACGAGCTGCTGGACCGGGAACTCTTTCGCACACTGGGAAATGTGCGAGACGCGGTCGCACCGCTGCTCGGCACCGGAGCCGGCGATGCGCGCTGACACCGGCGCACGGCCGCTCACTCGGTTCCCGCCCGGGACCGTATCGAATCCGCTCGGATTCGCCGTCGACACGGCACCTCCGGCAGGACGAATCAGCCTGGAGTACCCGCTGCGAATCAACGCGATGGCGATTGATCCGGCACTCGTGGCGCCGACGGACGACCACCGGTATTCGGCGGGCGAGGTCGTGCTCAGTATCTCCGAAACCCGCACGGTGGAGGTGATCCGCACCGGTCGTCCAAGGGAGCTGAGCATCGGGCCGGATTCCGATCGGCCGCCGGTGATACGGCACGCCGTCGGAATCATGCGCGCTGCGCTCGGTGTGGACGACGGCCTCGAGATCCACGCCCCGAAATTGCCCTTCCTGCGCCATTCCGGGCTGGGTTCCACCAGCTCGCTCATCGCGGCGGTCGCGGCGGCGATGAACGAACTCTACGGCCGTCCGATCGGCCCGGAGCACATGATTCGATACCTCGCCCAGAATCACGGGGAAGAAAGCGGGACAGACGATCTGCTCGTTCCCGTGCAATGCCTGGGCGGGTCGGCCGCCGCCGGTCATGTCGCCGGCTCGGTGATCGTTCTGGCGGGCGCGGGGGTACCCATCGCCACGGCGCGACTGGACGACGTCGATATCCTGCTCGCCACGCCGCGGGCATTCCTCGACCGGACCGCCGACGACCTGCTGGCGGACGAGGTGGCGCATATGGACGGCTTCGTGCGAACCGGCCGGAAACACGGCCCGGAAATCGCCTACCGGCTGCTGCACCACTGTCTCCCGGAGTTGGCCCGCGACAATGTCCGTCCGCTCGGCGAACTGGTTTTCGACTATCGGTTCGACATGGGAAGCATCGCGAACTGCGCGTTCGTCCTGCCCGGCCTGGACCGTCTCGCGGAGCGGTTGCGGCCGCTCTGGTACGCCGAAACGACACTGTTCCTCGGTATTTCATCGGTCGGGCCCACGTTCTTCGCGATCGGGCAGGACCTGGAGATGTGCCGGAAAGCCTTCGAGGCGGAGGACATGGTCGTCTACCGGTCGCGGCCGTGGAACGGCGGTTACCGCGTCAACTCGATCGAATAAGCCGGGAGCGCCCTGTCACGGTCCGTCGTCGCTCGTAGTCGAAGGCGCGGACCGTGATCGGGTCGAGCCACCGGCCCGGTTGGCCGTCGATACGGCCGTATTCGTCGAGATACGCCTCGTCCGCCGGGGCCAGCGCCGACAGCAGGGCCGCGTCCACCGATCCCGGCAGCAGAGATTCGGTGTGCCGCAACGCGAAATAGACTTCGCTGCCGATCGAATCCTGGCGGGCGCGGGCGATCAGTAGCTGCGGGTCGGGTCGTGTGGCGGGAGCGGACAGCACCTCCGCGATGTCGACATACTTTCCGAGAGTGATGTCCTTGCCCGCCTCGATGGTGGTCAGGGTCACCGCCTCCCGATACAGGTGCACGCACAGATCGAGCACGAAATCCGCGCGTGACGGTATCCGCGTCGGCGCGCCGAGCAGCCAGTCGGTGCGACTCCGATCGAACCATTCGGCCATATCGAAGCGCTTACCCATGGCCGGTTCCAGGATGTGATGGCGCAAATCCACGTGGAAGACCCGCATCGCCGAGTCGCTGGTCGGTCGCAGGAACGCCGGCAGCGACGAGGCATTGAGCAACCAGAACGCTTCGACCTCGCGGCGGATGGGCGCCACGGTCCGATGGTCCTCCGACACGGCGCCTTGCCGATATCCGAGACGGTGCATGAGCTCCCTGGCACGCCCGATATCGGCGCGGTCGATGAGCAGATCGATATCTGTCATGTACCGCCACGACGGGTCGGGATAGACGGCCCAGCCCAGATAGATGCCCTTGCGCACCATGGTCGGCAGGCTCTCCTGGGTGAATGCCGCTCGCAGCGCGCGGAATTCGTTCTCCAGCGCGTGCGCGCGCTGCGCGTTGTAAACGATCGCCGCCCGTGCCAGGTGGCGGTGCATCTGCGGCACACCCGCGCGGCCGAGCGTCGAGACATGTGTCCACACGGCGGGCAGCACGCGATGGCGGGCCGCGTGGTCGATCACCCGGCCCCAGTCCAATTCTGCGGCGAGCAGCACTTCGGCCCGCTCGAGCTGCGCGGCGGTCGGATGCGGGCGGCACAGCCGCAGTACCAGCTCCGCCTCGGGCGTTATCGTCATCGGTCATTCCTCAGGTATTCCACGACATGAACGAAAAAGCATCGGGCGGGCTGACAACAGCCCGCCCGATGCCTTGATGCAGCATCCGCTACTTCTGCGTCCGGCGGGCCTTCAGCAGCCCCGCCAGGGACAACGTCTTGGCACCGGTAACTCCGCGCTTCGTGTTCATTTTCAACCTCCTCCCCTGAATAGGTTTTCTACAGGTTGTTGCGATCGCCGGAGAAAAATATCAATCGCATTCTCCGGCGGTCAAGAATGCTCTCGAACACCCCGGCCGTATTGCAGTAGGGTAAGCGACCAGATATTGATAGCCGTCGCCGCCACCAGCACATTTGTGCCGACAAGACGTTGGCTCGCAGCCAGTTCGGACAGTGCCAGGAGTGGATCCGCGGCAAAGCAGTGGCCGAATTCATAGCTGTCACGAAAGACGGTAGCATTCGGAACGTCCATTATTTCGGCGATCTGTTCGACCGTACTCGTCAGATAATTATTGGTGACCAGGATCGTAATATCTTCCCGCGTCGTTCCGGAATCGCTCAGCAAGGAATCCAGTGCATTGTCTATACGGTCCAGAAATCGCATCGCGGCGCGCGGATCGGAAAGCAGGTCGGGGGCCGCGGCCAGCCGCGCGTCGGAAACGGTGCGATGGCCCCGGACCACGAAATGCGGACCCGGTGGAGCGGCACGGGAAAGTACCGCGCCGGCCGCGCCGTCGGAGAAGATTCCGATACCACCGGCGAGAATCCGCTCACCCAGTGGAGGTCCGTCGGCGGTCACCAGCAGCACCTTGCGGGCCGTCCCGGCATGCAGGAACGAGCCGCCCACACCCAGCAGCGCACCGAAATTCGCGCACCGATTCATGCCGGTGCCGACGACCGGCGTCTCCACCAGGTCGCAGGCGCGCAGGAAGTCGGCCAGCTCGTAGGACGTCGCGTCGCGCGCGTTGGCGGTCGCCGTGGCGAAGACGATGTGGTCCACCGGCTCGGCGGAGCCGCCGCGCAGCGACCGGCGGACCGCCCGCGTCGCCAATTCGAAGGGCGACGCGTGCGATACCCGGACACCCGACAGCCCGTCGGCGAGATGGTCGGCGACGTCCGCCGCACTCGTTCCGGGCAGGCGGTCCAGTGGAACGAAATCGCCGAGCGCGACGCCGAACGAACTCAGATACATCGTCATCGGCGGCCGCTCTCCATTCCGGTCCGGGATTCGAGGACAACGGGAAAGCACCGCATGCGGCGCAATCCGGGTTCCTCGATCCACGTGCACGCACCGGCGATCCGGAAGTCCGCAAGCACCGGGGCGAGTTCGCGCACGAGCGCCGCCAGCACGTCGAGCACCAGCGTGCGCCCGGCGCAGGAGTGGTGGCCCGCGCCGAAGGCGACTCCGGCGCTGCCGCGAGCGGGATCGAAATCGTCCGGGCGGCGCAGGCATCGGGCGTCACGGTTGGCGATACCGGGCACGACGAGGATCCGCGCGCCGGCCCCGATGTCCCGCCCCGCCAACTGCCCGGGGCCTCTGCTGAAGCGCATCGTCCAGGTCTGTACCGGATCCAGGCGCAGTAGTTCATCGATCCCCGAACGCACGTGCTGCCACTGCTTCCGGGCCCCGTCCCGGCGGACCGCGTCGCTGAAATACGCCACGGCCGCCGGGTCCCGCAGCGCGTTGTGGAGGACCAGACAGGCCGCCGCAGGCAGGGGTGTGGCGTCCGAAAGGACGTTGAGCAGCGACACATTCGCCACGGCGCCGACGGTCGCTGCCGCGCACGCCCGCTGGTCCGGCGTGCCGTCGTCGGTCACGCACGTCATCACCGAATCCAGCCCGTCGTGCACCTGACGCACGGTCGCCGGCGAGAGGCCCAGCCCGGAGGTGAGCAGCGCTTCCCACAGGTCGGTGTCGAGTACCGCCGCGACGTCCAGCGGTCCGGCGGCGGCCCGCAGATCCCCGGCCACGGCTGCCACCGCGCGCCCCAACGGCGACCGACCGCTCCAGCCGACCGCTGCCGGGCGCATGGCGGCGGCCACGGATTCGCGCAGGGCCGTGTGTCGCGGGGGATCGGCGAACTCTGCCCAGCCCGAGCGGAGTTCGCGGAGCCGCGCATCCTCGGAGGCGTCCTCGGGCGCGACGTCGAACCACGGGTCCGCGGTGTATTCCGGCGACCGCAAGACCTCCTCGGCGACGGGCAGCGAACCGCAGACCCAGGCCTCGAATTCGTCCAGCCACACCAGATCGAACGCTGCGGCGGCGGCCCGCCGGTAGTGCGCCCCGGGGTCGGCGTTGAATTCCGCCGTGCCGGTGACGACGGCGACGATCGAATCCGACACGCTCGCTGAGATTTTCATGCCCACCCCTGCTCGGCACGAACCGAGAGCACCTTCCGGAGCGTGCACGAATCCAGTAGCAGAGCCGAATCCACGACGAGGTCGGCGGCGTCGAAGGGCAGGCCGCGAAAGGCCGGGTTGCGCACCGCCACACAGGCCAGCCCGGCCGCGGTGGCGGCCGCTACGCCGGTCGGTGAATCCTCGACGGCGATCAGCCGCCCGTCCGGGAGTCCTGCTCGCGCGGCCGCTTTCCGATAGAGATCGGGGCTCGGTTTCGCCCGGCACCCGGGGTCGCCGTCGCGAGTGACGAGGGCGACCACCTTGCCGCGGAGCCCCAGTCTGGTCAGCTGGTCCATGACCCAGCCGGCTTCGTTGTTCGTCACGACAGCCACCGTGTCGCCGTGCTCGGACACCGTGTCGAGCAGGTTCGTGATGCCGTCCATGGCCGCGAGTTCGCCGCAGCGCTCGACACAACGTTGCTCGAACTCGTCGAGCAACGCCTCGACGGGGTCGTCCGCGGCGACCATGGTCAAGGATGAGCGCGCGAAAGCGAGAACACCGTTCATCAAGTGCGGCAACGCTTCCGGGAGCATGGTGGCGCGCTCCTCGAACATCGCACGTAGCACCGACAGTGCCGTTCCCTCGCTGTCGAGAACGAGCCCGTCGAAGTCGAGTAGCACGCCGTAGCCGCCTGTCGTGCAGCCGCACGACAGTCCGTCGCCGAAATCCTCTGCCCGGTGCGGGGTTCGAGGGCGCGAAGCCTCATCCGCGGTCATGGCGGAACACCCCCAGAAGAACGGCACGGCGGCCGGAGCCCACCATCGAAACCTTGGTCGTCACCGAAACCGACGGGACCAACGCGAAATCGTTCAGTTCACGCAGGAAGCGTTCCGGCGCAAGCAATGTCATGGCGGCGCCGCCGCCGTCGAGGTACACCGGTTCACCCGGGACGCGATGCCATCCCCGCGGGTGAATCGCATCGGTGAAGACATTGAGCAGCAGCTTCCCGCCCGGCGTGAGCACTCGTGCGATCTCGCCGATCGCCGCTCGCAGCACGGCCGGGTCCGGCGCGTTGTGCAGGACACCGCTCGCGAGTACCGCATCGAACGACAGATCGTCGTAGGGCAGCGCGTCGAACGATGCCTGCTCGAACCGAACAACCCGTCCCGGCGCCCGCTCCGCTACCGCGCGCCGCGCGGCGGTGAGCATTCCGGTGCTGACATCGCACGCGTGCACAACCAGCGGAAGCCCTGCGGCCACAACGGTATTCCGTCCGGCTCCGCAACCCAGGTCGAGGACTCGGCTCCCTTCCGGGAGCGCGGCCAGTTCGACGCGCCAGTAGTCGGGCGGCGCCAACTCGGCGAACTCCGCGACGATGTCGGGGCGCTCCCAGAACGCCCGGGTAAGTGCCGTTGTCTCGCGCATCAGCCGGCCTCCAACGCGGTGATCGTCGTATGCAGATCCGCCTGCGCGCGGGTGGTCTGCTCGATGAGCATGGTCAGCGAATCCACCTGGTACCCACCGCTGCCGAGCGACTCCGGCGGCCGGATCTTGAAATTCGACCGGGCGAGATTGAGATGCGGATGCCGGAATCGCAACAGCGCCTTGAGCAGAGCCTCCACCGCCCGCAGCGCCTCCAGCGGTCGATGCCGTGGCACACCGGCGGCGGCCTGCCGCCGCGCCTCCACGATCCACGCCGACAACATCGAGGGCACATGCAGATACGCGTCCACCAGGCGGCGATAGGGCGCGGGAAGATACGCCGCGTTCGCTTCGAGATACGCCTCGAGTTCGGGTCCGGTCGACCAGTCCGAGCCGAACAGCATGACGTCCACGACCAGCAGCGGCATCTGCGCGCCGCCGGGGCCGAAGTACACTTCGCCGCCCAGGCGCATCGGCGGGAAATAGGGTCGCAGCTCGTAGGTGAACAGTTCCGGGCTCAAATTCTGGATCACCGACCGGATCGCGCGGATCATCCGGCGCAGATGCACCGCGGCCTGTTCGATGTGGTGGACGGAGGCGTCGGAGCCCAGCGCCATCGCACCGGCGAACTCCAGCTGTTCGATGGTGTGCCCGAGCGCATGCATGCCCTCGGTCACCGCGTCGATGAACAGCCGCTCCTGCGGATGCGCCGTGAAGGTCCGGCGGCGCGGCCCGTCCGGGTTGCGGG
Source organism: Nocardia wallacei (assembly GCF_029868745.1). Lineage (GTDB taxonomy): Bacteria > Actinomycetota > Actinomycetes > Mycobacteriales > Mycobacteriaceae > Nocardia > Nocardia wallacei_B. The sequence continues at coordinate 25,452 of NZ_JARWOP010000335.1, read as the reverse complement.
TCGCGTAGCTGTACACGGTGTCGCGTGGCACCTCGTCGGTGGCCCGGCCGAGCCGGAGCAACGCCGGCTCCAAACCGGCCACCGCCTCGATCGGCGCGCCGTGGCGGATCAGCGAGGCCGCAACGAATCCGAGGTCACGCATGCACCCCGCCGCGCTGACCCAGTCCAGGTCACGCATCCGATGCAGGCGCTCGACCATGTGGCCGGCGAGCTCGATCAGTGCGGTACAGGCCGATTCCTCGTTCCACGAGGCGAGTCGAGCCGACATCGGTTCGTCGGCGTCGAACGGGTCGGCCGCGGCCACGGTGTGATCCTCGCGCAGTGACACCATGCAGGCCCGGGCGAGGCCGTCACGGTAGGCGGACGGTATGAGATCCTCTCGGCTCATGAGATCGCCTCGGTGAGTGCCGTGACGCGCAGGCTGTTCACGACCGGGTCCAGCGCCGCGTACAGCGCCTCACCGTGGGCCGCGACTATCGTCGGTTCCAGCGCTGACGGATGGGAAACATCCAGCCGCGGAAGGGAACTCGCGAGCCGGTGGCCGGTGTCGAGCGGAAGACGCAGCCGGTAACTCGCGTCGCCGTGACAGGCCGCTACGCGCAGCGTCAGCGTTCGGTCCGCGATGTCGACACGGGTGCGGCTCGAACCGGCGACCGCGGATTCCTGCAGCAGTCCCGCTTCCACACCGTGCCGCCGCGGCCACGGATGTGCCGCCCAGTCGAGTGCCCCGGCCACGCCCACCTCGAAGGCGAGAATCTCCCCGAAGAACCGGTTGGGGAAACGCCGGTACAACTCGCGCCGCATATGCCGGCGCCGGGGCAGCCGCGGATCGTAGTTGTACTGCGCGTGCACGACTTTCGCCGCGGCGGCGCCGGGCCGCAGGTCCACACGTATCTCGGCTGCCGTGTCCACCGAGAAGGAGTACTCGTTCGAACCTCGATAGACGGACTTCGAACTCTTCCCCATTTTCACGATCACCCGATTCTCGAAGATCTGCACTTCATCGGCGGATCCCGCATTGCCGGTGCGCAATTCGAGGGATCGGAAGCTGCCGTCCGCATGGAAGTTGGCGACCGCCCGTCCGGAATCTCCGTCCGAGTGCAGGATGAGGTGCGCCGCGCCGATCAGCGACAGCTGCTGCTGGTAGGAATCCAGCACTTCGAAGTGGAAGCGGCCGTCCAGCGCGATGCCCCCCAGTTCGTTCTCGAAGGGACGGTCGAGATCCGGGGCGTACAGCACGAGCGGCGAATCGCAGAGCGTCGATCTCGTCAGCTCGATGGACCGGAACGGTTCGGCGGTTTGCTTGCGCGGCACGAAGGTATGGAAGGAATATCCGCTCGGATATCGACTGGGATCGCGCTGTCCCGGCGGATGCACGAGCACGTGCCGCGGGCAGGCCGTAGCGCGACCGGCCGCAGCGACGGTGGTCACCAGCCGCTCCGCCGACCGGGGCCGCGAACCGGCGGCCGTCGGCAACGCCGCGTCCAAATCCTGGACCAGCCGCTCCACATGCTCCGGGCGATGATCGGCTACCACATAGAGGTGGTAGAAATCGCGGGCGGGTACGCCGGGCAACCGGGCCGCGTGCAGGCGGTACCGATCCTCGAGCGTCGCGGGCAGCCGCGTGCCGTCGCCGCCGAAACTCACTGCGAGAACCGGCATTCGAGGGTGCGCGACGAATTCGGCCTGCGGGTCGATCTCGGCGATGCGGGCACGCAACCGGTCGCGCAATTCCACACACGATGTGTATATCGACCGGAATCCCTCGAAGCCGTGGGCCATCAGCGCCGCCCAGAGCGCTGCCGCGGCGGCACCGGGACGCGACCCCGAGACCGTTTCGTCCACCACGCCCGACTGCTCCGCCACATAGGCGATGTGCTCGAGAAGTCCTTTCCGGCAGAGGAATACCCCGCAGCTGTACGGCACCAAGGCGGACTTGTGCGGGTCCACGGCGAGGGAATGCACCCCGCGATTCCGGAAATCCCACGCGTTCGCCGGATCGGTGAACGGAAGAATCAGGCCGCCGAACGCCGCATCCAGGTGGTGGTAGTACGCCGTGCCCGGGTGCCGGTCGCGATGCCGGTCCAGGACCCGGCACAACGCGGACACGTCGTCGACTCCGCCCGTACCGAAATACCCCACCGTCGAGATGACCAGATATCCGGTAATACCTTCGGCGGCAAGGTTTTCCAGCAGATCGGCCAGTTCCTCCGGGTCGGTGGTCCGTGACGGTCCCGCCGCGCTGAGACGCTCCACCCGCAGATCGGCCAGATCCGCCGCCTTGAACACGGAGGGGTGAGCGAGTTCCGAGGTGATCAATACGGGGGCGGTACCGGCCGCACGCAGTACGGACCGCCCGATCCGGACGGCCTGCAACGCGCCTTCGCTCGCGCCGGAGGTGACGTAGCCATCGAGCGCGCCGCCGTGGAACAGGCCGCCGAGCAGGCTCAGCGCCTCCTTCTCCACCCGGCGGGTGCCGGCGGCACCGTCGCCGAATCGGGTGTGAATGCCGACATTGTTGCTGTTGCGGGCCGTGAACCGATGCATCGCCGCCAGGGCCAGCGGATCCGGTGCGGGCATCGGCACACCGAATCGGACGACATCCGGGCCCGCGTGCCACGACGGGATCTCCGCCAGGCGATCGTCCAGATATGACTGTATTTCGCGGTCGTCGAGAGCGGTGGCGGGAAACGGCGCGGAGTCGGTCCAGCCCTCCGGCAGGTCTACCAAGACCCACCTCGCTCGGCGCGAACACCCACACACGCTTCGGCGGGTGGATTGTCCTCCGCGAGGAAAATGGTCTGCGCCATCATCCGATAACCGGACATCTGTTCGCGGAAGACTTCGATCGACTCCTCGGGATGCACCGAGTCGATGACCGCATGCGGCCCCACAGCGTTGAACTGGTGAGAGACGCCGCGCGGAATCTGCATATCGACCCACGAATTTTCCGGGACGATGGCGTTGTAACGCGGCAATTCCATCTCGTCCGGCACGTCGGGCACGGCGTCGGCGAACCGATCGATATGGAAGGATTCCAGGCCGTCGACCCCGACGATATCCAGCGGCGACAGACTCGACACGCGAATGCGGGTGGCCGGACCGGTCATCATGCGCACGAATCGAAGGCCGGTGTGCAAATGCATCCGGGAGCAGATGTTCCGCTCGTTCACATCGTAGAAATCCATCAGATAGCGGTCGGCGAAGAATCCGTCGAAGGGCGCGTCGAGCATGTAGACGTCGCCCTCCTCGAAGATCTGCGCGCGGACGATACCGTCCCGGTCCTGCTGCTTGGCGCCCGGTGCGGAATGCGCACGGCGCACGATACCCGCCAATGCGGACACGACCGCGAGCGCGACATCGGGATCGAACTGCGCCACGGGAGTGAGACGGCAGCTGCCGGCATCCCGGAACACGCGGATGTCGTGCACCTCGTCGACATCGTCCGGATCGTGCTTCATCACTTTTTCCACATTTCCCCCGTGCAGCTCTTGCAGGTCGGAATCGAATAATCGGCGAGCCGGCCGAACCCGCTGGACCAACGGTATCGAAAACCGAAACCGAGGCAAGGCCGTTCAAATGGCGTTCGACACCGCGGCGGTATCGAACGGCACTCGGGCGCCGCTGTGAAAACACGGCGAGATACGCTCGCAGCGTCAGGCGGCAGCGACAGGAGAATCATGGCAATCAGTGCGATCGCACCGGAGGTATTGCAGCACATACTGTCCGAATACGGTATCCCGGCCGATTCGGCGACCACCCTGCTGAATCTCGACGACGGCGATCACCATCACGATCCCGCCTGGCGGGTCGACACCGGCGGCGATCCGATGGTGTTGCGGCTGATCGCCGAGCGGGAATGGTCGTGGCTCGGCCACCAGTGGTACAGCGACGAGCTGCTGAGCGCCCAGTTGCGGTTCGTGGACCACCTGCAGCAGCGGCGGATTCCCTTTCCGGCCCGCCGCGTCCCGTCCGGCGGCGAGTGGGTCGTCGCGCACGGCGCGGATACCCGGTATCGAGCTGTCGGATTCGAGTGGCTGCCCGCCGACGCGGGAATAGAGACGCCCACCGAGGCCATTGCGCACGGCGCCGGACGGCTGCTCGCATCTCTGCACGGCGCCGCAACGGATTTCACCCGGACCGAGGGACTCGGGACCGAGAGCCTGCTCGGCTGGGCGAGACAGGTGGCCGACGAACTCTCCGCACTGACCGTCGGGATGCCGGCGACGATCGGCCGGATCATGAGCCGGCATGTGGATGACATTCGCCGGCAAGTGGATTCGGTCGGCGAGCTGTCCTGCCGCCTGGCCGGCCACGGTGACCTCAACGTGCCCAACGTCCTGATTCGGCGCGGCGCGGTGGTGGGCGCCGTCGACATCGGCCGGATAGCGTTGATCGATCCGACCGAGGAACTTGCCAACGTGGTGCGCTGGTTCAGTGAGCGGAAGATAGACGGGAAGCGCGTGCCCGAACCGGCACTGGCAGCGGCGGTCGTGGCGGGCTATCGGAGTACGTCGGCGGGACAAGCGATTTCGGCACCTCTTCCCGAATTGACCTGGCTCAGCGCCGCGACCGCGCCGCATCTGTTCTTTCCGGTGCGCAAGGCGCTGGCCGCCGGTACGGCGGTGGACGAGGACTGGCTGGCCGCCCGCATCGACGCGCGCCGCACCGAGGCCGATCGGCTGCGGGACATCACGCGTGCTCTGACTCGCGGTCGGGCCTGATCCGGGTGGCGTGTCCGGCCCGCCGGGCGCGTGCTGTGCCTCCGGTCTCAGCCGAGCAGACTGTCGATGTGCCGCACGAGCGTGCTCGGCGGACCCGCGGTGCGGCAGGTCATGAAGCGCGTGCCCGCTATGAGACGGTGGACGACAGTAGTTGTGGAAGCAGTGCTCGTGTCGCCGATTCCGAGCCAATCCTCCGGCCAGAGCGGATCGACCGGCGAATAACAGTTGCGTCGCAACGTCTCTCGCACATGCTCCGCGGTCCCTTCGATCCACCCTGTTCCGACCAGCTCCGGGCCCGGCAGCAGCACGGCCTCGAGCGGCCCCCCGCAGGACGATCCGATGCCGGTCCATCTGGCCAGTTCGCCGGGCAGCCGCTCCAGCTTCGCCTTCCTGTTCCGCTCGGGATTCCAGCACGGTTGACCAATCCAGTTCTGCCAGCCGAACATTCGCACGGTCCGGTCGTCGAGACGGATCGCCGACGGCAGGCCGACCACCTCTATGCCGTCGTCGTTCGGTCGCACCAAGGTGCGTTCGTTCGCGACGAGTTCACCGCCGCCGTAGACGCACAGTGCCAAGGCGAGCGTGGTCTTGCCCGCTCCCGAGTCGCCGACCAGCAGTACGACCCCGCCCGAAGGCATTCGGACGCTGCTGGCATGAAAGCAGGAGAAGCCCTCCGCACGTAGTTGCCGATACCACAGCTCGCGGAGATATCGGACGCCGAAACGACAACGATCCGGGCCGGGGATCGCGGCTACCGTAAGGCGCCCGGGACCGTGGCGGACGACGTGATCGGGCACCGCGTCGGTGTCGAAATACAGCCGGTCTTCGCCGTGGCGCAGCACACGCATGCGGGATGACCTGGTCGGTCGGCAGTACTCGGGCGGCCGGTCGGCGGCGGCCGCGACCAAGGCGGTGAGTGCCTCGGGCGAGGTGACCACATCCACGAGTTCGTCGCCGGACACGGGAGCATCGGTGCCGCGCAGCACATCTCGGGCATAACGCAGCGTGTTCGGTTCGTCGGTGAGGTACCGGGCGGAGCGGTCGGCGAGTGCCACTCCGGCGACCGTGAGACCCGTGCCGAGTTCTGCTGTGCCGAAGATGTCTTCCACTGCGGCGTCGACGGCCGGCGTAGCGCTCACCGCGGCCACCCGCCGGGTCATGAGCACACACCCTCGCCGGTCCGCGCTCTACCGGCCAGCGTCACCCGATCGGGCTTGCCGGAACGCAACTTCGGCAACTCGTCGAGCAGAACCAGGCGGAGCGCACACCGACCCGGATCGACGACGGTGGCGACGCGTTCGCGCAAGGTGGCCGAGGTGGTCCCACCCTCGCCCGGGCCGCGCACGACCGCGTAGAGGGTCACCGCCTCGCCGAGCGAGGCATGCGACCGGGACACACAGCAGGCATCACGCACCCCGGGCAGGCGGCGAACGGCGCGCTCGATCTCCTCCAGCGAAACACCCAGCCCGCCACACTTCGCGATGTGTTTGATGCGGCCGGTGATCGAGAGATACGCCCGGCCGTCCGGACCCGCTGCGAACCTGCCCAGATCCCCGGTGCGCAACCAACCACCGTGCAGGGCAGCCGCATTCGCCTCCGGGTTGCCCAGATACCCGGTCATGATCGAGTGGCCGCGCACGCAGACCTCGCCGATCTCGCCCTCGGACACCTCGGCATCGCGCTCGTCCAGCACCGCCACCTCGCATCCGGGCAGCGCCGAACCGACCGGCGGCGCTTCGGTTTTCGTCATCAACGCCAGGTAGTCCGCCTCGGACAGATCTGTGGGCATGGTGGTCGCGAAGTTCATGCACTCGCTCAGGCCGTACCCCTGGACCACCCGTAGCCGGAAGCGGTCCCACAGCGACTCGACGGTCGCCGCATGCAGCGGAGCGGCGGCACTGACGACATATCGCAGTTCGGCCGGGATGCTCCCGCCACGAGTCTCGGCCATGACGCCCAGAACGCTCGGAACCGTCGTCGCGATGGTCGCACGGAACTGCTCCAGCACTCGCACAAAATGCAGCGGGTCGAAACGATGCACCAGCACCGCATGCCCACCGGCGAGCAGGGTGGCGACGATACCGAATTCGAGACCGTTGACGTGAGAAACGGGAAGCGGGCAGACGAGCGTGGTACCCACACCGAGCCGGTGGTGCCGGGCGACGGCTTCGGCATTGACCGCTATCGAATAGCCGCTCTGGGCAACGGGTTTCGAGGCCGCAGTGGATCCGGTGGTGAATACCACGACCGCCGTGCGCCAGGGGCTCGCGAGTTCGGGAGTCACGACCCGCGGCGGGGCCGGGGGCAGCACCACCTTGCCGTTGTCCGTGGTCTCCACCAGCGGACAGGCCAGGGCGGCCAGCATCTCGGTCCGGCGTTCGACGGTTTCGGCGGAATCTATGAGCACCGCCGCGGCGCCGGCCCGGATGATCGCGAACACGGTCGTCAGGGAATCGATCGTGTTCTCCACCAAGGTGGCCAGTGTTCCCCCGATCCCGGTCTCGGCCGACGGGATTCGTTGTGCACGCTCCTCGATATCCCGCCAGAGTTGCGCGTAGCTGATGGATCGCGTCGGCTCGCCCCGCGGGGTCACCTCGGTGATGGCGGTTCGCGTGGCGTGGCGGGCCGCGGCCGCGCGCAGCCGCTCCATCAGCTCCGGCGGATTCAGCAGGGGCCGGTCCCAGGGCCGCCCTCGGTACAGGTGCGGATCGGACATCACGCCCCACCTCCCAGCGCGACGTCCACGTCGTCGGCGATCATCGCCGATTCCAGCCGGTCGGCGAGGTCTTCCCAGGTCCTGGCGTTGGCGCGAGCCAGCTTGGCCAGCGAACCGCGACAGTGCGCCGGTATGTCGCCGGTGATCCGCTCCCACGATTCGACGTCGACCACCGCGGCGGCAATCCGGCGGAGCAACAGCCGGCCCCGGTCGTTGAACCGCAGCGACGGATCGTTGTACAGGTTGCGCAGAATGTGGTTCTGGATCGACGCCGACACGGTGCGAGCGGTCGCGGGGTCGGCGTGAATGCCGGACGGCTCGGGCGTGGTCGACTGCGGTACCAGCGCTACGTGGGAGCCCGCAGGAACGGGTGCGCCGATATTCTTGTAGCGCGGAACGACAGGCTCCGACCGCGATATGCGGTCACGAACATCTTTGGCCGTACCGACCGAAATCCCCGCTTCCTTGGCGATTTCCCGCAGTGACGCATCGGGTCGCGCAGCGATGATCCGGGCGGCCGCGACTCTGCCCTCCGCGACTTCGCGGCGGCAAATTCGGCCGTCCTTGCCGATCCGGTTGTTCGAGTGGGAATTTTCTCCACTCGAACACCTCCGCTCGGCGCCGACGGTCTTGTGCGACAACCCGACCGTGTCGGCGATGACGCGATCAGACCATTGCGGGTGAGAGACCATCAAACGGCGGGCGGCGTCCTTGCGCTCGGCCAGGGAGAGCGGAAGCCCGTGCGCGACATTCATCCGCACGGCCAGCGCGAAGGCGTCGGCGGCGGTGCCGTCGAAGAACCTGACGGCAATGGTCTTCCGGCGGCAGGCGACCGCCGCCTGCAGCCGGTGCGCCCCGTCCACGACGCTCATCGTCGCCCGATGCACCAGAATGGGCGGTAGTCCCTCGGCCAGCTCCGCGAGGAGATTCACGTGGGTGCCGCTCGTCGTGCCACGGACCCGCTGCACATTCTCGAGCGATATCGATTCCACCGGCACGTTCTCGACGGGCAGCGCGGAAATCCATGCGAGCGAGGAGAATGTCACCGAAAAATCGTCCCCTGTCGCACGCACAGAATTGTCCGGACCGAAATCCGTCATGTTTCCTCCCGAAAGCCACACATCTGCTCCCCGACAGTAGAGGCGGCATTGTGGGCGGGCAACCGATTCAGGGGTGGTGAACTGCTCGAATGCAGCCCGAACAGCACGGATGGGATATCCGGTCCGGACGTCATCGGACATTTGTCACGAACGATCTCGCGGATATCCGGTCCGGACGAAAAATTCCCGTTCTGACATGCGCGTATTGCGCAGAAATATTTGCTCCGGATATCGACGCGCCGGCGTGGAACATAATGTCCGCCATATGGCGAATCCGAAGGGAATTCTGTTCTGCACGGCAGCAGCATTGCTGTTCGCCGCGCCGGCCGCATTCCTGCCCCACTTCGACAGCGCACCGACGGACCTTCCTGGGACCTGCGATATGAACCCGCCGCCGATCGTCACCCCGCCCCAGTGCGTGTAGCGCACACGAGCGACGAACTGGGCACCGTCGCCTCGACCTGGGTCGGATCGCTCTGACTCTGGCGCCGGCACGAACGTGATTCGCGGAGGCACGCCCGGAATCCCGGTCGGAACGCGTGTTCGAATCCGAATTCCGGTAGCGTTGTCGGCACCATGACTACCCCGATGTCTCGTCCGCACGAATCCGGGTCGCACGGGCCCCGCCCGGGCGTTCCGCTGCCCGGTCAGCATGTGGGGGGCGCGAACCCCGCGGAGTTCGCCGACCCCCAGCAGGTGCGCACGGAGATCGATGCCCTGCTGGCGGAACTGTCTGCGGGAGCGCGCAGTTCGGAGTCGGCGGGCCTGGCGGCCGCGCTGCCGACCTCGGCGAACGCGGGCACCGACATCACCCGGCGGGCCCGCATCCTGGAGCAGGCACACGAGGTGCTGGTCCAGGCCCTGGCGACGGTGGACAAGATCTGAGTTGGCCAGGCGCGCGCGGGTGGACGCCGAACTGGTTCGCCGCGGATTGGCGCGGTCGCGGGAGCACGCGGTCGAGCTGATCGGCGCGGGCCGCGTCCTGATCAACGGCACGGTCGCGTCCAAGCCCGCGACGGCCGTGGAACCGGGTATCCCGCTGCTGGTGCGCGAGGAACCCGACGAGGTGCAGTGGGCATCGCGGGGCGCGCACAAACTACTGGGCGCGCTCGCGGCGTTCGAACCGCAGGGCGTCACCGTCTCGGGACGGCGCTGCCTCGATGCCGGCGCCTCGACCGGCGGCTTCACCGATGTGCTGCTGGCGCGGGGCGCTCGCGAGGTGGTGGCGGTGGACGTCGGCTACGGCCAGCTGATCTGGCGGTTGCAGAACGACGACCGGGTACGGATTCACGATCGCACCAATGTGCGGTCGTTGACGGCCGACGCGATCGGCGGGACTGTCGAACTCGTGGTCGCCGATCTGTCGTTCATCTCGCTGGGGCTGGTCCTGCCGGCCTTGGCGCAGTGCTGCGCGCCCGGAGCGGACCTGTTGCCCATGGTGAAACCGCAATTCGAGGTGGGCAAGCAGCGAGTAGGCTCCGGCGGCGTGGTGCGTGATCCGGAACTGCGGGCCGAGGCGGTGCGCGAGGTGGCGGCCGCGGCCGCGAACCTCGGGCTGGCGACGCACGGTGTGGTGGCCAGCCCGCTGCCCGGGCCGTCCGGCAATGTCGAATACTTCCTGTGGTTGCGCAAGGAAATCGGCGGCCACGTCGCGGAGCAGGATGTCGCGGCGCTGGTGCGGCGGGCGGTCGAGGAGGGGCCACAGTGAAACGGGACATCCTGCTCGTCGCGCATCCCGGCCGCCCGGAACTCACCGAGACCGCGCACCGGATGGCGAAGATCTTCGAGGACGCCGGAATCGGGCTGCGCCTGCTGGAGGACGAGGCCTACAGCACCCGGCTGGACTGCGACGAGACCGGCACCCCCGACGGTTTTCCGGTGCAGGTCGTCTCGCACGGCCCGGACGCCGCCGCGGGCTGTGAGATGGTGCTGGCGCTCGGCGGTGACGGCACTTTCCTGCGCGCCGCGGAGATGGCTCGCGCGGCGCGGGTGCCGGTGCTGGGAATCAACCTGGGCCGCATCGGTTTTCTCACCGAGGCCGAGGCCGAGCATCTCGACGACGCGCTGGCCCAGGTGGTGCGCGGCGATTACCGCATCGAGCGGCGGATGACGATAGATGTCAGTGTCCGCGTCGATGATGTAGTCGTGGAACGCGGATGGGCCCTGAACGAGGCCAGCATCGAGAACGCCGCCCGGATGGGCGTGCTGGAGGTGGTGCTGGAGGTCGACGGCCGCCCCGTGTCCCAATTCGGCTGCGACGGGGTGTTGATCGCGACCCCGACCGGTTCCACCGCCTACGCGTTCTCCGCGGGCGGCCCGGTGGTGTGGCCGGAACTGGAGGCGCTGCTCGTGATCCCGAGCAACGCCCACGCCCTGTTCGCGCGGCCGCTGGTGACCAGCCCGGAGTCGCGCATCGCGGTGGAAACCGTGGCGACGGGCCATGACGCGATCGTTTTCCTGGACGGCCGCCGCACGCTCGCGCTGCCGAAGGGCGGGCGGTTCGAGGCGGTGCGGGGGACCGAGCCGGTGCATTGGGTGCGGCTGGATTCCGCGCCCTTCGCCGACCGGATGGTGCGCAAATTCCAACTGCCCGTGACCGGCTGGCGAGGTCGGTCGCCGGAGCGGTCGGGCCGAACGGAGAGCACGAGTGCTGACAGAGATCAGGATTGACGGCCTGGGCGTCATTTCCACCGCCACAGCGCAATTCCACGCGGGGCTGACCTGCCTGACCGGCGAGACGGGCGCGGGCAAGACGATGGTGGTGACGAGCCTGCACCTGCTCGGCGGGGCGCGCGCCGACGCGGGCCGGGTGCGCCAGGGCGCCGCGCGGGCCGTCGTGGAGGGCAGGTTCACCGTCGACGAGGTGCACGACGGCGCCCGCGACGAGGTCGAGAAGGTACTGGAATCGGCTGGGGCGCAACGCGATGACGACGGCAGCATCATCGCCGTGCGGACCGTCGGCAGCGACGGGCGCTCGCGCGCGCACCTGGGCGGGCGCAGTGTGCCCGCGGCGGTGCTGAACGATTTCACCGCGCCGCTGCTCACCGTGCACGGCCAGAACGACCAGCTCCGCCTGCAGCGCCCCGAACAGCAGCTGCGGGCCCTCGACCAGTTCGCCGGGGCGGCGATGGACGGGTTGCTGCGCAAGTATCAGCTGGCCCGCCGGACCTGGCTGCAAGCGCGCGCGGAACTGCTGGAGCGCACCGCACGCAGCCGCGAACTGGCGCTGGAGGCCGACCGGCTGAAGTACTCGCTGGACGAGATCGACTCCATCGCACCGGAACCCGGCGAGGACGAGCGCATCGTCGCCGAGGTGCGCCGGTTGTCGGATCTGGATTCGCTGCGCGAGTCGGCGACCTCGGCGCACGACGCGCTGGCCGGTCCGGCCGATTCGCCAGGTGAGGGCTCGGGGGCGCTGGATCTGCTCGGCAGCGCGCGGGCCCGGCTGGAATCGGCGGAGGATCGGGCGCTGGCGGAGCTGGCGCCGCGGCTCGGCGAGGCGATCTCGGTGGTGGTCGACGTCACCACCGAACTCAGCACCTATCTGTCGGATCTGCCGTCGGATCCGAGCGCGCTGGACTCGCTGCTGAACCGGCAGGCCGAATTGAAAACGCTGACAAGGAAATACGCGCCCGATATCGACGGTGTGCGCGCCTGGGCCGAGGAGGCGCGGGGCCGCCTGGACTCGCTCGACGTATCCGACGAGGCCCTCGCCGCCCTCGCCGCCGAGGTGGAGAACGCCGCGGATCAGGTGCGCGAGACGGCGAAGAAGCTGTCCGCCGCGCGGACGAAGGCCGCCAAGAAGCTGGCCGCGGCGGTGAGTTCCGAATTGTCCGGCCTGGCGATGGGCCGCGCCAAGCTCGAGGTGGCGGTGCGGCCGGTGCCCGCCGCGGCCCAGGATTCGGCCCCGATCACGGTGGACGGCAAGGAATTACACGCCGGGGCCGCCGGTGTCGACGAGGTGGAGTTCCGGCTGTCGGCGCACTCGGGGGCGCAGTCGCTGCCGTTGAGCAAGAGCGCGTCCGGGGGTGAGCTGTCGCGGGTGATGCTGGCGCTCGAGGTGGTGCTGTCCAGCTCCGAGCACGGCGCCACCATGGTGTTCGACGAGGTCGACGCCGGGGTGGGCGGCCGCGCCGCGGTCGAGATCGGCCGCCGCCTGGCCCGGCTGGCCCGCACCCACCAGGTCATCGTGGTCACTCACCTGCCGCAGGTGGCCGCCTTCGCCGACACCCACCTGGTGGTCGACAAGGTTGACGACGGTAAGGGCGTCAACAGCGGCGTCCACGCCCTCACCAACGACGAACGAGTGAAAGAACTGGCCCGCATGCTCGCCGGCCTGGACGACACCGAAACCGGCCGCGCCCACGCCGAAGAACTCCTGGAGACCGCCCGTACGGAGAAGGACAGCACACCCGCCGCCAGCTGAGGATCTCCCGCTACTTGACGGCGGCCTTGCGGGCGGCGCTGAGGAACGGGCTGATGAGGCCCTTCAGGAGGAGCTGGGTGAGGGCCGCGGGGACGGGGACCTTGGGATCGGAGTCCATGCGGTAGGTCACCAGGGTGCCGCCGCCGGGAGCGTCGGCGAAGGTGATGGTGCCGGTGTGGCTGCGGACGGGCGCGCCGGCGACGATCTTGTACGCCATGCGCTCGTTGGGGACCAGTTCGGTGGTCTCCTCGGTGATGCCGACGCCGCCGAGACCGACGCGGTAGCGGGCGCCGACACCGGCGGGCTCGGGCGAGCCGGGCTGCTTCAGGGTGAACTTGACCGGCAGATAGCCGTTGAGGCTGTCGCGCTCGGTGAACAGTTTGTACACCACCTCGCGCGGGGCGGGAACGACGGTGTCGAGGGTGGTGCTTGCCATGACTTCTCCTTCGAGCGTGCGTACCCGTGCGGGCCGCCGGTGTGCCGTGTGGCACAGCATATCGGTACCCCCTCGAGCCCGTAGCTGGCGCGTCGCTGGCATCACTGTGACGAATCAGGTAGCGGAAATCGGCGCGCCTCCACCACGGGTTGAGGGTTTGGGCTCATCATCGGACGTCATGAAGATGCTGGCACTGCTGTCGAGAAGCACCGAAACGCTGCCCGGTGTGTCCGGGATAGCCCGGGTCGACCGCAACACCCGGCGTCTGCTCAAACGGGTCGGACCGGGCGACGTCGTGGTGCTCGACGAGATGGATCTGGATCGGCTCACCGCCGACCAGCTGGTCGAGGCGGGCGTGGTGGCCGTCGTGAACGCCTCCCCGTCGATTTCCGGACGCTATCCGAATCTGGGCCCGGAAGTGCTGGTGGCCAACGGGATTCTGCTGCTGGACGCGGTGTCCTCGGACGTCTTCACCAAGATCAAGGACGGGGTGAAGGTCCGGGTCGACGAGGGCGTCGTCTACGCCGACCGGCTCACCAAGAAGGTGCCGGAAGCACTGGTCGAGGGCATCGAGTTGACCGAATCGGCGATCGCCGAGCGCATGATCGCCGCCCGCAACGGCCTGGCCGACCACCTGGAAGCGTTCGCGGGCAACACGATCGAGTTCGTCCGCACCGAAAGTGCCTTGCTGATCGACGGTCTCGGCATGCCGGACCTCGAATTATCCATGCGCAAGCGGCATGTCGTGGTGGTCGCCGACGGGTCCGACCATCGAGACGATTTGAAATCGCTCAAGCCCTTCATCAAGGAGTACGCGCCGATCCTGGTCGGGGTGGGCCGCGGCGCCGACACGCTGACGCGCTGCGGCTACCGGCCGGACCTGATCGTCGGCGATCCCGAGGAGATCACCGCAACCACGCTGAAGTGCGGCGCCGAGGTGATCCTGCCCGCCGACACCGACGGGCACGCCAAGGGCCTGGAGCGCATCCAGGATTTGGGCATCGGCGCCACCACGTTCCCGTCGTCGGGTTCGGCGACGGATCTGGCGCTGCTGCTCGCCGACCACCACGGCGCGTCGCTCATCGTCACCTGCGGCGCGGCCGCCTCGCTGGACGACTTCTTCGACCGCAGCCGCCGCGAATCCAACCCGGCGACATTCCTGACCAGGCTCAAGGCCGGGTCGAAGCTCATGGACGCGAAGGCCGTCGCGACGCTGTACCGGCACCAGACCTCGGGCTGGGCGGCGGCACTGCTGGTGCTGGCGGCGCTGATCGCGTTGATCGTGGCCCTGCTGGTCTCGCAGCACACCGGCGGCGCGGCGCTGGACTGGGCGCGCGACACCTGGCAGCACGCCGAATCCTGGGCGCGAGGACTGCTGGACCGAAAACTGTAAGGGGGACAGGTGATTTCGCTACGACGGCACGCCGTTCCGATCGCCGCGGTGCTGCTCGCGGTCGCGGTCGGCGTGGTACTGGGCGCACAACTGCGCGCCGGCCCCTTGCAGACCGACCGGAGTGACCGGCGAGCCGGGTCGCTGGCAGCCGAGAACGGCGAACTCACCGACCGATTACGGGCCGCAGACGCCTTCATCGCGCGGTCTGCGGGACGGTTGCTGGCCGGGACGCTGACCGACCGCACGGTGCTGGTGTTCACCACGCCCGACGCCGATGCCGCCGACGCCGAGGCGGTCACCAAGTCGCTGACGACGGCCGGCGCGGTGGTCGGCGGCAAGGTCGCGCTGACCGACGCGTTCGTGGACTCCGGGCAGGGCGACCGGCTGCGCACCGCGCTCACGAACATGATCCCAGCGGGCGCGCAACTGCCCACCGGAGCCGTCGATCAAGGCAGCCTGGCCGGCGACCTGCTGGGCGTGGCACTGCTCACCGATCCCGGCAGCGGGCAGCCCCGCGCCACCGATCAGGAACGCGGATTGATCCTCGACACGCTGCGGGGCGGCGGGTTCCTCACCGCCGACACGGTGCACCCCGCGCAGCTCGCCGTGGTGGTGACCGGCGACGGCGCGCGGGCCGACGAGAACAACCGCGGGTCGATCGTCGGCCGTTTCGCCGGGGGCCTGAAGGGGCGCGCCGCCGGTGTGGTGCTGGCCGGACGGTCGGGCGCCGCCGCGGGGTCGGGCCCGATCGCCGTCGTGCGCGGCGATTCCCAGCTCGGCGCGGCGGTCACCACGGTCGACAATGTCGATTACGAGATCGGCCGCGTCACAACGGCACTCGCGCTCGGCGAGCAGCTGAACGGCGTGATCGGCCGCTACGGCACGGGGGACCGGGCGAGTTCGCTGACCGTCGCCGCCGCGCCGCAGTGACGCTCGGGGCCTCGCGCGGCACACATCCGGACAATCGTGTGGAGGGGCGTTGACGACCCTGCCGACCCGGCCGTTGCCGGGGCAGGCGGGGTCGATGTGCCCGCAGCGCCGGGTGGGGCGGAAGTGACGAAAGAAGTGCCAGCCATCCCGCGGCTACCTCGCGTGGCGTGCGCTTCGCAAGCGTTTTTCGTGTTAACGTGAAGTCCCGTGGGTCAATCACGGATTCCGGCGCTCTCTCCCCATCAGACTGCCACCAAGCTCATCTTCGTCAGTGGTGGTGTCGCCTCCTCTCTGGGTAAGGGACTTACCGCCTCCAGCCTCGGCCAACTGCTCACCGCGCGCGGTCTGCGCGTGACGATGCAGAAGCTCGATCCCTATCTCAACGTCGATCCCGGCACCATGAACCCCTTCCAGCACGGTGAGGTGTTCGTGACCGAGGACGGCGCGGAGACGGATCTCGACGTCGGCCACTACGAGCGCTTCCTCGACCGGGATCTGTCGCAGGACGCCAATGTCACCACCGGTCAGGTCTATTCGTCGGTGATCGCCAAGGAACGCCGCGGCGAGTATCTCGGCGACACCGTCCAGGTGATCCCGCACATCACCGACGAGATCAAGAGCCGGGTGCTGGCCACCGTCGGCCCGGATCTGTACGGCCAGGTCCCGGACGTGGTGATCGTCGAGATCGGCGGTACCGTCGGCGATATCGAGTCGCAGCCCTTCCTGGAGGCGGCCCGGCAGATCCGGCACGAGGTGGGGCGGGAGAACGTCTTCTTCCTGCACGTCACCCTGGTGCCCTACCTGGCGCCGTCGGGCGAGCTGAAGACCAAGCCGACCCAGCACTCCGTCGCCGCGCTGCGCAACATCGGTATCCAGCCCGACGCGCTGATCCTGCGCTGCGATCGCGAGGTGCCGCCGGGGCTGAAGAACAAGATCGCCCTGATGTGCGATGTCGACGTCGACGCCTGCATCTCGACCCCGGACGCGCCGTCGATCTACGACATCCCGCGCGTGCTGCACCGCGAGGGCCTGGACGCCTATGTGGTGCGCAAGCTGGGCCTGCCGTTCCGCGACGTGGACTGGACCGTGTGGGGCGATCTGCTCGACCGGGTGCACAATCCTCGCGAGCACGTCACCGTCGCGCTGGTCGGCAAGTACGTGGATCTGCCCGACGCCTACCTGTCGGTGACCGAGGCGCTGCGCTCGGGCGGCTTCGCGGCCAAGGCGAAGGTGAATATCCGCTGGGTCCAGTCCGACGAGTGCGAGACGCCCGCCGGCGCCCAGCAGCACCTGCACGATGTGGACGCCGTGCTCATCCCGGGCGGGTTCGGCATCCGCGGCATCGAGGGCAAGGTCGGCGCCATCCACTACGCGCGCACCCGCGGCATTCCGCTGCTCGGACTGTGCCTGGGGCTGCAGTGCATGGTGATCGAGGCGGCCCGCTCGGTCGGTCTGGAGGACGCGAACTCGGCCGAGTTCGAGCCCGACACCGAGCACCCGGTGATCTCGACCATGGCCGACCAGCAGCAGGCCGTGGCCGGGGAGGCGGACCTCGGCGGCACCATGCGGCTGGGCGCGTATCCCGCTGTGCTGCAACCGGATTCGGTGGTGGCGCAGGCGTACGGAGCTACCGAGGTGTCCGAGCGGCATCGGCATCGCTTCGAGGTGAACAACGCCTACCGCGACAAGATCGCCCAGAGCGGCCTGCGGTTCAGCGGCACCTCCCCGGACGGGCATCTGGTCGAGTTCGTCGAACTGCCCGCCGACCGGCACCCGTATTTCGTTGCCACCCAGGCGCATCCGGAATTGAAGAGTCGCCCCACCCGCCCGCATCCGCTGTTCGCCGGGCTGGTCAACGCCGCGCTGAAATACAAGGCGGCCGAACGGCTTCCGGTCGACATCGAGGGTGACATCACCGTCGACGAGGGGGAGCGGGTCGCCCGGTGACCGCGACTCCCGGCAGCCACGACTTCGAGACGGTCGCCAGCCGCACGGTGTACTCGGGTGCGATCCTGGCGCTGCGGCTGGACCAGGTGGCGATGCCGGGCGGGCGGGTCGCCGAACGCGAGGTGATCGAGCATCACGGCGCCGTCGCCGTCGCCGCGCTGGACGACGACGGCAACGTGGTGCTGATCAACCAGTACCGGCACCCGGTGGGCCGCCGCCTGCTCGAGTTGCCCGCCGGCCTGCTCGACCAGCCCGGCGAGGATCCGCTCGCCGCGGCCCGCCGCGAACTCGCCGAAGAGACCGGCCTCGCCGCCCGGGAGTGGTCGGTGCTGGTCGATGTGGCTCTGTCGCCGGGCTTCACCGACGAATCGCTGCGCATCTATCTCGCCACCGGACTGCACGAAACCGACCGTCCCGAGCCGGAATTGGAGGAGGCGGACATCGAGATCGTGCGGTTGCCGCTGGACGCGGCAGTGCGCGCGGCGCTCGCCGGTGAGATCGTCAACGCGACCGCGGTGGCGGGCGTGCTGGCGCTGTCCACCGCGCGTGCCCGGGAGATTCCGCTGCGCCCGGCCGACGCGCCGTGGCCGGGGATGCCGACGGCGTTCCTGCGACGCAAGACCGAGCAGGCGGCGCGCGCCGCGGAGTAACGGAACCGGTCGGTGTCCGGCCCGGACGGTGAAAGCGCATGCGACTCATGCAATCCGAATCTCGCAGATCCGGGTTGCCGCCGGGTTCCTGGTCTCGCGCCGCTCTGGTATGCATGTGGGTATGCGCAAGGCGAACCCGGTGTCGGTCACCCTGGATCCGCGGGTGGCCGCCCGGGCGCGAGAGGTCGTATGAGACGCGGTGAGGTCTGGCGGTACGCGCCGGTGCTGCCCGACGGCACCCCGGCGCCGCGCCGTACCACCGTGGTGGTGGTGTCGGACCCGGCGGTGATCACCTCGCCGTACCGCTGGCTGCATGTCGTCCCGTTCGCCGAGGACGACCCGGGGCACGTGCTGACCATCCACACCTGCCACGGCTGGGCCGACGCGCTCGAGTTCCATCGGGTCTACCGGGTGTGGCTGGCCGAACTGGCCGGTGAGCTGTCCGCCGACGAAATGGACGCGCTGGACACCCGGCTGCGGGCCGCCCTGAGTCTGTAGGGGTGGGCGGACGCGTGTCTCGTCCGGCGTGGAGCCGGGTGCTGCTGCCATGATGTGACCCGTGGATGTCCAGCCGCACCGGGGGACGCGGCAGTAGGGAGCGACGGGTGTTGCAGCGGCAGATCCAGGCGTACCTCGACCATCTGACGGTCGAGCGCGGCGCGGCGCGCAACACCTTCAGCGCCTACCGGCGCGATCTCGAACGGTATCGGGAGTTTCTCTCGCGGCGCGAGATCGACGGGTTGGACCGGGTCACCGAGAGCGATATCGCCGACTTCGTGGTGGCCTTGCGCGCCGGGGGCGACGGACACCCGCCGCTGGCGGCCAGCTCGGCCGCCCGGGGCCTGGTCGCGGTGCGCGGGCTGCACCGGTTCGCCGCGGCCGAGGGCATCACCGCGGGCGATGTCGCGCACGCGGTCAAACCGCCGGCCCCCGCCCGCCGATTGCCGAAAGCCCTTCCATACGACCAGGTTTCGCGGTTGCTGGAGGCGGCCGGCGGTACCGGGCAGGCAGACGGGGGACCGCGGGGTCTGCGCGATCGCGCCCTGCTCGAGCTGCTGTACTCGACCGGCGCCCGCATCTCCGAGGTCGTCGGGCTCGACGTCGACGACATCGACACCGCGGACCGCGCGGTCGTGCTGCACGGCAAGGGCGGCAAGCAGCGCATGGTCCCGATCGGCCGCCCGGCGCTGGCGGCCCTGGACGCCTACCTGGTCCGCGGCCGGCCCGCACTGGCGTTGCGCGGCAAGGGAAATCCGGCGTTGTTCTGCAATGCCCGCGGCGGCCGGCTGTCGCGGCAGAGCGCCTGGCAGGTGCTGCAGGACGCGGCGGAACGCGCGGGCATCGGCGCCACGGTCTCGCCGCACACCCTGCGGCATTCGTTCGCGACGCACCTGCTCGACGGCGGTGCGGACGTCCGGGTGGTGCAGGAACTGCTGGGGCACGCATCGGTGACGACCACCCAGATCTACACGCTCGTCACGGTGAACACTCTGCACGAGGTGTGGGCGACCGCGCACCCGCGAGCCAGGTGACCCGGACCGAATCTCAACGGAAGTTCAAGTTACCCGGACTGGCGAATCCCGGTACCGGGCCTGTGGCATATTGTTTCCTCGGGTTAGCTCGCGGCGGATCAGGAGGCAGAATCATTTCCAGCTACAGGCTGCCGGACGGGCGGATTCCCGTCGTACTCTCCGCCGAGAACTCCGACCTGCTGATGCGTGAAGCCGTCGCGGTGCGCGGCTATCTCGACGAGCATCCCGACGCGGGCGCCGATCAGATATCCGCGGCGTTGCTGCGGACCCGTACGGTACGGCCGCACCGGGCGCTCGCCATGGTCTCCGGTCGCGAGGATCTGCGCCGCGCCCTGGACGCCGCGGTGTCCGGCGACGCCGACCCGGCCGTCGTGCGCGGCGACGGGCCGGCCACCGCACAGCGGACCGGATTCGTGTTCCCCGGGCAGGGCAGCCAGCGGCCGGGCATGGGCCGGATCTACTACGACCGCTCGGCGGCCTACCGCGCCCGCGTCGACGAGTGCGCGGTCATCCTCGGCGACGAACTCGGAGCACCCGAGCCGCTGCACTATCTACTGGTCGAGGACGACCAGTACACCGACGACATCGGCGTGCTGCAACCGGCGCTGTTCATGCACACCCTCGGGCTGGCCGCGATGTGGCTGGCGGCCGGCGTCGCTCCGACGGTGACGATCGGGCACAGCCAGGGCGAGCTGGCGGCGGCCGTGGTGTGCGGCATGTGCACCGTGCGCGACGCGCTGGTGGCGACGAAGGTGCGCGCCGACCTCATCGCCGAGCACGCACCGCGCGGCTACACGATGGCCGTGCTCGGGGTGGACGTCGCCGCCTGTGAGTCGCTCATCGCCCGCAATATCGGCTGGCTGAAACTGTCGGTGGTGAACTCGCCCAATATCGTCGCGGTCTCGGGTCACCGGGCGGCGGTGCTGGAGGTCATCGAATCCGTCCGGGCGAGCGCGCGATTCGCCAAGGAGATCCGCGTCGACTATCCGGCGCACACCGACGTCGTCGCGCCCTATCGGCGGATCGCCGTCGAGGGCGTGCGAAAGCACCTGTACGAGTGGACCTTCAACGACTCCGATATGCCGCTGTTCGCCTCGACCATCGGCGGCCGGATGCCGCCGGGCCTGCCGCAGGCGGAATTCTGGTTCCTGAACCTGCGCAACCGGGTGCGGTTCGACCAGGCCACCATGGCCGCCGCGGACAGCGCGGACCTGTTCGTCGAACTGGCCGACAACCCGATGCTCGCGCTGGCGGTACAGGAGAATCTGTTCACCGCCCGATCCCGTGCGGCGGAGCACGTGCCCGACACCGGGTTCCGGCTCGTCGGCACCTCCCGCCGCGACGCTGAGGATCTCACCGAATTCACCCGTAACCTCGCCACCGTCGCCGTGAGCGACCTGCACTTTCGCTGGGACCTGCTCGTCGACGGCGCGGTCACGAAGCCCGGTCCGGCCGCGCCGCAAGGATTTCCCCAGCGCGCGGTCGCCGACGCGGCGGACACCGGCGAGGACATTCCCGACTGGATCGTGCCGCCGCAGGAGATTGCCGACTGATCTCACGGACCGGCCGGTCTCTCCTCCCGGAATCGGTCGGTGCCGGTCGCGGCCACGATTAGTGTTGACTCCGATGCGGTATTCATGTTCACACTCGATGCCGGACCATGTTGCGGGCATGCTCACAGAGCGTGTCCGAGCATAGGTCTTGCGCTCACAAGCGGTAGCGTCTATGGGGTCTGGATGCGACCCTGGGTGACGTCGGGTGGGAAAGACTTCCCGCGGCGCTCGGCGGGGCATTTGGGCAGGAAAATTGAAGGAGCAGCGGATATGACGACAGCCGACGCGGCCGAACCGCCGATCAGAGCTGCGGCAGAACCGCTTTCACAGACCCGGCCAGGCTCGCGCATCGAGCAGGCGGCCCAAACCTTGTGGGAGGCGAAGGACATCGTGGCGGACGGCACGGAACTCGGCCCGACCGGTCGCCCCTTGCGCGAAATTCCGGAACCTCCGCCCGTGACCGGGGAGGGCGAGGCGCTGATCGTCGCCATGTGCAACCAGAAGGGCGGCGTCGGCAAGACCACCTCCACCATCAATCTCGGTGCCGCGCTGGCCGAGTACGGGCGCCGCGTGCTGCTGGTCGATCTGGATCCGCAGGGCGCGTTATCGGCGGGCTTGGGCGTCGCGCACCACGATCTCGACCTCACTGTGCACAATCTGCTGGTCGGCGGCCGCGCGGGCGCGGGCGATGTGCTGATGAAGACCAAGGTCGACCACATGGACCTGCTACCCAGCAATATCGACCTGTCGGCCGCGGAGATCCAGCTGGTCAACGAGGTCGGCCGGGAACAGACCCTGGGCCGCGCGCTGGCGTCGCTGCGGGGCAGCTACGACTACATCCTCATCGACTGCCAGCCGTCGCTGGGCTTGCTCACCGTCAACGCGCTGGCCTGCGCCGACGGCGTGATCATTCCCATGGAGTGCGAATACTTCTCGCTGCGCGGGCTGGCGCTGCTCACCGACACCGTGGAGAAAGTACGGGACCGGCTGAACCCGCGACTGAGCCTGTCCGGCATCGTGGTCACCATGTTCGACGCGCGATTGCTGCATTCGCGGCAGGTCATGTCCCGGGTGGTCGAGGTGTTCGGTGACCTGGTGTACGACACCGTGATCAACCGGACCGTGCGCTTCCCGGATGCCAGCGTGGCCGGTGAGCCGATCACCACTTGGGCACCGAAATCCGCTGGCGCGGAAGCGTATAGGGCGATGGCACGGGAAGTCATCCACCGGTCGGGCCGGTGACGGAGACCGTCCAGCCAGCAGTTCAGGACTTGCCCGCCCCGGATCAGGATTCGCCGAGTTCCGCCGATGATTCGGCCGCACCGGACAATCCGGACAGATCGACCGGATTCCATCTGCGGCTGAGCAACTTCGAGGGTCCGTTCGACCTGCTGCTGCAATTGATCAGCCAGCGTCGGCTGGACGTCACCGAGGTGGCATTGCATCAGGTCACCGACGAATTCATCGCCTACACCAAGGTGCTGACGGCGAGCCTGGACGCCGACCCGACGCTGCGCGCGGACAAGATCCTCGACCAGACCACCGAATTCCTGGTGGTGGCCGCGACGCTGCTGGATCTGAAGGCCGCGCGGTTGCTGCCCGCCGGCGAGGTCGCCGACGAGGACGATCTGGAACTGCTGGAGGCCCGCGACCTGCTGTTCGCGCGGTTGCTGCAATACCGGGCGTTCAAGCAGGTCGCCGAGCTGCTGGGGGAGCTGGAGCAGGCGGCGCTGCGGAGGTATCCGCGGGCGGTGTCGCTGGAGGAGCGATTCCTGGAGCTGCTGCCGGACGTTACGCTGGGGGTCGACGCCGCCGGTTTCGCCGAGGTCGCCGCGGCGGCGTTCCGGCCACGGCCGACGCCGAAGGTGGGGCTGGACCATCTGCACGCCCACGCCATCTCGGTGGCCGAACAGGCCGCGCTGGTGCTGGAGATGCTGAAGACCCGCGGGGTGGGCGGCTGGACCACCTTCCCCGAACTGTGCGCCGACTGCGACGTACCGATCCAGATCGTCGCCCGTTTCCTGGCGCTGCTGGAGCTGTACCGAGGCAAGACGATCGAATTCGACCAGCCCGACCCGCTCGGGCCACTGGCGGTCAGCTGGGTCGGTGAACCGGAGGACCAGCCCGCCCAACCGCTGACAATCGACGAGGACTACGGGTGACGAAAGACAGCGAGGCCATCAACCCCGCCGACGCGGATCGGACTTCCGCACCTGTCCGGCAGACCGCGGGGGAGATCGCGGCAGAACTTGTGCGTGCCGCGGGCACCGATACGACTGTGGGTACCAGTACCGCTGCTGCGAGTGATGCCGGTGCCGACATGGCGGCTACCGAAGCGAGCGTTGATGTGGGGGCGCAGGCGCATGCTGACGTGGAGGTGGGTGTCGGGGCGGAGTCGCGTGTCGATTCCGGTGATGCGGGTGAGGTGGCGGTCGACCTTGATGGTGAGGACCGCGGGCGGAACGGTAGCGCGGTCGGGATCTCGGATGAGGACCGGGAAGGCGTGCCCGAAATTCTCGATGACGAGGAGTTCCGGGCGGCGTTGGAGGCGATGTTGTTGATCGTGGACGCGCCGGCGCCGGTGGACTTGCTGGCTTCGGCGCTGGACGACAGTGAGCAACGGGTGCAGTCGGCGTTGCGGGAGATGTCGGCGGAGTTGACGGCGCGGCGCAGCGGTATGGACCTGCGATTCGTGGGCGATGGGTGGCGTTACTACACTCGAACCGACTTCGCGCCGTACGTCGAGCGGATGCTGCTGGACGGGGCGCGGTCGAAACTCACCAGGGCCGCTTTGGAGACTCTGGCGGTCATCGCCTATCGTCAACCGGTTACGCGAGCACGGGTCAGCGCCGTGCGTGGAGTGAACGTCGACGGCGTGATCCGGACCCTGGTGGCACGCGGCCTCATCGCCGAGGCCGGGACCGATCCGGAGACCAACGGCACCCTGTACGTCACGACCGAGCTGTTCCTGGAACGCATCGGGCTCGCGTCGCTGACGGAACTGCCGTCGTTGGCGCCCCTGCTGCCGGGCGTCGACCTGATCGACGAGATCAACGACAGCCTGGACACCGACCCTCGGTACACCAAGCTGAGGAAACCCGCCGAGGCCGACATCGACCTCGGCTCACAAGATTGACAGGACAACGTGAATACACCCGCTCGCCGAGATGGCACACCGGATCGCAGAAAACGTAGCGCCGAACCACCGCGTGGTTCCGCCCGTGGGCGCGGCGCCCAGGGTGCACGCGGGGAAAGCCGCGGCGGCTACTCGGGTCGCGGGGGCGACGGCCCCAGCGGAAACTCCAGCCGCGGGGGCGAAGGCTCCGGCGGAAATTACGGTCGCCGCGGCGACAGCGGAAGCGGCTACTCCGGCCGCGGCGGGAACACCGGCGGCGGTTACTCCAGCCGTGGCGGAGACGGCGGCGGCTACGCGGGCCGTGGCGGGGACAAGAGCGGTGGCTACTCCGGGCGCGGTGGGGACAGCGGCGGTTACTCCCGGCGCGGCGGAGACAAGGACAGTGGTTACTCGGGACGCGGCGGGGATGCCGGCGGCTACTCGGCACGGGGAGACCGAACCGGTGGCTACTCCGGACGCGGCAGCTCGGATCGGCAAGGCCGCGGCTACAGCGCGGGCCAGGACGATCGCGGCGGTTTCGGGGGACGGTCGGGTTCGGATCGATCCGATCGGAGCGACTTCCCGCGCCGCGGGGGAGCATCGGGCGGCGGCAATCCCCAAGGGCGCGGCGGTTATTCGAAGGACCGGGGCGGTAGCTCGGAGGGCCGCGGCTTTTCGCAGGATCGCGGTGGTAGCTCGCTGGGTCGTGGTTTTTCGCAGGATCGCGGTGGTAGCTCGCAGGGTCGTGGTTTTTCGCAGGACCGCGGTGGTAGCTCGCAGGGTCGTGGTTTTTCGCAGGACCGTGGCGGTAGCTCGCAGGGTCGTGGTTTTTGGCAGGATCGGGGCGGTAGTTACCAAGGCCGCGGTTATTAGCAGGATCGTGGGGGTAGTTAGCAGGGTGGTGGTTTTTAGGAAGAGCGGGGGGGGGTA
>NZ_JARWOP010000334.1 GCF_029868745.1 Nocardia wallacei | reverse complement strand
CCCCGCGGGGCCGCCCTCACCCATCGTTATCTGCGCCCGCCCTCACCCCCCCCCCCCCCCCACGGGCCCTCCGGCCCCCGGGGGGGGCGGGGGGGGTTTGGCGGGGCCCCCCCCCCCCCCCCCCCGGGGGCCCCGGGGAGGCCTCGAGGAGAACAATGCCGATTGATCCGAAAGTCGCACTGGGCGCGGCACTTCCGACGCAGGAGTTCGCGTGGACGCCGTCGGACGTGCAGCTCTACCACCTGGGCCTGGGTGCGGGCGCCCGCTGGACGGACCCGGGCGAACTGCGCTATCTCGACGATCGCGAGCCGCAGGTGCTGCCGACGTTCGCGACCGTCGCGCACACGCTGCGGATGACCGATCCGCCCAAGGTCAGCTTCCCGGGCGTGGAGATCGACCTGGCCAAGGTGGTGCACGCCAGCCAGGAGATCGTCACGCACCGCCCGATTCCGGCCGCGGGCAAGGCCACCAGCACGGGCCGGATCAGCGAGGTCTGGGACAAGGGCGCGGCCGCGGTGATCGTGCAGGAGACCACGGTCACCGGCTCGGACGGCGATCCGCTGTGGACGGCCCGCTCATCCATCTTCGCCAAGGGCGAGGGCGGATTCGGCGGCGAGCGCGGGCCCAGTACCAAGTCCGAATTGCCGGACCGCGCACCGGATTTCGACGTCACTACGCCGACATTGCCGCAACAGGCGCTGCTCTATCGCCTGTGCGGTGACCGCAACCCGCTGCATTCGGATCCCGAATTCGCCCGCGCCGCAGGGTTTCCCAACCCGATCCTGCACGGCCTGTGCACTTACGGCCTGGTGTGCAAGACGGCCACCGATACCGTGCTGAACTCGGATGCCGCGCGGGTCACGGGATTTCGGGGACGGTTCGCGGGTGTGCTGTACCCCGGGGAGACGATCCGCTCCCGGATCTGGTTGGACAACAACGAGTTGACCATCGCCGCGACCGTGGTGGAGCGCGAGAACGCCCCGGTGCTCGGCGACGTGAAGCTCACCTTCACGGACTGACTTGTGGGAACTCCGGCGCCCCGGTGGGACGGTCCGCGGCCGCGCGATGCGGCCACCGAGATCGATCCCGCCGGGGCGGCGGACACCATGCCCGAATCAGGGCATGATCAGTCGGCGTCCGGGAAACCCGTCGCGAACAGAATGGCGATGGCGACGGAACAGACAACGGCAATGATCGGAATAACCCACATAGATCCAACACTACAAGTCGTAGTACTTAGCCGCAGTCACGGAAGGTCCGCTGTGGCCAGGCACACAGCGTCAGTGTGTCGCCCACGGGCGCGATGGCAAGGCGACTGGATGAGGCGCGGGACCGCCCCGAGTGCACGCCGGGCGCTCACGCCCCGTCCCGGACCGCCGCCGGTTCGCTCCCCTCCTCACTCCGCCCGATCGTCAGGCCCTGGATGACCAGCGCGTACAGCAGGATCACCAGCACCGGCGCGGCCAGCGGAACCCAGGCCAGCCGCACCGGAACCAAGGTGGCGGCGACCGCGGCGGCGGCGAACAGCAGCGCGCCGGTGACCGACGGCAGCGTGGTCGGCACCACGCCGCTTGGCGCGTGCACCGTGGCGGTGTTGAGCAGGTAGGTGGTCGCCACCAGGCCCGTCGCCGCGGCGGCCAGCGCGCCGGTGTCGTCCCAGGCCAGCGCGCCCAGCGCCACCAGTGCGGCCCCGACCGCGCACACCCGGAACCGCCAGCCCAACACCACCAGCGCGCCCGCGCCGAGCGCCGCCCACGGCAGCACGATCGCCACGGCCGCGGTCAGCAGCAGTCCGGACAGCACCGCGAGAAATCTGGTCATCGCCGCACCCGCACCAACCGGCGGTGCTCGGGCAGCAACCGCATCACCTGATCGAGCCGGGTGTCCTCCGGCCAGGCCACGATGTCCACCCCGACGGTGCCCATGTCGCGATACATCGACGTCCGTTCCAGCTGCCACATGCGCGCCAGCGTGGGATCGAGGTCCTCGTAGAAGGGCGCGCCGCGCAGCACGTCCACCACCACCACGACGTGCCCGCGCTTGCGCAGATCGATCAGGGCCAGCGCGAACTGGGTGTCCAGCAGCGTCGAGAACGCCACCACGATCGCGCCGAGCGGCACCGCGGCGTGCGGGGCCAGCGTGCCCTGGGTGGGAATGTGTTCGTCGCCGACCTCGAGGACGGTGTCGACGATGCGATAGAACTGGCGGCGGCCGATGTCGGGCCGCAGCCAGCGCGGCACATTCCCCAGGCACACCACCGCCGTCCGGTCACCGGCCTGCAACGCCGACTGCGCGACCTGCGCCGCGCCGCGCACCGACAGTTCCAGCGAATCCGCCGCGGGACCCGGCGCCTGCTGCGAAGTGTCCACCAGCACAACGACATCCGCGGCCCGGTTGGTGAGCCGCTCGGTGACGTACAGGCGGCCGCGGCGCGCGCTGACCGGCCAGTTCACCGTGCGCAGCTGATCGCCCGGCGCGTAGGCGCGGATGTCGGCGTATTCCACGCCCGGCCCGTGCCGCCGGGTCAGGTGGGTGCCGATGCGTTCGGGATAGTCGGTGCGCGGCAACTTCATTCGCTGCGGGTCGGCGATCGGATACACGTGCACGTCACCGGCCGGCAGGGTCACCGACGCTACCGCCAGGCCCGCCGGGCTCAGCGCGGTGACCCGCACCGACACCGGATAGCGGCCCCAGCGCGCGGTCGACAGCGCCAGCCGCAGGCCCGCCGGGGCCGGGCCGGAGTCGACGGCCTGTTCCACCCGCACCTCGAGGCCGTGGGTCTCGTTCGGACGGCAGCGCAGTAGGGCGTGACCGTCGTCCACGAAGGCGGCGACATTCATCACCACCTCCTCGGATTCGAAGCAGCGCAACACACCCGAGCCGTCGACCTGAATTCTGGTGCGCGCCACCTGCCACGGCGCGGTCGCGAGCACGCCGAGCATCGGGGCGGCGAACACGATCAGCTGCCACCGCCCGAGCATGACCGCGACGGCCAGCGCCGGGGCCGCCGCGGCGGCCAGCATGAAGACCAGCGGCGCGGGCCGCCAGCGTAGTTCGGCGTCGGCGGCCGAGCTGGTATCCCGGTGCCTCATGTGACCGTTGCGCGGGGAACCGGAAGGCGGCGCAGCAGTTCGGCGATCACGTCCTCGCCGCGGATGCGCCGCACCCACATCTCCGGGCGCAGCGTGATGCGGTGCGACATGGCCGGAATCGCCAGGGCCTTCACATCTTCGGGGACCACGTAGTCGCGCGACATCAGCAGGGCTCGGGCGCGCGCCATCTGCACCAGATCCAGTTCGGCGCGCGGGCTCGCGCCGACCTCCACCTGCGGATGGTTGCGGGTGGCGGCCGCCAGCGCCACCACGTAGGTGACGACATCCGGGTGCACGGTGACGAATTCGACCGCCTGCCGCATCTCCAGCAGGCCCTGCGCGTCTACCACCTGGCCGACCTGCGGAGGCACCGAACCACGTTCGAGACGGCGGCGGATCATCTGAGTCTCGTCCTGCTCGGACAGGTAGCCCAGTCGCAGCTGCATGGCGAAGCGGTCCAGCTGCGCCTCGGGCAGGGGGTAGGTGCCCTCGTACTCGATCGGGTTGTCGGTGGCCATCACGATGAAAGGCTGTGGCAGTGGGAAGGTTTCGCCGTCGATGCTGACCTGTCCCTCGGCCATCGCCTCGAGCAGCGCCGCCTGGGTCTTGGGCGGGGTGCGGTTGATCTCGTCGGCCAGCAGCATATTCGTGAACACCGGACCGCGGCGGAAATTGAAACGGCCGGAATTCATATCGTAGATCGTGGAGCCGATCAGGTCGGCGGGCAATAGATCCGGAGTGAACTGCACGCGGGTGAATTGCAAACCCAGTGCGGCCGCGAAAGATCGGGCGATGAGCGTCTTGCCCAGGCCCGGTAGGTCCTCGATCAGGATGTGGCCGCCGGCGAGCACCGCGATCATGATCAGTTGCAGCTCATCGCGTTTGCCCACCACGACGCGCGCGATCTCCCGCAACACCGCCTCGGTGCGCTTGATGGTCACGTCCATCGGCGTCGTCATACTTGAACTCATTCGTCTCGCACTCGTCTCGGAGCTTTCACATGGACTGCAGGCGGCGCAGGATCTCGTCCAGCGCCGCGCGCCCCGGGGGGCGGGGGGTGTGGTGGGGTGTAGGCCGATTAGCCGGATTGCCCCACCGCCCCCCTTAGGGGGCCCAAAGCCAGTTTGACGCCGCGTGGGTTGGTGGCCCGGGGCGGCCGTCGTCGGTCGGCATCCCTTCAGTTTCGCGCATAGGCCGCGGACGTCCCTAGGCCACCGACACCGGTTCGCGGTCGTGGCGGCGGGTGCGACGCCAGGCGTAGGCCAGGAAGAACACCAGCC
>NZ_JARWOP010000333.1 GCF_029868745.1 Nocardia wallacei | reverse complement strand
CCGGGGGGGGGGGGGGGGGGGGGGGGGTGTTAACTCCGCGACGGGGGGGGCCACCGGGGTATTTTGGGGGGGGGGCCGGCCCCCCCCCGCCCTACGGGGGCGGCTCTACCCCCCTTTTGGGGGGGGCCCGACCGGGAGGGGAAAGTAGGGGGAGATCCGGGCGATGGTGCGCGGTTCGGTGGCCGACCTGGTGGGGGGTTTACATCCAGAACCAGGTCAGGCTGCTGCCGTACCGCCACCATCGCCACGGAACTCCGGACAGGTCGAACAGCGTGTCGACGAGCTGATAGAAGGCGTCCCGCAGCGGCGGCACTCCCCACAGCAGCGCGAACAGCAACAAAAATCCCCACGGCTTCACCTGATCCAGCGACCGCCGCGTCTGATAACTCAGCGAGGGCTCGAGAATCCCGTACCCGTCGGTGCCCGGCACCGGGATCAGATTCAGCACGGTGGCGATGATCTGCAGATAGGCGAGAAAACTCAGGCCGAACCAGAACGCCGGATGCGATGTGGACGACCCGAACAGCCGCACCACGAGCAACAGCACCACGGCGCACACGGCGTTCACCGCCGGGCCCGCGCCGCTGATCATCCGCTGCGTGCGCGTCGAGAAGCTGCCCGATTGCAGATAGACCGCTCCGCCGGGCAGCGCGATCCCGCCCAGCGCGATGAAGATGATCGGCAGCACGATCGACAACACCGGATGGCTGTACTTCAACGGGTTCAACGTCAGATAACCGCGCAACTCGACCTCGCGGTCGCCCGCCCGCCACGCCGTGAACGCGTGCCCGAACTCGTGCAGGCACAGGCTGACGATCCAGCCGAACACCACCATCACGAACACGCCGAGCTTCGCCCGCGTCGAGGACACGTCGGCATCCCAGGCCAGGGCGCCACCCAGCACCGCGACCACGATGATCAACAGGAACACCGGGCTCGGGCGCACCGCACCCGACATGCGGCGGGCGCCGAACGGACGGCTCATCGGACCAGCAACCAGGGCTCGCTATGCCGATAGAAACTCGACCGCGGCACCGTTCGGTCACTGCTGATCCCGTCGCGCGTCACCAGCGCACCCGGCGAACCCAACTGCACCGCGCGGCCCGCCACCCAGCGGCGCTTGCGCAAACCGCGCACCGCCGTGGCGCGCACTCCCGGCTGCTCCAACGTCGGCGAGATATGCAGCGCCCCAACCTTTCCGGTGAACAGCCGGATATCATCGACGTAGGCCTCGCCCTCCAGCTTGCCGCCGTTCGGGCCGCAGATCGTGGCCCGGCCCACCAGCACCTTGCCGGTGTCGTCGCGGATCAGCGGGGTCTCGGCCGGCTTACCCTCCAGCGCGCGCTTGGCGGCCGCGGAACCGGTACCGGTCTGATAGGCGCGCGAACCGTAGGTGCGGTCCACCGGCACATAGCCGATCTCCACGCCCAAGCGCTCCGTGCGCAGCAGATGCGTGAGCACTGCCGCCAGCCCGGCATCCTCGCCCAGCACGATCAGCCGCGGCAGGCTGTCGGCGGCCAGCACGGGCAGCAGCTCGTCCAGTTCCGAACCCTCCGGAATGGCCGCCGTCTGCGTGGTCGGCAGGGACGCGAGCGCGATCGGCATCGGGGCGCCGTTGCAGCGGAGAACATGGGTACTCAACCGCGGTACACCCTCCTCGGACCTGGCAACTGCATCGTCCTCGCTGCACTCGGGCGAGCCCCCTTCCGGCTCACCTCCCGAGCCACCATAGCTGTGTTTATTGGCCGCGGCTTCGCCGCGGCGGGTTTGCGGCGCCCTGTGGCTCGGTTGCTGTGTCTTTGGCGCCGCCTTCGGCGTCGCGGGGTTTGGGGGGGGGGGGGGGGGGGGGGGTTTTTGGGGGGGGGGCGGGGGGGGAGGAGGGGGGGGGGGCGGCGGGCGGGAAGAGCACCCGCCCGCCCCCCCCCGGGGGGGGGGGGGGGGGGGGGGGGGGGGGG
>NZ_JARWOP010000332.1 GCF_029868745.1 Nocardia wallacei | reverse complement strand
GCGGGGTTGGCGGGTGTGATCAAGATGGTGCAGGCGATGCGTTGTGGGGTGTTGCCGGCGACGTTGCATGTCGATCCGCCGAGTAGTGAGATCGATTGGGATGCAGGGACTGTGCGGTTGTTGAGTTCTCGTCGTGAGTGGCTCTCACCGGGTCGTCCGCGGCGGGCGGGGGTGTCGTCGTTCGGGATCAGTGGCACCAATGCTCATGTGATCCTCGAACAAGCACCACCATCTCCAGCACAGCAACAGCCCGCCGACACCGGAGCGGCCCCGATGCTGCCGTGGGTGTTGTCGGCACGCAGCCCCGCGACGCTGACCGCCCAGGCGGTGCGGTTGCGGGAATTCCTGCACAACCACCCCGACGTCGAACCGCGTGCGGTGGCCGCGACATTGGCGCGGCGCACGGTGTTCGAGCACCGCGCTGTGCTGATCGGCGCGAACCGTGAGGAGTTCGAGTCCCGGCTGCAAACGCTGATCGACGGTGAGCCCGCACCCGGCGTGGTGGTCGGACGTGCGGAGAACGAGGGCAAGACGGTATTCGTGTTCCCCGGCCAGGGTTCCCAATGGTTGGGCATGGGTCGTGAACTCTACGACCGGTACCCGACTTTCGCCGCCGCGTTCGATGCGGTGGCGCGGGCGTGCGATGCGGTGTTGCCTCGGCCGTTGCGTGAGGTGATCTGGGGTACTGATGCCGAGGAACTGGACAGCACTCTGTATGCGCAGCCGGGTTTGTTCGCTGTGGAGGTGGGGCTGTGTGCCCTGCTCGGGGAGTGCGGGATCGCTCCCGATGTGGTGTTGGGTCATTCGCTGGGAGAGATCACTGCGGCTCACATCGCCGGCGTCTTGGATCTGACCGACGCGGTGGCGTTGGTGATGGGCCGCGCGCGGTTGATGTCGCGGCTGCCTGCTGGTGGGGCGATGGTGGCCGTGCGGGCGAGTGCGCAAGACGTCCAGCCGTTGCTGGTGGACACCGATGTGAGTCTGGCTGCGGTCAATGGTCCTGCGGCGGTGGTGATTTCGGGTCCTGAGGAGGCGGTCGCCGATATAGCGTCACGGCTGGGTGAGCAGGGATACAAGACCACGCGTCTGGCGGTGTCGCATGCTTTTCATTCGGTGCTGATGCGGCCGATGCTCGCCGAGTTCGCCGAGATCGTTTCGCGGGTCACGGTGTCGGCGCCGGTGGTGGGGATCGTGTCGAATCTGGACGGGCAGTTGCATGCCGAAGGCTTTGGGGCGGGGGATTATTGGGTCCGTCATGTCCGTGAGACGGTCCGCTTCGCCGACTCGATGCACACCCTCGCTCACCACGACCCCGACGCCCGAGTGATCGAGGTCGGACCCGGCGCTTTGACCCCGCTCATTCGCGAAGTCACCACCGCACCGGTGGCGGTCGCGCTGCTGCGTCGGCGCCGTGACGCGGTGAGCAGTGTGCTGGAGGCGTTGGCTTCAGCGTTTGTGCTCGGTGCGGGTGTGGAGTGGTCGGTGTTGGTCGGTGGTGGTGAGTTGGTGGATGTGCCTCCGTATGCCTTTGAGCGCAAGCGGTATTGGTTGGATGCTGGTGCTGGTGATGCGCGTGGTTTGGGGTTGAGTGGGTGTGCTCATCCGGTGTTGGGGGCGGTGGTGGAGTCGCCGTCGTCGGGTGAGGTGGTGTTCACCGGACGGTTGGGGGTGGGTTCGCATGGCTGGGTGAAGGATCATGCGGTGGGTTCGGTGGTGTTGGTGCCGGGAGCCGCGCTGGCGGAGTGGGTGTTGTTTGCTGGTGATCGGTTGGGCTGCAACGTTGTTCGTGAGTTGGTGTTGCAGGCGCCGTTGGTGGTTCCCGAGCGGGGCGGGGTCGACATTCGCGTGGTCGTGGCGGCTGTCGAGGACGAGGCGGATGGTGGTCGTCGGGTGGAGGTGTTCTCCCGGCCCGAATACACCGAGGGACCCTGGACGGTGCACGCCCAAGGCGTCGTGGACAGTGATCCCGGCCAGCCCGTCGAAGCCGGTGCCGGAGCCGCGGGGACGTGGCCACCGATCGCCGCCGACCGGGTCCCGGTGGGGGATTTCTATGAGTTGTGCGCCGAGCGAGGTTACCGCTACGGCCCGGTCTTCCAGGGGCTGAAGGCGGTCTGGCGTCGCGGCGGTGAGGTGTTCGCCGAGGTGGTCCTGCCGGAGACGGTAGAAGCCGCCGCCGACGAGTTCATGATTCACCCGGCATTGTTGGACGCGGCGATGCAGGCGATCGGGTTCCTCGACATCCCGGTCCCCGACGGGCAGGTGTTGTTGCCGTTCGCCTGGGAACAGGTCCGTGTCCACGCCGTGGGGGCTCGTCAGCTGCGGGCGCGGTTGTCTTCGACCGGTGATCACCGTGTCGGGATCGTCTTGCACGACAGCGTGGGCCAGCCGGTTGCCGATGCCGTACTGACCGTGCGCGGTATCGCCCTGAGCGACCTGCGCGCTATCGACAGCGGTGAGGAAACGCTCTACACCGTCGACTGGAAACCGCTGGATGTGGGCGACGTCGAGCTGACGGTGGCTGCGGATGTGAGGGTGCTGCGCTGCTCGGACACCGGTGTGTGGGGTGTGGTGGAGCGGCTTCAGGGGTGGTTGGCCGACGAGGGTCACGCGAGCGGCCGCTCTGTGGTGGTGACGTCGGGTGCGGTGCCCGTTGATAGTTGTGATCCGGTGCCGGGTCTGGTGGATGCCGGTGTATGGGGTTTGTTGCGATCGGTGCAGAACGAATACCCCGATCGTGTCGTGCTGATCGACCTCGATGACTGGGACGACATGTCGTGGGCCGTTGCGGCGGTGCTGGCGAGTGGAGAGTCTCAGGCGGCGGTGCGCCGAAGAGTGGTGCAGGTGCCGCGGCTGGTGCGGATGGACGGTTCGTCGGTGATCGATATCGGCGCGGGCGGTACGGATTCGTGGCGGTTGCGGACCGCGGGCGCGGGAACGTTGACCGGTGACAACTTCGTCGCGGAACCGTTTGTGGCGGCAGAAGAGTTGGGGGACAGGCAGGTTCGGATCGCTGTGCGCGCGACGGGGATCAATTTCCGGGATGTGCTGGTGGCGTTGGGCATGTATCCAGACCCTGACGCGGTCATCGGCGGTGAGGGCGCGGGGGTTGTGGTGGCGATCGGTGCCGGGGTCACGGATGTGGCGGTGGGCGACCGGGTGATGGGTGTGTTCGAGGGTGTCGGTTCGGTTGCGACTGCGGATTGTCGTGTGGTGGCGCCGATTCCGCGAGATTGGTCGTTCGCTCGTGCTGCTGGTGTTCCGGCGGTGTTCTTGACGGCGTTTCACGCGTTGCGCGACCTTGCCGGGGTCCAGCGGGGTGAGCGGGTGTTGATTCATGCCGCGACCGGTGGGGTGGGGATGGCGGCGATCGCGTTGGCGCGTGTGTGGGGGTTGGAGGTCTTCGCTACTGCGAGTCCGGCGAAGTGGCCGGTGCTGCGGTCGATGGGTTTGGACGACGGTCACATTTCCAGTTCCCGGTCCTCGGAGTTCGAGGAAGCGTTCCTGAACGCGACTGGGGGCCAGGGGGTCGATGTGGTGTTGAACTCGTTGGCCGGTGAGTTGACTGATGCCTCGCTGCGTTTGTTGCCTCGTGGCGGCCGGTTCATCGAGTTGGGCCGCACCGATGTTCGTGATCCGGGTGAGGTGGCGCGGTGTCATCCCGGTGTGAGTTATCAGCCGTTTGTGTTGTTCGAGGTTGGTGAGGATCGTCTCGGGGAGATGTTGCGCGAACTCGCGGCGATGTTCGCGCGCGGGGACATCGAACCTGTCGACACTTCTGCCTGGGATGTTCGCCGGCTTCCGGAGGCGTATCGCTATCTCAGCCAAGCGCGGCATGTGGGCAAGACCGTGCTGTCCATCCCGCGCCGACTCGATGAGCGAGGCACGGTGTTGATCACCGGTGGGACCGGGGCGTTGGGCGCGGTCTTCGCGCGGCACTTGGTTCAGCACTACGGGGTGCGGCACCTTCTGCTGGTCAGCCGCCGCGGTCCCAAGGCTCCCGGCGCCGCGGAGTTGGCCGACGAGTTGGCCGTACTGGGTGCGCACGTCGATGTGGTCGCCTGCGACGTGTCCGACCGCGACGCCTTGCGTGGAGTCTTGTCGCATGTCCCGCAACAACATCCGTTGACGGGTGTGGTGCACGCCGCCGGGGTGCTGCGTGACGGCGTCTTCTCGGGGCTGACCGTCGACACGTGGGAACCGGTGCTCGAGACGAAAGCGGGTGCCGCGTGGCACCTGCACGAGCTGACCGCCGAGGACGATCTGGCCCTGTTCGTCATGTTCTCTTCTGCCGCAGGGATTTTGGGATCGCCCGGGCAGGCAAACTACGCGGCTGCCAACACGTTCCTGGATGCGTTGGCTCACTATCGGCAGCGATGTGGTTTGGCCGGCACCTCGCTGGCGTGGGGGTTGTGGGAGCAGAAGACCGGTCTCACCGAGCATTTGGGTGATCAGGATTCGGCCAGGATGGCCCGCAGCGGGTTTCTGCCGATGACCACGGCCGAGGGCCTGGCGATGTTCGACGCGGCGATCGACTCCGGTCATCCCCTGGTGGTTCCCGCGCGGATCGACACCGCGGCTCTCGCCGCGTCGGGTTCGGTGCCGGCCATCGCCCGTCTCGTCGCGCGGTCTCGGCGTCGCGCCAGCAACCAGGGAAGCGCCCAGCAATCCAAGCTCTCGGCACTGTTGCACGGGCACAACGAAACTGAACAAGAGCGTCTCATTCTGGAGTTCGTGCGCGGTCAGGTCGCCATCGTCCTCGGGCACGACACACCCCAGACCGTTCCTCCCGAGGAACCGTTCAAAAGCCTGGGCTTCGACTCCTTGAGCGCTGTCGAGTTCCGTAACCGTCTCCAGACGGCCACTGCCCTGAAGATCCCCGCCACTATCGTCTTCGACCACCCCACACCCAAAGCGCTCGCTCACTACTTGCGGACCCAAATCACCCCGCAACACACCACGGACACCGACACCGAACTCTCCGAGTCGGATCTGCGGAGTCTGTTGAGTCGGCTGCCGATCGACATCATTCGGAACTCGGGCATCGCCGAGATCGCCCGTGGGCTGGCCGACCAGCATGCGGGGCACGGTCCGGCCGAGCCGTCGGCCGACAAAGCCATCGAGGACCTCGATGCGAACGAACTGATCGACCTGGCCATGGGGCATCAATAACGTGTTCGACGAGGAGTCGACAGCATGACAATCTTCGGTTCGACGGAAGAGATCTACGCCCTTGCCACACCGTTCCTGGAACGGGTGATGGAGACCGGGCTCAACGATAAATTGGCATCGATAGGCAGTTTTCGCATCGTCTACTCGGACCCGGCTGCGCGTTTTCTGCTCGACTCGACGAGGGAAGTCGGGCTACCTGTCAGGGTGGGCGATGCTGCCGCCGTCGATCACGTCGATGTCCAGCTCGCGATGTCGGCTGACGATGGTCACCGTCTATTGCTCGGCGCGCTGAACATCAAAAAGTCGCTCGCGACGCGCAAAGTCAAGGTGTCGGGTCCGTTGATCAAGCTGCTGAGTCTGCTGCCGGCTTTCGAGCCCATATATGTCGAGTATCGAGAGTATTTGACCGAGATCGGTCGTCCGGAACTTGTGGACATGAAATGACGACAGAGATGAGGGAGTCGACCCCTGAACTACGCACCGGCGTCGTGCCGCGGACGGTCCCGGGAGAACCTGGGCTCTGGATCATCATTCTTGCGGAACTCGTTGTTTTCGGCGTCTATTTCGGATGCATTACCTATTATCGCCTCGAGTATCCGGACACGTTCCGTGAGTCGAAGGGCAGCCTGAACCTGGCGGTAGGCACCGCCTACACCGCCCTACTCCTGACCGGATCCCTCTTCGTTGTTCTGGGGGTGCATGCGGCGCAGCGGAAAGCGGCGCCGTACACGGCTCGCTGGTTCAGATACGCAGCCTGGACCGGCATCGCCTTCTTTGCCGCAAAATGCTTGGAGTACGGAACGAAGATTGCCGACGGCACCGTTCCGACGACGAACATCTTTTTCATGCTGTATTTCGTGCTGACGATGCTTCATTTGTGCCATGTGGTCGCGGCCACCGTCTTCCTGCTGGTCATCGGCTACGGGCCCGATTCGGTCCGCATGCGCTTGAATTTCATCGAAGGGTCCGGGTGCTACTGGCATTTCGTGGACGCAGTATGGATGTTCTTGTTTGCGCTTTTCTATCTGGCCTAGGAGGATCTGTGGACGGCGGAAGCGGCGCGACAGCGTCGACGCAAACGCGGCGAGCGGACCGAAATGCCGTGTACGCGTGGTCACTCTTGTTGGCGATCACCGTGGTATCGGTCATTTTCGGCAGATACGCGCGGGGCTGGGATTATGAACCCGTGGTCGTGGTGGCCTGTGCCGGCCTCAAATTCTGGATCATCGCGTTCAAATTCATGAACAGCCGAGGATCGGCTCATTGGCTACGCGTCGCACTCGATGTATACGTCGTGCTGCTCGTGATTGCCCTCACCGTACCTTATTTTGTCTAGATCCCGACCCTGAAGAGGGAGAATTATCGCGATGAACACCCTCATCGGTCACAAATATCAGAGACGTGTGGCTCTGGGATCTCTGGTTTTATACGCCGCGTTGACGAGTGGAGTTTTCTGGGGTCGGTTGTTCACGGCGGAATGGACGTCTCCGATCACCGACCCTGATTGGTCGGCCGAGCAGGTTGCCGCCTTCTATACCGAGCATCGAGGACTCATTCAAGTGGGTGTCTTCTCGTATATGATCGGCACCTCGTTCCTCATTCCGTTGGCAGTGCTCATCGCCGCTCGCACAAGGATGTTGGAGAAGCGATTCTCGTTTTTCAGCATGGCGCAGCTCATTGCGTTCACCGGCTGTTATTTGGTGCTGATTTTCATGGGTATTCTGTGGACGTTGGCTGCGTTCCGGGCGGGTAGCGTCAGCCCGGAACTGACGCAGGCCTTCAACGATCTGGCTTGGCTCATCACCATCTATGGTTGGCCACCTTTTGCGGCATGGATATTATTCATGGCACTGCCGGTCTTTCTGGCGCCGCGGGGATCTCCTACCCTTCCTCGGTGGTGGGGGTATTTCAGTATTCTCGAATGCATAGCAGGTGGCACCGTGATCAACGGACTGGTTGCGTTCTTCAAAACAGGGCCCTTCGCATACAACGGCCTCATTTCTACGTATTTGCCGCTGGGCCTTTTTGCGGTATATCTCGTAGTGACCACCGTGATGCTGGCATTTTTCGATAGCCGGCACCCGGATTACAGCCGCGCGCCAATAGGGTAGTCGGCGGGCAAGTGATGCCGATTGATAAATCGTCGCGGCCGAGCCAAACTGACCGCTGGGATTTCAACCGGCCGAAAAGACGAGTTGAGTGACCGAGAGGAAAGATATGCCGCCCGAAGTCGATGTAGTGGTCGTTGGCGCCGGTGTTGCGGGGCTGGTGGCTGCCTGCGATCTTGTTGCCGCCGACCACACCGTGACCGTGTTGGAAGCGCGAGATCGGGTGGGCGGCCGTCTGCTCAATGCCGAACTGCCTGGTGGCGCGCCCATCGAACTCGGCGGTCAATGGGTCGGCCCAGGCCAGACCCAGGTGCTGTCCCTCATATCCGATCTCGGGCTCTCGCTGTTTCCGACATACGATTCGGGGCGGCACATCGTCGAACTCGATGGCCGACTGGTCAAATACCGCGGACGCATTCCGCGAGTAAGTCCGGTGCTCCTTGCCGATCTCGCCTACGGAATGTGGCAACTGGATCGCCATGGCCATTCGTTGCCGGCGCCCGACCGACCGCTGTCGGAAAAGGCCGCACAACTCGATCAACAGACCTTCGCTACCTGGATCACCGAGAACCTGCGCACCCAGCGCGGGCAGCGCTACATGCGGTTCATCACCGAAGCGGTTTTCGCCGCCGAGCCCGAAGAACTCTCCACCCTGTGGGTGGCAGCTTTTCTGGCTGCCAGCGGCGGAGTGGAGAAGCTGGTCAGCACGAAAGGCGGTGCCCAGCAAGACCGTATCGTCGGTGGCTCACAGCAGATCGCGCTGAAACTCGCGGAACGACTGGGGGACCGCGTCAAGCTCAGCAGCCCCGTAAGCGGGATCGACTGGGACGACGACGGCGTTCGAGTAGAACTGGCAGATTCCTCAACCGTGCACGCCAGGCGAGCGATTGTCGCCATGCCACCCGTATTGTGCGGGCGGCTGCGCTACACACCTGCCTTGCCCGGTGATCGTGAACAGCTCACCGATCGCATGCCGATGGGGCGTGTCATCAAGATCAACGTGAGCTACGACAAGCCTTTCTGGCGCGGCCAGGGTTTCAGTGGTCAGGCCAACAGCACGTCGCGAGCTGTCGGCACGGTGTTCGACAACACCCCGCAGGGCGGCGATCCGGGAGTCCTGGTCGGTTTCATCGAGGGCCGGCACGCGGAGGAGGCCAGCCGACTGTCGTCGGAGGAGCGCTACCGGCAGAATCTCGACGATCTGTCCGCCTACTTCGGTCCTGGCGCGAGCAAACCGATCGGCTATATCGAAACCGATTGGGCGGCAGAGCAATACACCGGAGGCTGCTACGGCGCCTTCACCGGGCCGTCGACGCTTACCCAGTTCGGAACGGCACTGCGCACACCGATTGGACCGTTGCACTGGGCAGGTAGCGAAACCGCCCGGCAGTCGGTCGGCTACATGGACGGTGCGGTCGAATCCGGGCATCGGGCAGCGGGCGAAGTGGCGGCCCGCCTCTCGGTCGGACCGTCACCACGCCCCGCACGATGATGATCCGGCAGATCACAGCACGTTGGTCGCACGCGCCAGGTGCCACACGTCACCAGCGCGGATCCGGCCCGGAAACGCAATGTATTCAGGAGTTACCTGGTGTGGGCGCCATTTGGATTTGAATGCCAATTGGCTTTCCGCGGGGTACAGCGCTCGACCGTGTCTGCGAACTTGGGCCGCGGCCAGCGCGAGCATTCGGCTGGAGGACTGCGGGAACTCATGCTCCTGCTCGATGCCGACAAAAGGCGTGAAGCCCAGATGAATCCATCCGGCGCCGTCTTTTCGCAAAGTTTCCGCGGCAACCGCGAAGATGTGCTCGACGACACCGGGCGGGGCGCCGGGGACGCGGCGGGTCAAGTCGTACAGCCATCCGTGTTGTGTGCCGTAGACAGGAGCGAAAGACACGTAGGCGGCGACACGTCCTGCGACTTCGGCCAGGAAGAGTCGGCGTTTGTGCTGAAGCGGGCCGCCGCGCTCACCGATCATGAGCCGGAGTTCTTTCACATGTCTGCCCTTGCTGCGCAACCAGGCTGTATCAATGGCGTCCAGCTGGCTCACGAGGCCGGCATCCGCCGAACGGTCCACCGTGACTTCGGTGACCGCCACTCCCTCCCGTTTGGACCGCGAGATCATATTTCGCGTCTTGACGAACTTCTGTCCGCGCAACGTGAATGCGGAGAGGTCGATGCCGTATGACGAACCGAGCTGATTGACCACCCATCCGGCATCGGCGGCACGCTCGGCGTCGGACTTGGACAACTGCACGGCGATCACGCGCTTGTGTTCTCTGGCCGCCGCCGCGAGGAACGCGGCATCGAGCTCTCGGCGTGCGGTCTCGTCCGAGCCGACGGCGCCGGTGAACTGAATCCAACAGCGCCCCTGTGGCCGATATGCGATCAAGCCCTGAACGCCCGCAACGGTGAAGAACTCGTTGCCTGCGTTCAGGGCGAGAAACGCCGACGAGTGATGTGCCAGGTCTTCCAGGACTGCTGATGCCTCGACATGACCGCACGTCGGCGTCATCGGTTCCCTCGGCTCTCGCTGTGGAAGCGCAGTTCGGTGATGGCGAAGCGGAGGGCGGTCGGCACGACCGAAGACCGATAGCCGGCTTGGACGATGCGGCCGTGCACACCACGTCCGGAAGGTGGCGAGATTTGACGAGTCGATCCCACACCGGCGATCTGTCGGGGAAACTGTCGGATTTCTCTCGGCGAGATTCCGAACGGCATCGGCGGAAAAGTGTAACCCGCCGTACCCACGCGGGACCCCGTCACCGCCGAGCTGACGCTGAAGGCCTTGTTGCGGCGGCCGGCCCACCAGCGCGGGACGCTGTCGAAGACCATTCGGCCACCCGGGAACCGGCGCGCGCACTCCGCTATCAAGCCGAGCGCGCTGTGCTCATCGAAGTAATACAGCAGGCCCTCGGCGGTGATGAGAACCGGTGCGTCCGGTCGTACGTGCTCTGCCCAGCTGAGCTGGAGGGCCGAAGCTCCCACCGACACGATATTCGGCTCGGCGGGCAGTAGCTGCCGGCGGATCGAGACAACCTCGGGCAGATCTACGCTGAGCCAGCGACAGTCCGCTGGACCGAGCCTCCAGTAACTGGTCTGTAGTCCCTCGGCGAGCGCAACCACCGTTCCGTGGGGGTACTCGCTGAGGAATTCGCGCACCACGCTGTCGAAGGCCAGGGCGCGAATTGCGTAGATCTGGTTCGCCTTTCCGAACTTCTGAAAGAACGGGTAGTCCAAAGCGGCCAGTAAGCGTACGGCATGCGGATCGGTGATGATGGCGTCCGAACGCGACGCTTCACTGCCACGGCACCAGAGCGTGAACAGCGCTGTCTCGGAGAGACCGTCGAGCACTGACGCATCCAACTTGACCAAGATTCCCCCAAAACCGCCGAGCTGTCGCACTTGATGGTGACACTACGCGGATGACGGATAGGCAGGAAGTGTTGTGCTGCGCAATGCGGACCGCACACCGTGAACTGTCGATGATTGACCTCCCTTGCCGACGCGGTGATTATGAACGCTATGAATCCGTCGACCGGTGAAGTCGAGCGGTGCGATGTGTGCATCGTGGGCGCCGGAGTAGCCGGCCTCAACGCGCTCTCGGTTGCCAGCAAGTATCTCTCTCGAGATCAGAAGGTCGTTCTGATCGACCGGCGACCTCGACCGGGCGGAATGTGGGTCGACACCTATCCATATGTGCGCCTCCACCAGCCGTACCGGTTCTTTACCGTCGGCGACCTCGGGTGGGAACTCGATGCGAATCCGTCGTATCTGGCGACCAAAGAAGAAGTGCTTGGTCATCTCACCCGCTGCCTGGATATATTGAGTCGGCGAGTTCGGCTCGAGACACATTTCGGCGTCGAATTCGAAAGCTGCACGGAAGCGGCGGGGCGCGTTCGAGCGATCACTCGGTCCATCGACGGTAAGACGCGCGTAATCGAGGCCGGGCGGCTGATCAAGGCTTATGGGTGTCAAATCGTTCCCAACGAACC
The DNA here is from genome assembly GCF_029868745.1 of Nocardia wallacei. GTDB lineage: Bacteria > Actinomycetota > Actinomycetes > Mycobacteriales > Mycobacteriaceae > Nocardia > Nocardia wallacei_B. The sequence continues at coordinate 4,808 of NZ_JARWOP010000332.1, read as the reverse complement.
CTTGCCGCTCTCGAGCGCGCGGATCAACTCCGTCTCGCCCGATTACTGCGACTTGCGACATGGCGGGCTGAAAAGCAGCGCTACTCCCGTCTGGGTTGTCGGTGGTGGCAAGACTGCCATGGATACTGTGAAGATGCTCGTCTCGGAGTACCCTGGCCGGGAGATCAACCTCGTCACCGGTTCCGGGACGTACTTCATGCGACGTGACCGGATGTTCCCCGAGGGAATTCGGAAATGGTGGGCCGGTGACGAGCCGATCGGCCTATTTTCGCGGTTGGCCAATCGATTCGACGGTGCCAACGAGGAAGATATGGTCGCGATGTTTCGGGACAACTACTGCACCCGCCTGACTCCCGACGCGAGTAACTTTCTGTTCAGCTATCTCTCCGATGCCGAAGCGGAAACGATTGCCGCAGGACTGACCACGATCGTTGTGGAACGTCTTGTCGATGCGGTCGATCGTGGCAACGTCACGGAATTGGTGTTCCGAGATGGTTCGACGAGGCCGGTTCCGCACGGGAGCTGGGTGGTGAACTGCACAGGGTATCTGCTCGCCAGAGAGCATCCATATGAGCCGTACGCGTCGGCAAGCGGAGCAGTGCTGTCGATTCAGCAGCGTTCGGCGACCCTGCAACCGGTCACGGTTCAGTCCTATTTCATGACGCATCTGATGTTTCTCGATCGCCTGCGGGATGCGCCGCTGTACGAACTTGACGTCGAAGAGCTCCGACGTAAAGCCAACAGGGTGTTGCCGTACGCGTTGATGGCGCTCAACCAGCACAACTTCAGCGTTATCGCCGACAGTGTTCCGATGAAAGCGTTCCTCGACTGCGGAGTCGATGTCAGCCGCTGGTACCCGATTCCGCGACGCCTGATAAATGCCGCGCAGTTCCTGCGGACGCATCGCCGAGATCGTGACCACCACAGCAGGACGTTGGAGACGGTGCGCGAACGATTCGACGTCCGATGTGGGCGATTGGGAACGAACTGACCGTCGTGGGGAAGGGACGCACGTGAGCACATCGGGACGGCAAGCGTCACTGCTCCGGCGGTATGTAGGCGACCGCCGATTCTTGCTGGCTCTGCCGCGCGCTCTGGGTCTGCAGATTCTGCATCCGGCGATCGCGTCCGCGCTCGACCAGCATGTGCGAATGCGGCTGTGGCTGCACGAACGACGGACGGCGTCGCGCGCCATCGCGGCGGCCTACGACGATCGGCCCCGCCGGCATGCCATGGCCGCGATCCATGAGCACATCAAGGGCGTCGACGACAGGGGGCAACGTTTTCACGCCGTGCATCCGGACGTATTCCACTTCCAGCACGCCACCTACGTGGAAAGCCTTGTCGTAGCGATCAATACGTTCATTTCACCGATGTCCGACCGTGACCACGAGCTGCTCTATGAGCAGTGCTGCGAGTGGTACTTGCGATACGGGGTCTCCGCGCGCCCGGTCCCGCCGACCTGGGCCGAGTTCGTGGACTATTTCGAGCACGCCTGCGGTACCCGCCTGCGCCCTACTCCGGCGTCGCGCAAGTTCATGCCCGTGGTGTTGCGGCCGGACGCCTGGGTTCCGAGGTTGCTGCCGTCCGCCGTGGCCCGCGAGCTACAGCACCCCCGCGCGCGGGAGCTGTTCGGCGTGGGGGCGGGCTCCGGAGACCGCGTCGCATTGCGCACCTACGCGGCCGGACTCCGGCTCGCGGCGCCCCTGGCACCGAGCAGATTGCGGTATATGCCCTCGGCGCGCGCCGACCACCGTGGTTCGGGACGGGGTTTCTGAGGCCGGAGTTGACCGGAGGCTGCCTCCGTTTTATGCTCGATCAAATACGGATGCCAACTCCGTTTTGCTCCGGTGGGGCAGCGGTACGGGTCTGTGCTGAGTGAAATGGACGCTGACAGAAGGAGTTCCGCATGAGAATCGGTGTAATCGGTACCGGGTTCATCGGCAAAACGCTGACCGTGAAGTTGAGTGCGGCCGGGCATGACGTGAAAGTGGCGAACTCGCGGGGACCGGAGACGATCGAGGCCGAGCTGCTTGCCTCGGGTGCGCGCGCGGTGTCCGCGGCCGATGCGGTGCGGGATGTGGACGTCGTGATCTTGTCGATCCCCTTGAACCGGATTCCCGATATCGCACCGTTGATCGCCACCGTGCCCGCCGAGACCGTTGTCGTCGACACCTCGAACTATTACCCGTCACGCGATTCCGCCATCGAGGCCATCGAGAATGGTCAAGTCGAAAGCCTCTGGGTCGCAGAGCAACTCGGGCGGCCGATCGTCAAGGCGTGGAACGCTATCGGGTCCGACTCGTTCGCTCGAAAGGGCGCGCCCGCGGGAACCGGGGGACGCATCGCCATCCCGGTCGCGGCCGATGACGAGGGCGCGCGTGCGGTGGGCATGGCCTTGGTCGAAGACACCGGCTTCGACGGATTCGATGCCGGAACGCTGGCGCAATCGTGGCGTCAGCAGCCCGGCTCCCCCAGCTACTGCACCGATCTCACCAGCGACGAACTGCGAACCGCACTGCCGGCGGCCGACGCCGCGAGATTGCCGAAGCGCCGGGACTTGGCCGCGGCGGTCATGTTCGAGCGAATCGAGAAGTTGAAGTCGACCCCAGAACATGCCATCCGCGTGAACCGTGCGGTATTCATGTAGATCTCCAGCGGGACTGTGCCCGCAGAATCACGCGGAATCGAGGACGGCGGGTTGAACGCCGACAGGCCACACCACGACGCGGCAGCGGTGGACCGGCTCCGCGCGCTCATCGCGAGCGGCTACCTATTCTCGGGGACTGATCGGTCGGGGGCGAGAATCGTCGCCGGGGCAGTGGGTTCACCGCCCCGGCGATCTCGAAAGATATGTTGTCACAGTCTCATCGGGGGCTGGACGCCGCGCCCCGAGTCTCAAGCCGGACCGCCGTGCAGACGCGGTCCACGGTGCATCCCGGTCCCGCTGGTCCGCGGGTTGTCCCGGGGAACGGTGGCACCCTCGGCCAGACCGGGTGCGACGTTCGCCGGTCGGGTTGCCGCGTTGTCGACTTCACGCCGTCCGAAGGCGAGATCGCGGACGCTGTGCACCGACAGCCGGCCCAGCGAGGACGCGGCGAAGAAGAGGATCACCGCACCGAGCCCGTAGAAGAGGGCGAGCTGTATGAGCGATTGTTTCCAATCGGAGCCCGCGACCGGGGTGCCGATGTCCAAGCCGAACGGACCTGCCAGCACGGGGCCGATCACGAACCACGCACCGGCCGCCGCGGCCAGCCACGCGCCCGCGAGCGCGACGACACGGTTCCCGCTCGACAGCATGAGCAGGCCACCGATCGCCGCGGCCACACCCGGTAGCACCTGCAGCCAGCCGCGCGCGGCCGACCACACCCACGGTTCGTCCGGGGTATAGGTGAAATCGAAATAGGGCCCGATGAACGGAATGAGCGCGCCCCAGATACCCAGCAGAAGCACGGCCAGCCCGCCCAGCGCGCCGCGGCTGCGCGGAATACGTAGCCGACCGCCGCGCCCGGTAGACGTATTCTCCTCGACGTCTCTCATGACGCCTCCCATCATCGACAGTAATGGCGTTCTCGCATTACCCGTCGTGGGCGGAGCTACGCGTCGCACCGCGGTCTGTCTCACCGCGCACAGACGACTCCGCCGAGTGGCCTGCGGGAGGTCACTCGGCGGAGGCGTACGACCGGGTTTACAGCTTGCCGCCGCCGCCGATCAACCACGGGTTGAAGGTGCAGACCAGTGGTTGTGACGGGTCGAGGGTGTTGAGGATGATCGAGAGCACCCGCGGGGAGTACATCAACGTCAAATGGTCCGACAGGTCCTGCTCACACCCGTCCTGCAGGGTGATGTTACGCACCGTCGCACCCGGACCCGCGGTGAGGAACGTCAGATCATACGGAGTGGTCACCTCGTCGTAGCGGGTACCGACCACCGTGTAATCCACCCCCGGCACCGTGTCACCACCCGCGTTCAGAGTGTTGACGAAATCCGAACCCACCGTCTGCTGAATCCCCGAATGCCCCACGAAGATCTCCACCAGACCCAGCACATCGATCCCGAAATTGTTGATCGCCCGCCCCAGCGCACCGATCCCGTCCAGGGTGGTGCCGTGATTGGTGGCACCGAAGGTCAGCAGATGATCCACCTTCGACGCGCCACCCTCGAACTTCAGATACTGCCGCGACACCGCCCCACCCTGCGAATGCCCGACGATGTTCACCTTCTGCGCGCCCGTCGCCGCCAGCACCCGATCCACGAACACCGCGATCTGCTTGGCCGAGTCCTGGATCAACCCCGTCCCGTTCGCCCCCGGCAGCACCGACCCCAGCCCGCCACCCTCGACCAGATTCGACTGACCGTAGTTGAACGTGAACACACAATGACCCGCATCATGGATCGGCTGAGACACGAACGCGAAGTTGTCGTACGCGTTCTCCCACGTCCCATGGATCAACACCACCGGCTCGGGATGCGCCGCGGTCGGCTTACACCCCCAGTCGTTACTGCCCGGCGGCGCCACATTCGGATTCAGCAACCCGTACCCGAACGCCGCCAGGAACGCCGACGACGCCGGCCCATACCCCACCGTGTCCGACGAATGCCCACCCGACGACCCCGAACTCGACCCCGAACCCCCATAACAATCACCCGAACCATTCCCCGACCCCGCCCCACTACCCGACGTGCACGCGGACCCGGAACTACCCGCGCTACCCGTATCAGCGATCGGACGCGCCGCCGGATCCTTCAAACCCTGCCCGATCACATCGGCCAACTGCTGCTCACCGGACACCGGCGCGGGATCGGCG
>NZ_JARWOP010000331.1 GCF_029868745.1 Nocardia wallacei | reverse complement strand
TCCCGCGCACGTGCCCGCCCACCCCCCCGCGGCCGCGCGCCGCCGGCTCGGCGCCACCGTGTGGTCCGGCCCCGTCGCCGTGCTAATCGCGGTGGTGGTGGCGTAGGGGGGGGACCCGGCCGGGCCGTGGCACGACCGGGCCGCGCACTCCGGCCGCGGCCGGACGCCGCGCAATGCCGTCATGTTCGGCCCGCCCGGCGTGCTGTACGTCTACTTCAGCTACGGCATGCACACCTGCGTCAACGTCACCAGCGGACCCGACGGCGTCGCGAGCGCCGTGCTGATCCGGGCCGGTGAGGTGATCGCCGGGCACGAGACCGCCCGCGCCCGCCGCCCGGCCGCCCGCACCGACGCGGGCCTGGCCAAGGGGCCGGGCAATCTCGGCAGCGCGCTCGGCATCACATTGGCCGACTACGGCACGCCCCTGTTCGATCCGGGCGCAGCGATCCGCCTGGAACTGGGACCGGAGATCACCGACTCCGCGGCCGTCGCCGTGGGGCCGCGCGTCGGTGTCAGCCTGGCCGCCGACCGGCCGTGGCGGCTGTGGCTCACGGATTCCCCGGCCGTGTCGGCCTATCGGCGCAGCCCGCGGGCGCCGAAGCTGGAGCGTCCGGCCTGAGCGCCGCCTCCGGACGGAACTCGGAGTACAGCTTCCACAGCATCTCCGCCGACACCTCCGCCCCGGTCTCGTCGGTGTAGCGCTGCACCGTGCGGGCGAACTCGATCTGCTCGTCGCGTGTGAGAGTCACGCCGTACTCCGTCTCCAGCAGGTAGGCGATCCCGCCCTTGCCGGACTGCGAATTGACGCGGATCACCGCCTCGTAGGAGCGGCCGACATCGGCGGGGTCGATCGGCAGATACGGTACCTCCCAAGCGATTTCGCGCTCGCTCAGCTGCTGCCGGGCCGCGCGGGCGCGATGTTCGGCGAACCCCTTCTTGATCGCGTCCTGATGCGTCCCGGAGAAGGCCGTGTACACCAGATCGCCCACATAGGGATGCCGCGGCGAGATCGGCAGGCGCGTGCAGTACTCCACGGTCCGGCGCACCTCGTCGATATCGGAGAAGTCGACCCGCGGATCCACGCCCTGCGCATGCAGATTCAGCGCCAGCGTGGCGATGTCGACATTGCCCGTGCGCTCCCCGTTGCCGAACAGGCAGCCCTCCACCCGCTGCGCCCCGGCCAGCACCGCCAGTTCGGCGCACGCGATGCCGGTGCCCCGATCGTTGTGCGGATGCACCGACAGTACGACGCTGTCCCGGCGGGACAGGTTGCGATGCATGTACTCGATCTGGTCGGCGTACACGTTCGGCGTCGCCACCTCCACGGTCGCGGGCAGGTTGAGGGTCACCGGACGCCGCGGCGTCGCATCCCACAGCGTGGTCATCGAATCACACACCGCCAGCACGAAATCCGGCTCGGTGAGCATGAAGACCTCCGGGGAGAACTGGAACCGGACGTTGGGCAGGTGCCCCGCCAGCTCCAGGACGTCGCGCCCACCGGCGTGGATCAGCGCGGCCACCTCGTCGCGGGTGCGGCCCAGCACCACGTCCCGCCACTGTGGCGCCGTCGCCGTGTACATGTGGATCACCACGTCGTTGGCGATGCCGTCGGTCGCCTGGACGGTGCGCTCGATCAGATCGCGGCGCGCCGGAGTGAACACGACCAGCGTGACGTCCGCGGGCGCCAGATCGGCATCGCGAATGAGCCGGACGAAGTCGAAATCGGCCTGTGAGGCGCTCGGATACCCGACCTCGATCTCCTTGTAGCCCATGGCCACCATCAGTTCGAAGAACCGGCGCTTGCGGGCCGGATCCATCGGCTCGGCGAGGGCCTGATTGCCGTCGCGCAGGTCCACGGGCACCCACAGCGGCGCCTCGGTGATCCGATTCGTCGGCCATCGCCGATCGAACTCCGGGATCGAAACCCGTTCGTGCACAGGGCGATACCGATGCGACGGCATGACGGACGGGCGCTGGCGATTCCACGGGAAGGAGGGAGAGGACATGAGTGGCGTTGCTTTCGCGTCGGAGGTGTGACCGGCGCAGCCCAGCAACCCGCGGGCAGGGTGCCGGTCGATCAGACCCCGCCGCGGCGGCCGAGGAGAAGCAGTCCCTGTCCCATGTGGCATAGACTAACCAGAAACAACTCCTCAGACAAGCAGAGAGGTGGACGGGCTTTGGCGCACGTGCAAAGGCATCCGCTGGCGGCTCAGGCCGCCGAGGTGCTGCTCGACCGGATCCGCGCCGGCGAATGGCTGCTCGGCCACAAGCTGCCGGGGGAGACCACCCTGGCCGCTCAGCTGGGCGTCGGGCGCTCCACGTTGCGCGAGGCCATCCGCGAGCTGGCGGGCCGGGGCGTGCTCGAAAGTCGCCAGGGCGCAGGGGTTTTCGTCACCGCGCTGGAGGTGACCGAGGACTGGGACACGCTCTTGCGCCGCGCCGGCATCGTCACCGTGATCGAGGCTCGTATCGCCATCGAGGCGGAGGCCGCGGCGCTCGCGGCCCAGCGGCGCACGCCCGCGGACCTGCGCGCCATGTGGCGGGCACTGGCCGCCCGCGCCGAGGCCGGCCCGCCGGTCGAGCACCTCGTGGACGCCGATACCGCCTTCCACCGCACGGTCGTCACCGCCGCCCACAACGACGTACTCACCAGCATGTTCGACGCCTTCGTCCCGCGCTCGCGGCACGCCATGATCGACATGCTGCGCCTGCGCCCGCTGCCCGACGAACGCGCCGACCATCGCGCCCACGAGGTCCTGCTGGACGCCGTCCGGGCCCGCGACGGCGCGGCCGCGGCCACGGCGAGCCGGGTGCATCTGACCTCGTTGAAAGACGCCTTCGCCTGAGTCCGCTCCGGCGCCCGCCGCGCACCGTTCGCGCGCGACCGTATTTCGGTGTGATGGACCTGTGCACGGACATCCACGGGACGTGCGGAAAGATGGGGGCGGTGAGCGTCGACATCATCGATGAACTGAGCTGGCGTGGGCTGATCGCGCAGTCCACCGACCTGGACGAGCTGCGAGCCGATCTGGCGAAGGGACCGATCACCCTCTATGCCGGTTTCGATCCGACCGCGGCGAGCCTGCACGCCGGGCACCTCGTGCCGCTGCTGACGCTCAAACGATTCCAGCAGGCCGGTCATCGGCCGATCGTGCTGGCCGGCGGCGCCACGGGGCTGATCGGCGATCCCCGCGATGTCGGCGAGCGGGTGATGAACTCGACCGACACCGTCGCCGACTGGGCCGACCGGATCCGCGGCCAGCTCGAACGCTTCGTCGACCTCGACGATTCGCCGAGCGGCGCGATCATCGCGAACAACATGGACTGGACGGGTCCCCTGAGCGCTGTCGACTTCCTCCGCGACATCGGCAAGCACTTCTCCGTCAATGTCATGCTGGCCCGCGAGACGGTGAAGCGCCGCCTCGACGGCGAAGGCATCTCCTACACCGAATTCAGCTACATGCTGTTGCAGGCCAACGACTTCGTGCAGCTGCGCCGTCGGCACGACTGCCGGTTGCAGGTCGGCGGGTCCGACCAGTGGGGCAACATCATCGCGGGCGTCGAGCTGAATCGGCGGCTGGACGGCGAGCACGTCCATGCCCTCACCACGCCGCTGGTCACCTCCTCCGATGGCAAGAAGTTCGGCAAGTCCACCGGCGGTGGGAGCCTGTGGCTGGACCCCGAGATGACCAGCCCATACGCCTGGTACCAGTACTTCGTCAACACCGGTGACGCGGATGTGGTCCGGTACCTGCGCTGGTTCACCTTCCTCGACCGCGAGGAGCTGGACGAACTCGAGCGGGCGACCGAGGAACGCCCGCACGCCCGGGAGGCGCAACGCCGCTTGGCGGCCGAGATGACCACACTGGTGCACGGCGAGGCGAACACGCGCGCGGTCCAGCTGGCCAGCCAGGCCCTGTTCGGACGCGGTGACCTGCACGAATTGGACGAATCAACGCTGTCCGCGGCACTCTCGGAGGCGGCGGTGGACGGCACGGTCGCGGAGGCCGCCGAGGGCGCGACGATCGTGGATCTGCTGGTGGCGTCGGGCCTGTCGGACAGTCGCGGGGCGGCGCGGCGCGCGGTGAACGAAGGCGGCGCGGCGGTGAACAACACCCGTATCTCCGACCCGGAGTGGACCGCCGCCGATTCCGACTACCTGCACGGGAGCTGGCTGGTGCTGCGGCGCGGAAAGAAGAACTTCGCGGGAGCGCGGCGCGCCGGTCGATGAAGATCATCATGACCTGAGTCACATCGTTGTGATTCAGGTCGGACGGTGCTCTGATCCCGCGCTCTTGACCTGCGAGAATGTCGAGTGTCTTGGGGATTTGACGATCCGTTATCCGACACGTAACTTATTCCAAGTCAGAGCGACACGGACGCCGACCCGGAGCCACGAAGGCCCGGGACACGAGGTAGGACGGGGAGCGCCTGGCGGCTGGCAAGACTGCTCGACGCCCCTGAGCTTGACTCGGTAGGTGGGAGTGGTTAGGCTGGAAAAGTTGCCTCTAGAGAAGGTCGAAGAAAAATCGGCCGGATCTTGGGTGCGTGTGTTCTTTGAGAACTCAATAGTGTGTCGATGAATGTCAGTGCCAATTATTTTGGTTCCGGCTCTCTACACCCCCGTGTGAGGGTCGGGTATTTTTTGTCAGCTATTTTTCCGGCTGGCGTTTAAGTTAGGTTT
>NZ_JARWOP010000330.1 GCF_029868745.1 Nocardia wallacei | reverse complement strand
CTGTTCGAGTTGCTGCGCCCGGGCTCGGTGATCGTGCTCAAATCCACTGTGCCCGTGGGCACCACCCGCGCGGCGGGCCACGCCGCCGCGCCGGACCGGCGCCCGGGGGGGGTGGTCGGCCCCGACGACGTTCGGGGGGGCATGCTGTACGTCTTATCCCGCGGGGCTCACCCGCAGTATTCGGGTTTTGCGCGCGACCCGGCGGCCGTAGCGCGCGGCCGCCTCGGCCGCCGCGCGGGTGGTGCCCACGGGCACAGTGGATTTGAGCACGATCACCGAGCCCGGGCGCAGCAACTCGAACAGGCCCGCGAGCACCTCGTGCACGGCGCTCAGGTCGGCCGCGCCCGAGGGAGTGGCGGGCGTCGGCACGCACACGAAGACCACACCGGCGTCCGCGAGCCGGTCGAGTCGCCGGTCGAAGGACATGCGCCCGGCCCGGATGCCTTGCCGCAGCAGCGGTTCCAGATCGGGCTCGTGTAAGTCGGTGCGGCCCTTGCGCAGTCGCGCGACGCACTGTTCATCGACGTCGACGGCGGTCACGGCCCACCCGAGGTGGGCCAGGCCCGCCGCGGTGGTGGTGCCCACGTAGCCGGTGCCGACGACACCGATCCGTTCATCCGACATGGCCGACCTCCATTGCGGTCGAGGCGATTTGGTCGTCGACGGCCGCGACGACCTCCGGCACCGTGAGGCGCAGCAGCCCCGGGTCGGGTGCGTCGCCGAGGGGGTCTCCGGTGGTTCCCGGCCACAGCACGCGGTGCCGGGCCGAGCCCGCGGGCGGGCCCCACCACTGCGGCGGCGTCGGTCCGAAAAGCAGTACGGACGGCGTGCGCACGGCGGTCGCGAGATGGCCGATGCCGGTGTCGCCGCAGACCACCAGCGCCGCCGCGGCGACCAGTGACGCCGTGTCGGCCAGGTCCAGTTTCCCGGCGAGCACGTGACTCTGCGGCACGCCCGCCGCGGCGGCGACGGCCACCGCGGTCTCCCGTTCGGCCGCCGAGCCGGTGATCACCACCGGCAGGCCCGCGCGCCGCAGGTGCAGGGCGATGGCGGCGAACCGCTGTGGCGGCCACTGCCGGGCGGGTGATCCCGCGCCGGGATGCACGACGGCGACCCCGCGCCACTGCCGCGACGGGAGCGGGTCCAGGTACAGGTCGCCGGGGTCGGCGTCGACACCGGCGTACCCGAGCAGGCGGCACCAGCGGTCGACCTCGTGCATGTCCTGGATCCACTCCGGCCCGTCCACTTCGGGATACGCGGGATGCCGGTGGGTCAGCAGTCGGTGCGGGCCGGTGCGCAGCAGGGTTCCGATGCTCTGCGGACCCCGGCCGTGCAGGTTCACCGCGAGGTCGGGGTGCGCCGGTAACTCCTCGCCGAGCCCGGCCGTCGGACGCACGGCGTCGACCGCTCCGGTCAGCTCCGCGAGCGTGGTCAGCTCGACCGGCGCCGCGAGCACGATCCGCTCGGCGGGCCGCGCCCGGCGCAATGCCCGCAGGGCCGGGACGGCGGTCAGCAGATCGCCGATACCGAGTGCCCGCAGCACCAGGATCACGGCCACGAACTCTCCGTCGAGACCGCCACCACCAGCTCCCGCACCTCGCAACCGGCGGGTTGGCGCAGCGCGAAAAGCACTGTGTCGGCGACATTTTCCGGCCGGTTCAGCACGGCGTCCGGCGGCGGCTTGTACTGCTCGTCGCGATCGTCGAAGAACGCCGTGTGCATGCCGCCGGGTACGAGCAGCGTCACCCCGACCTCGCCCGCGGTCTCCGCGGCGAGCGCGCGGGTGAAGCCGACGACGCCGAATTTGGACGCGCAGTAGGCCGTGGCGTCACCGACGGCCTTCAGTCCCAGCGTGGACGCGCAGGTGACCAGTCGCCCCCGCGAGGCGCGCAGGTACGGCAGGGCCGCGCGAGCCACCGCGGCGGTGCCGAGCAGGTTGACGTGGACGACGCGTTCCCAATCCTTGGTCGAGACGGTGTCCAGCCCGCCGCAGCTGTCGATGCCGGCCGCGGTGAACACGCCGTCGAGGGTGCCCCCGGCGCGGTCGACGAGCGTGCGCACGGCGTTTTCGGCGGCTTCCGAGTCGGCCAGATCTACCTGCTCGTAGGCGACGTCCGCCGCGGGCGGCTGCCGGTCGAGTACGAGTGGCGTGCCGCCTTCCCGGCGGACCGCGGCGACGGTGGCCGCGCCGAGTCCGGAGGCGCCGCCGGTGATCAGGACGTTGCCCAGCGCGGTGGTCGTGCTCATGATCGAGTCCTCTCCGTCGTGGTGAGCTATGGTGTGCCGCAAAGGTTTACGCCGTAGCGCGGGCCGCGGCGACGAGCCGGGTGGTCGAGTAGCCGGGCAGCACGGGCACCAGCACGATCTCGCCGCCGTGCCGATGCACCGTGTCGGCCTCGGGCAGGTCGCTGTCGGCGTAGTCGTCGCCCTTGACCCACACGTCCGGCCGCAACCGCTCGAGCAGCCCGGTCGGCGTCGGTTCGTCGAAGACGACGACGGCGTCGACGGAGGACAGCTCGAGCAGCACGCGCGCCCGGTCGTGCGCCGGGACGACCGGGCGATCGGCGCCCTTGCGGCCGCGGATCGACTCGTCGGAGTTCAGGCAGACGACCAGCGCGTCGCCCAGGCTCCGGGCCTGCCGCAGCAGCGAGATGTGGCCCGGGTGCAGCAGATCGAAGCAGCCGCCGGTGGCGACCAGCCGCCCGCCGGACCGCCGCACCCGTTCGGCCAGCGCGAACGGGTCGTCGGGGGATTCGTGCCGCCGGTCGCGCGCGGGCGGTTCGGCGGCGGCGGACGCGCCGCCGTCGCCGACGAATGTCGCTGCGGCGCGGACTGCTTCGTGGATCGCGTCCGGCACGCGCTCGCCGCGTCCCAGGGCGGCCGCGGCGGGGCCCCCCCACCCGGCGCCCCCCCCCCCCGTGTGCGCGCCCCCCCCCCCCCCCCGCGCGGTAGGGGGGGGGGGGGGGAGCGGGGTGTGGGGGGCCCCGGGGGTGCAGACCCCCCCCCCCGC
>NZ_JARWOP010000329.1 GCF_029868745.1 Nocardia wallacei | reverse complement strand
GCTGACCTCCGAGCGCGCCCGCATCGACGCCTGCATCAAGGACATGCATCGCGCCCGGGAGGTCCTCGACGGTGTCATCCGCGCGGCCGGCGCCCGTCCCCCCCCCCCCCCCCCCCCCCCCCCACGGTGGGTCAGCCGAGGTCGCGGTGGTTGAACCGGAAGGTCCCGGCGGTGACGAGGAGGGCCGACACGGTGGCGAGGACGAGCAGACCGGTCCAGCCGACTCCGTTCCGCAGTGGCTCGCTGTCGATGTAGTAGTGGAACGGCGACAGGTAGGCGGCCCAGCCGAGGCCGATCTGGGCGGCGAAGGCGTGTGCGGCGTAGGCGGCGACACCGACGACCGCGGTGACCGCGAACACGACGCCGCGACGCCCGAAAGCGGCGCCGAGACCGGTGGCCAGCGCACCGAAGGTGACGGTCAGCAGGGTCAGGTGCACGCATTGGGCGGCGAACTGCCCGGCGCTGATCGCGGTCAGGTCGGCCCCGCCGCGGATGGCGAGCATCGCCAGCAGCGGCACGATCAGACCGAACACCGTGGCACCGAGATAGCCGGGCGCGGAGGCGATATCATCCATGTGCAGTGCGTCGCGCAGGCCCTCGGGCACATTCTCGGCTTGCGCGGCACCGTTTTTCGCCATCTGCGGATAGAAGCTCGCGTACATGACGGCGGCGAGGGTGATCCCGGCGGTCCAGCCGAGCAGGCCGCGGCGATTGACCCGCAAGGTCTTGCTGAGCACGACGGTTCTGGCGGTGGCCATCGCGGGTTCGATCATCGGGGCGACGGCGGCGGAGACGGTGGTCATGGCGGCGAAGTCCTTGTCGGTAGGCAGGTTCGGGAGTCGAGCGGTCACGCGGCGGGCCGCGGCGCGGCCTCGGCGCCGGCGTAGTGGCTGTAGAAGATCTCGTCGAGATGCGGCTCGGTGATGTGCAGCGCGGTCACGGTGTGCCGGGCGGCGGCCTTGACGATCGCATCGGGCGTACCGGTCAGCCCGGCTCGCAGTACGGTGCCCGAGTCATCGAGGATCGGGTCCACCAGACCGGGCACCGCACGGAACTCGTCGGCCGGAACCGCTGCGGCGAAACTGATTTCGATCCGCCTGGTGGCACCGGCACGGAGATCGGCGACGGTGTCGAGGGCGACCAGCGCGCCGTCGCGCAGGATGGCGATGCGGTCGGCGACTGCCTCGACCTCGTCCATGATGTGGCTGGACATGAACACCGTCTGCCCGTTCGCGGCCGCTTCGGTGACCAGCTCCAGGAACGTCTGCTGCACCAGCGGATCCAACCCCGACGTAGGCTCGTCCAGGATCAGCAGCTCAGGGGTGTGCATGAACGCCTGGACCAGCCCGACCTTCTGCCGGTTGCCCTTGGACAGGCTCTGGATCGTCGCGGTCTGGTCGAGGCCCAGCCGGGTGGCGAGGTCGTCGATGCAATGCTGCGGGACGCCGCCGCGCAGCTCGCCCAGGAACCGCAGGCAGTCCCGCACTCGTTGGCGGCCGTCGACAACGAAATCGCCTGCCAGGTAACCGATCCGGCGGCGCATCGCGACACCGTCGGCACGAGGATCCAGGCCCAGCACGGTCGCCGAGCCGGAGGTGGGCCGGATCAGGTCGAGAAGGAGCCGGATGGTGGTCGATTTCCCGGCGCCGTTGGGACCGAGATAGCCGAATACCTCCCCTTCACGGACGTCGAGGGTCAGTCCGGTCAAGCCGCGTCGCGTCCCGTAGGTCTTGGCGAGGTCGCGGATCTCGATGGCGTTGCTCATGACTCACACATTAACGAACTTTCAGAGATTTGTGAATACTCCGATAGTTCGGAGGACTCTGTATGCTGGTGGCATGGATTCCACACAGCGACTTCGCGATGCGGCCGAGCGGCTGGCACTGACCTTGGCGCAGGGCGGGATGCAGAAGACGACGGCGCGGGTGATGACGGCACTGCTGTACACCGAACAGGAAACGACGACAGCGGCGGACCTGTGCGAGCAGCTATCGATCAGCACCGGCGCGGTGTCGTCCGCGGTGAAACAGCTGACGCAGTCCGGAATGATCGAGCGGGTGCCGGCACCGGGCAGCCGCCGCGAGCACTACCGCTTCCCGAAAGGCGCGTGGGCACGGCTGTACACCTACCAGAACGCCTTGCTGAAAACGATGCAGGATGCCGCACAGGAAGGCCTCGACGCGACCACCGACGGCAGCCCAGCGGTCGACCGGCTCCGCGAGATGCAGGACTTCTACTCCTACATGGCTCAACAGATGCCCGCACTCATCGAACGCTGGCAGGAGAACTACGACAGATGACACGGGCCGCCGCAGCGAGCATCGTGATCGCTGCGAGCAGCCGATCCGAGGCTCGCATCAACGGGTTGCAACTCCACGGTGAACTCCGCCATATTCGCATCACCGCCGACTGCACCGACGGCCGTTTCCGGCCAAACTACACGAGCGCGAATCGTAGGCGATGCCCGCCACACTGTCATCACCACCCGAGAAACAGTGTCGCTCAACATATTCAGTGAGCATTGGAGACTACCGGCCCCCGTCGCCCGCGCGCGGTGCAGCGGTGACTTGTACCCAGTCGCCTGCAGGTGGCGGGCGTGGCGATGGGCGTATGCGGCATCGAACATACGGGCAACCTCGACAGCGAGGTGAACAGATGTTTACTATTGCAAACATGCGTTCACCTGACGACCGGACCGCGCGGGCGAGGATCCGCGACGAGGCGTTGCGGCTGTTCACCGAACGCGGGCCCGACATGGTGACGATTCGAGATGTCGCCGCGGCGGCTGGTGTGTCACCGGCGCTGATCATGCGCCACTACAAGACCAAGGAAGGGCTCCGCGCCGCGGTCGACGACCATGTCTCCGCGGTCTACGAGACTTTGCTCGGTGAGATCGTCGCGCCGGGCAACGGGAACGATCCCTTCGCGTCGGACGCAGTGCCGTCGATGGCCGAATTATTGGTCAAGCAGTTGCCGCCGGATTCCCCGATCCCTGCGTACCTCGGCCGAATGCTGCTCCACGGGGGCCCTGTGGCGACAGCAATCTTCGCGAGATTGCATGCGGCGAGTGTCGCGACGCTCGAGGCGATGGGCCGGGCCGGGCACGCCGATCCGGGCGAGGATCCGGCGGTGCGCGCAGCATTCCTGCTCGCCAACGACCTGGCCGTCATCCTACTGCGGGCCCGTCTGGGCGAGGTGCTGGGTGTCGATCCGTTGTCACGTGACGGGATTCGCCGCTGGGCCGGTGAGGCGTTGACGGTATATCGCACCGGATTGCGGGGTGCGCCCGGCGACCAGACTCATTGATCCGCTACGTAATCCGACCACGCTCCTCCCCGAAATCGAGGACTTGTCATGTCGTCCAACTCCGCCGTCGCCGACGCCCTTATCCGGCTGGCGACCCGCGCATTGCGCAACCGCCGGTTGATGCGCGCCCCGATCTGGTTGTACCGCGCTCGGCTGGGTTTCCTGTTCGGCTCGCGGATGTTGTTGCTGGAACACACCGGGCGTAAGTCCGGCTCCCGCCGATACGTGGTCCTGGAGGTGATCGACCGACCCGAAAAAGATTGCTACATAGTGGTTTCCGGTTTCGGTAAGCATTCCCAATGGTTCCGTAACCTACGCGTCGATCCCCGAGCGCGGGTGTGGGTCCGCCACCACGGCCCGGCCGACGCCGTAGCGCGGATACTGGATCCCGACGAAACAGCCGCCGCGCTGCAGTCCTATGTCACCACTCACCCTCGCGCCTGGAAGACGATGAAACCGGCAATCGAGAACACCCTCGGTGCCGCGATCGACGACCGCGGCACCGGGCTCCCCATGGTCGCGCTCCAGATCGCCGACCGCTGACAGTCGCTGCGGCAAGCAAAGGGCTTCTCCGAGCCACGGTTATCCCCTCGCCTGATCAGTGCGGACCATTGCGGTGCACCGCGATGCCACTGCGCTCAGCTCATGGCGATCGCGTGCTCGCGGGCGTACGCCTCGCGGCACCCCGCGGCGCAGAAGCCCACACGCACACCATCGTGGTCCAGAGTGATCGCCTGCTGGGTGTCGGGCACCAGCATCCCGCAGATCGGATCGAGTAGCTTGCCCTCCGGGACCTTCGCCGCTGCACCGGCGGCAGCCGCGGCGCGGTATACCTCCGTGAGGAAGTCGAGCACCCCGGCGGCGGTGACCGCTTTGCCGTCGAGTCCGATACTGCCGTCGGGAATCCCGTCCACTCGCACCCACAGCGATCCCAGGTCGCGCTCCCACCCGCGGGCGCCGTCCAGCCGGTTGACGGCAGCGCGCACGATGCCGATGAAGTGTCGCGAGGACTCGGCATCACGCCATGCCTGCGGGATCGTGATCGTGACGATCAGCGGTGGTGCGGCGCCCGGCTCCGGCGCACCGTTACCGGTACGCCATCCCTGCAGTTCCCGGTACGCCACGTGCGTGGCGAGGGACGCTCGCATCATCGTCTCTTCCGGTGCGTGCCCGGATCCGAGCAAAGGATCCAGCATCCGACCGGTGAGCAGACTCCGGTCGTCGTCGTCCAATGCCCCAGCGGGATGGGCGATCTCGATCAAGAACATGGTGGCCTTCCTTTCGGTCGCGGCCCGGCCCCGGCGGGCAGCCCGCACCGCCACTGTGATCGCTACCGGTGTCGCCCGTCCATGACCTCGGTGGTCTTGGAGGGGCATCGCTGTGGAGTGCGAGCCTGGTGCCATGAGTAGTACCGAGGCGAGTGTCGGAGCGATGGTGCGGTGGTGGCGGGGGGGGCCGCCGCCCGCGCCGCCCCCGGGCGGGGCGCCCCCCCCCGGCCCCCCTCCCCCCCCCGCGCGGGGGGGCGGCCGGGTGGGGGGGGGGGGGGCCGGCCCCCCGCGGCCCCCCCCAGCTCGATGTCGCGCTGGCTGCGGCGG
>NZ_JARWOP010000328.1 GCF_029868745.1 Nocardia wallacei | reverse complement strand
TGTTGGCGGATGGCGTGGAAGACGTTGGGGTCGACGAGGGTGGAGGTGTCGCCGGGTTCGCGGCCTTCGGCGATGTCGCGGAGGAGGCGGCGCATGATTTTGCCGGAGCGGGTTTTGGGGAGTTCGGGGACGATGTGGATTTCGCGGGGGCGGGCGATGGGGCTGATGGTGCGGGAGACTTCGGTTTTGAGTTGGTCGATGAGTTGTTGGCCGGTGTTGTGGGCGTGGGTGGTGGGGATGACGAAGGCGACGATGCCTTGGCCGGTGGTGGTGTCGGTGGCGCCGACGACGGCGGCTTCGGCGATGTCGTGGTGGGCGACGAGGGCGGATTCGACTTCGGCGGTGGAGATGCGGTGGCCGGAGATGTTCATGACGTCGTCGACGCGGCCGAGGATCCAGAGGTCGCCGTCGGTGTCGAGTTTGGCGCCGTCGCCGGCGAAGTACCAGCCGTGGTCGGGGTAGCGGGACCAGTAGGTTTGCTTGTAGCGGTCGGGGTCGCCCCAGATGCCGCGGAGCATGGCGGGCCAGGGTTGGTCGAGGACGAGGTAGCCGTTGGCTTCGGTGTCGCCGAGTGTGACGGTGTTGCCGTCGTCGTCGACGACTTTCGCGGAGATGCCGGGCAGTGGTGTCATGGCGGCGCCGGGTTTGGTGGGGGTGACGCCGGGCAGGGGGGAGATCATGATGGCGCCGGTTTCGGTTTGCCACCAGGTGTCGACGATGGGGGCGGTGTCGGCGCCGATGACGTGGCGGTACCAGCGCCAGGCTTCGGGGTTGATGGGTTCGCCGACCGAGCCCAGTACGCGGATGCTGGACAGGTTGTGGGCGGCGGGGATGTCGCGGCCCCATTTCATGAAGGTGCGTACGAGGGTGGGGGCGGTGTAGTAGATGGTGACGCCGTATTTTTCGATGATCTGCCAGTGGCGGTGTTCGTCGGGGTGGTTGGGGGTGCCTTCGTAGACGACTTGGGTGGCGCGGTTGGCGAGGGGGCCGTAGACGATGTAGGAGTGGCCGGTGACCCAGCCGATGTCGGCGGTGCACCAGTAGATGTCGCGGCCGGGTGTGTGGTCGAACACGGTGTGGTGGGTGTAGGCGGCTTGGGTGAGGTAGCCGCCGGAGGTGTGGAGGATGCCTTTGGGTTTGCCGGTGGTGCCGGAGGTGTAGAGGATGTAGAGGGGGTGTTCGGCGTCGAAGGGTTGTGGTTCGTGTTCGGGGGAGGCGTGGGTGACGGTGTCGTGCCACCACAGGTCGCGGCCGGTGGTCCAGGGCACGTCGATGCCGGTGCGTCGTACTACCAGGACGTGTTCCACGGTCGAATCCGGTTGCTCGGCGAGGGCGTGGTCGACGGATTGTTTCAAGGGTGCGGGGGTGCCGCGGCGCCATTGCCCGTCGGTGGTGATCACCAGCCGTGCTTGTGCGTCGTGGATGCGTTGGCGTAGCGCGGCGGCGGAGAAGCCGGCGAAGATTACCGAGTGCACCAGGCCCAGTCGTGCGCAGGCGAGCATGGCGATGATTGCTTCGGGGATCATCGGCATGTAGATCGCGACGCGGTCTCCGGGTGCGAGGCCGAGTGTGGTGAGGTAGTTCGCGGTCTGTGAGACTTCGGTGAGTAGGTCGGTGTAGGTGAGGGTGCGGGAGTCGCCGGGTTCGCCTTCCCAGTGGATGGCGACCTGTTCGCCGTGTCCGGCCAGGACGTGGCGGTCCACGCAGTTGTAGGCGATGTTGAGGGTGCCGTCGACGAACCAGCGGGCGAATGGTGGGTTGTCCCAGTCCAGTACCCGGGTCCAGCGTTGGTGCCAGTGCAGCCGGTCGGCCTGCTCGGCCCAGAACCCCTCCCGATCGGCAGCGGCCCGATCGTAGAGAGACGCATCGGCATTGGCAGCCGCAGCGAACTCCGCGGTCGGCGGATA
>NZ_JARWOP010000327.1 GCF_029868745.1 Nocardia wallacei | reverse complement strand
TTCCCCCACAACCCCCCCCCGGCCGGGCGGGCTTTCCTGGCCCCGCCCCGCGGAATGGTCGCCCCGGCGCCCGGGCGGGCCCGCCGAGCGTGCGGCGGCCCGCCACTTGTCGACACCCTTGTGCGCCTTGCCTTCCCAATTGGCGACGCAGCGCGCGGCCTGCCAGGGCACGACGATGTCCGCGCCCGCCTCGGTCATCAACTCCACCGCCAGCTCGGACCGGTCCGACTTCGGCAGTGCCTGCACCACCGTCACCGGCGGCGAAACAGGTTCCGCGACAGTCCGATTCAGGACCTTCAGCTCCAGCCGGTCCTTCTGCGCCGCGACCACCTCGGACTCGGCCAGCACGCCGGCGCCGTCCGAGAGGATGACCGGTTCGCCGACTCGGATCCGGCGCACGGTCGCGGCGTGGCGTCCCTCGGGGCCCGCCAGCACCGCGACGCCGCCCGGCTCCGGGATGTCGTCGAGATAGAAGACCGTCGCGGCCACGGTCCGGTCAGCGTCCGCTGAACGAGGCCCGCAACCGCGCGAACAAGCCGCTGTTGTGCTCCGACTGCGCCGACAGCACCTCGGTGCGCTCACCGTTGCGCGTCGCCTTGTACTTGCGCAACAGGTCCGACTGCTTGCTGTCCAGCTTCGTCGGCACCACGATGTCCAGGTGCGCGACCAGATCGCCGCGCGCGCTGGACCGCAGCTTCGGCATGCCGTGTCCGCGCAGCACCGACACCTCGCCGGGCTGGGTGCCCGCGGGAATGGTCAGTTCGGTCGGGCCGTCGAGGATCGTATCGATCACCACCGTGGCGCCCAGGGCCGCGTCGACCATCGGCACCCGGATCGTGCAGTGCAGATCGTCGCCGTCGCGCACGAACATGTCGTGCGGCTGCTCGACGATCTCCACGTACAGGTCGCCCGCCGGGCCGCCGCCGGGACCGATCTCGCCCTGCGCGGCCAGCCGCACCCGCATGCCGTTGGCCACACCGGCCGGAATCGGCGCGGCGATCTCCCGACGCGACCGCACCCGGCCGTCCCCACCGCACTTGCGGCACGGGTCCGGGATGGTCTCGCCGGTGCCGCGGCAGGTGGGGCACGGCCGCGAGGTCATCACCTGACCGAGGAACGACCGCTGCACGGTCTGCACCTCACCGGCGCCGCCACAGGTCTCGCAGCGCACCGGCTTGGAGTTGCCGTTGGTGCCCGCACCCTGGCACACATCGCACAGCACCGCGGTGTCGACGGTCAGATGCTTGGTAACCCCGACCGCGCATTCGGCCAGCGACAGCCGCGTCCGCAGCAGCGAATCCGCACCCGGCTGCACCCGGCCGCGCGGTCGGCGCGGACCGGCGGATCCCATACCGCCGAAGAACGCCTCGAAGACATCCCCCAGACCGCCGAACCCGGCCCCGGCGAAACCGGCGCCACCGCCGCCCGCCGACTCCATCGGGTCGCCGCCCATATCGACGATGCGCCGCTTCTCCGGGTCGCTGAGCACCTCGTAGGCGGTCGATACCTCGCGGAACTTCTCCTGCGCGTCCGCGTCCGGGTTGACGTCGGGGTGCAGCTCCCGCGCCAGCTTCCGATAGGCGCGTTTGATCTCCTGGTCGGTCGCGTTGCGGCCGATGCCGAGAATTCCGTAGTAGTCCCGTGCCACTTGCGTCTCTAGTCCTGTTCCGAATCTGTTCCGCTCACAACCGTTGCGGCCGTGGCCAACTCATCGCTCGGCGAGCACCTCGCCGATGTACCGGGCGACCGCCGCCACCGAGGCGATCGTTCCGGGGTAGTCCATGCGGGTCGGGCCGACAACTCCCATGCCCCCGAGCACCGTACCCGGCACACCGTACCCGGTGGACACCACGGAGGTGCCACGCATCTGCTCCACCTGCGTCTCCTCCCCGATCTGCACCGTCACCATGCCCGGTTGCTGCGCCGCGGCCAGCAGTTTCAGCACGATCACCTGCTCCTCGAGCGCCTCCAGCACCGACCGCAGCGAACCGGGGAAACCGAAGTCGCCGACGTTGCGGGTGAGGTTGGCGGTGCCGCCGAGCACCAATCGTTCCTCCGGGTGCTCCACCAGTGTCTCCACCAGCACAGTCGAGACCCGCACCAGCACGTCGCGCAGCCGGGGCGGGGCGTGCTCGGGAAGTTCGGCCACCGCCGTGGATGCCGCCGACAGGCGCTTGCCGTCCATGGCCTTGCCCAGCATGCCGCGCAGCGCCGCCAGATCCTCCTCGTCGACGACCGTGCCCAGCTCGACCAGCCGCTGATCGACGCGGCCGGTATCGGTGATCACCACCAGCAGCAGGCGCGCCGGATTCAGCGCGACGACCTCGAGGTGGCGAACCGTCGAGGCCGAGACGGTCGGATACTGCACCATCGCGACCTGGCGGGTCAGCTGTGCCAGCAGGCGCACGCCACGGCGCAGCACATCGTCGAGGTCGACGCCGCTCTCCAGGAATTCGATGATGGCCCGCCGCTCGGCCGGTGACAGCGGCTTCACCTCGGCGATGTTGTCGACGAACTGCCGGTAGCCCTTGTCGGTGGGTATGCGACCGGAACTGGTGTGCGGCTGGGTGATGTAGCCCTCGGCCTCCAGCACCGCCATATCGTTGCGCACGGTGGCGCTGGATACGCCCAGATTGTGCCTGTCGACCAGCGTCTTCGAGCCGATCGGTTCCTTGGTCGCGATGTAGTCCGCGACGATCGCACGCAGGACCTCGATCCGCCGTTGCTCCGTGCTCGGCATCGGCCCCACCTCCTCGCTCGCCATCGGTCCGGACCGGACACGCGACCACGTCACGGCACGACGCGATCGCACGGATCCGGGTTCATCCGGAACCCAGTCTAATTGCCCAGCGGACAATTACCGGCGCACGCGTCCCGACCTGCGTGGGGATGGGCCGCCGCGCAGGTTATTCGGGGCCGGCGGCCTTTCCTGCAGCAGCGTCCAGACCCAGCATGGCCAGCAGCGACGTGCAGTCGTCGGCATCGGTGGCGTAGCTGGCGACCGCGCGGGCGGCCATCGCGCAACGCCGCGCGCCTTCCGCCTTCTCCGCGGCGCGAGACTCGGCGAAGTCGCTCTGATCATTGACAAGGGTGATGCGTGCCTGCGGCATGAGACTCCTCGGGGTTGTGTCGAACGCTACACCCCCGTTCCTCCGCTCTCAGCCCCAACCACCGAATAGGGAGGGCGCACAGCGGGGCAAGTCCGGAAAAACACCGGACAGTGGGTGAGGGCGGAGTGGGCTATCAGGTGAGATGAAGGCTGTCAGGTGAGGTGAAGACAGAGGGCTGTCAGGTGAGATGGAGGCAGAGGGCCGTCAGGTGAGGAGTTCGCGGACGACGGCATCGGCGAGCAAGCGACCGCGTGCCGTGAGAACTATCCGGTCGCGATCCACACGGGCCAGCCCGTCCGCGACAATGCGGTCGGCGGCGCCCCGTCCGGCGGGGTCGAGGTCGCCCAGTGGCAGGCCGGACCGCAGGCGGACCACCAACATGACACGTTCGGTGTACCGCTCCTCCGCCGTCAGCGCCTCCCAGCCCGCCACGGGCAGACCACCCTCCGCGACGTGGTCCGCATACCGTGCCGGATGCTTCACGTTCCACCACCGCACTCCCCCGAGATGGCTGTGCGCGCCCGGTCCCGCGCCGAGCCAGTCGCCGCCGTCCCAGTAGCCGAGGTTGTGGTGGCAGCGGGCGGAATCGTCTGCGGCCCAATTGGATACCTCGTACCAGCTGAGGCCCGCCGTGGCGAGGCGGGCGTCGATGCGCTCGTAGCGAGCGGCAAGGATGTCGTCGTCGGGGGCGGGGAGTTCGCCGCGCCGGACCTTGCGGGCCATCGCCGTGCCGTCCTCGACGATCAGCGAGTAGGCCGAGACGTGGTCGACGCCGGCGGCCAGCACCGCGTCGAGACTGGCATCCAGATCGGCGTCCGTCTCGCCCGGCGTGCCGTAGATGAGGTCGAGGTTGACGTGGTCGAATCCGGCAGCCTTCGCCTCGCGGGCGGCGGCGACCGCGCGGCCGGGCGTATGCGTACGGTCGAGCACTCTCAGCACATGCTCGGCCGCGGACTGCATGCCCAGCGATACCCGCGTGAATCCGGCCTCGCGGATGCGCTCGAAAAATCGCGGCGAGGTCGATTCGGGATTCGATTCGGTGGTCGTCTCCGCATCGGCGGCGAGGGTGAAATTCGCGCGGACGGCATCCAGCACCTCGGCCAGGCCGTCGCCGCCGAGCAGCGACGGTGTCCCGCCACCGACGAATACCGTCGACACGTCCGGCTGCGGGCCGGGCAGCGCGCCGAACACTTCCGCGGCCGTGCGTAGTTCGCCCCGCAATGCGTCCATCCACGACTGCGGCGAGGCGGAGGTGCCCAATTCCCCGGCGGTGTAGGTGTTGAAATCGCAGTACCCGCACCTGGTCGCGCAGAACGGCACGTGAATGTAGATGCCGAACGGGCCGCCGCCGAAGTCCCGCAGCACGGGTCCGGTGTCGGGGCGCAGAGCAGACGACGTCACCGGTCCAGTCTGCCGAGCCGCCGAGTGTGACGTACGTCGGGGCCATCGGCTACCAGGCGGCGGGCTCGTCCTCGCGGAGGCGTCGCAGGGCGTGCTCGATCCAGTTCTGGAAATGGCTCGCCAGATCCTGGGTCGTGGCGGGGCGCACGGTGAGGTGCTCGCGGGTCTGCTGTTGCACGTAGCGGCCGTCGCCGGTGACGTCGAACCAGCCCATGGCGTACCAGGGGTCGGGACGGCTGTGCAGGTAGCCCGTGAGCAGACCGGCCACGCCGGTGCCGTCGAACGGGCGGTCGGTGAGACGGTCGAATCGCTCGCGCGGGCCGTTGCGGCCGTAACCGTCCGGTGGGGCACCCAGGTCGTCGACATGGAAGGTCTCCGGCTTGGCGCTGCCCGGCGGAGCGGACGGGAGGATGGCGGCCAGTCGCCCCGGCAGCTGATCGGTCCGGAACAGGCGGCATCGGATCGGACCGTCGACGCCGTCGGCCGCTGTCTGGGTGAGCATTACCGCGTGGTACGGCGTCCGGGCGCCGAGGACCCGGTATTCGCGGGGCCGTCCCTTGCCGAGAAGTGTTGACTCGCCGCCGATTTCGATCCGGAGTTCGGAGGCGGTCAGGGTGTGGAAGGCGAGGTTGATCTGTTCCCGCTCCTCGCCGTCGTACCGTGCGCGCACGGCCGCCCGATGCGCGGCGACCTCGTCGTTCGTGGCGAGACGGCTGGTGTAGTGCAGTGGATAGGGCAGGCGGTCGTTCGCGTCGCTGTACCACAGCACCGCGAAATCGTCGGGGTCCCAACTCCATTCGGGCATCGTGAGGTCTTTCGTTCGGATTGTGCACAGCGCGGCCGCACCGAAATCGGGATCCGGTCAACGCAAGTCGGGCGAAAGGGCACGCGACGGCGGCAGTCCGCTCGCGCACGCCACCGGCGGAGGTCAGCCGGAAGGCGGTGGCGGATCGGCATAGTCGCCGCCGATCACGCCGCCGGGAATCGTCTTCGGCGCGGGGCCGAGCAACTCTTCCGCGTTCTCCATGTTCCGGAGCCATTCGGGCAGTTCGTGGGCTTTCTCGTCGTCCTCGGGCTTGCCGCGGCCACCGCCGAGACCGCCCATTCCGGGCATGCCCGGCATGCCCGCACCGGCCGCACCCACTCGGCCCGCAGCGGCCGCTGCGCCGCCCGCCGCCGACTGTCCGCCGGCCACACTGCGGCCCGGACCGCCCGCGACGCCGCCCAGACCGCCGCCACTGCCCAGCCCTCCACCGCCGTGTCCACCCGAGTAGCCACTCGCGGTCGTCGGCGCGCCGATACTGCTCGGGGTGGTTCCGGCCTGCTCACCGAGCGCGCTCGCGGGAGCCGTCTGCGAGGGATCGGATCCCGCGGCCGCGGTGGACGGGTCCTGTGTGGTTTCTCCGGATTGGTCGGCGGTGCCCACTTCCCCGTTCGGCTTGCCCGTACCGGGGTCCGGCGTGGTCCCGCCCGGATCCGGAATGTCCAGTCCGCCAGGGACGTAACTGTCGTCCTTCTTCGTCTCCGGCGGTCTGTACAGCGGGTTCGTCGGACTGTCCGGCACCGGAAGAACAGGGATCTGTTTATCGGCCTCGACAAAATTCGCGACGTAATTGTTTTTCATGGCTTCGCGCGCGGTGTTCTCGCAGTCATGGCGCACATGCGCCGAACTGGGCCCGTGCCACACCCCGAGATTCCAGCTTCGCGGGTTGTAGGCGGCACCACCGTCCGGCGGGCGATCCACGGCGTTCCTGGTGTTGTTCACCCCGTCGATCGCCGAGGACACCTGCTGTGCCAGATTCTGCAACGGCACCGTCAAGTCCAGAGCCCGTTGCGCATAGTTCCCGATCGCGGTCCTGGACTTCTCCGCCGCCGGCCCCTCCCACGCCGCCTCACTGGAATGCCGAATCCGATTGGCGAACAATTCCGCCGCCGATGTCCACCGTCGAGCAATCTGGGCGTACTCGTCGACGCTCTTGTTGGCCTCGGTCGTGTTCAGCGGGTTGAAGGCATTGTAAATCCGCCAGTGATCCCACTCGTCGGTATGTTCCCCGCCATCGGTGATCCTCGGCTTTTCGGTCCCGGTCACTGCGACGCTCCGATCGCCGGTGGGGGCGTAACACCGGGCTGAATCTGCTGCGTGCCGATCGGACTGGGCGGGGTGTTCGCCATCAGCTCGTTGTAACGGGCAGCGAATTCCTGATCGGTCTCGAGATACTTCTGCGCAACAGTGCGATGCAGAGTCTGAATTTCGTCGACTATGTCATAGTGCTGTTGCAGGATATCCCAAACGTTGTTAGCGCTGTCTTTCGCCGGGTCGACAATCTTGGCTTTACCACGGAACCAACCGACCACGGTGTTGGCAGAATTCAACCCGTCCGTTGTCTCACCCAGCCCCCAATGCTCGCGACGAGAGACCGTCTGAGCTATTCTCTGGAGTTGCTGAATCTCGTCTTTGAACGCTTGGCAGTCACGCTCGATATATACGAATTCGTCGGCGTTGACCACGACTTTATCACTGAAGCTGACCGACAGATTGCCATTCTCGGCATCTTTTACCAAATTAGCAATAGGGTTTGTGGGCTGCGCACCTTCATCAGCCATGGTCACTGTCCTCCCCGAACTCCGCCGACAGGAATCGACCGGAGATTACGGCACTATGCTTCCGCTGCGATCGCCGGAGCGATTCCTTCCGCCAGTCTCTTGGCTATATCACACGAGTGTTGGTTCCCGGATTTTTTGCGTGATGTCGGATTGTCGATGCTGATCTCGAGACTCCCCCCTTTCATCTCGACGTTTATCGCGCAATCCACGTGTGGATCCTGGCCGCCGACATACGATGTAATCGCCGGGCGCCCGGCGACGGTCAGCTCCTCAACGACGCTGAATTCCTTGTTGGCTCGCACCATGGCCAACGTAATATTCGTGGTGTCGATCGTGGCACCGTAGCCGTCGGATTGGATCCAACCGCACCCGCGCCATTTGATACCGCCGTTCCCATCCTTGCTGTCCACCTCCGGCTTGATCAACTGCTCCGACTGCAGCAAGGACTGTGGGATGCCCGTGCACGCGTCGAATCCCGAAGGCACATCCGCCGCGATGGTCGGCGTTGCCGAGGCCGACTGGTCCGCCGAGGCGCCATCGTCGGAATTGCATCCGGACAGGACAGCCGCCAAGCCCAACACCACGACCCCGCCCCGCGCTACTTTCCCCCAGCTCGCCATGTCGTCCTCTCATGCCGGTACCGTCCCGCTCGAGGCCGGACCGCCCCCGTCGAGCTCGAATAGACCGTACCGGCGAGGTCATAGGCGCGCAAAGGGTGCGCGCGGTCGGCGGTGTGGACGGTGTGAGTCCGGCCTACGCGGACACGAATCGGCGGCTGGCGGCAAGACTTGCCGCGTCGGGACGGATCGCGACCGCTCAGGCCGGATCCGTCACCCCATGGTCCGGCAGGCCGTCAGTAGCCAACGGCCGTCTTCCTTCGGTGGTCCAGATGGCATCGGGATGCCCCAAGATCATTCCGGACGGAGGTTCTGCCGTCGATCTATGACCGATCTCACAAATTCGATCAATCGTCCAGGGAATTTCCCTCGAAATTCCGGAAAATATGGGTGGGCGGTCGGAACGACCCTGCTGACATGGCACAATAGGGTCCATGACTGAGCTTGGAGTACGACTGGTGGCGCGTCGCCACGTCGACTACAAGCGTGTCTGCAGTGCCTGCTGTCTGCCGGATTGCCTCCGGTAGAGCGGCCTGTTCCCGACTCGGCGTCCCCTCTCGACGCCCGATTACCCGGCCGCCCGAATACCGAAGGCGTGAGCCAGCCCCTCCGCCTGCCGCAAGGCCTGATCCACCCCGCAGGAGCGACCCTATGACGTCGAGTACCGACGCCGGTCCCACCCCCGAATCCACCCGCTCCGAGCGTGAGCAGGAGATCGCGCGCGAGCGTGCCGCCGCGGCACGCGAGCGCCGCGCCCGCCCGCGCCCGGCGGCCGGTCCGCGCGAGCGCACCGGCAAGCCCGTCCGCCGCAAGTCCGAAGGACAGTGGGCGCTCGGCTACCGCGAACCACTCAACCCGAACGAGCAGAGCAAGAAGGACGACAACCCGCTCAACGTCCGCGCTCGCATCGAGAACATCTACGCCAAGAACGGTTTCGACTCCATCGACAAGGGCGACCTGCGCGGCCGCTTCCGCTGGTGGGGCCTCTACACCCAGCGTGAGCAGGGCTACGACGGCACCTGGACCGGCGACGAGAACATCGACCTGCTCGAGGCGAAGTACTTCATGATGCGGGTGCGCTGCGACGGCGGCGCGCTGAACGTCGAGCAGGTGCGCACCCTCGGCGGCATCTCCACCGAATTCGCCCGCGACACCGCCGACCTGTCCGATCGCGAGAACCTGCAGTACCACTGGATCGAGATCGAGAACGTGCCCGAGATCTGGCGGCGTCTCGACGCGGTCGGGCTGCAGACCACCGAGGCGTGCGGCGACTGCCCCCGCGTGGTGCTGGGCTCGCCGCTGGCCGGTGAGTCGCTGAACGAGGTGATCGACGCCTCGCCCGCGATCGAGGAGATCGTGCGTCGGTACATCGGCAAGAAGGAGTACTCGAACCTCCCCCGCAAGTTCAAGACCGCGATCTCGGGCCAGCAGGACGTGGTGCACGAGATCAACGACGTCGCGTTCATCGGCGTGGAGCATCCCGAGCACGGCCCCGGCCTGGACCTGTGGGTCGGCGGCGGGCTGTCGACCAATCCGATGCTGGCGCAGCGGGTCGGCGCGTGGGTGCCGCTGGACGAGGTGCCCGAGGTGTGGGAGGCCGTCGTCGCGCTGTTCCGCGATTACGGTTACCGCCGCCTGCGCACCAAGGCCCGGCTGAAGTTCCTGATCAAGGACTGGGGCATCGAGAAATTCCGCCAGGTGCTCGAGGACGAGTACCTGAAGCGGAAGCTGATCGACGGCCCCGCCCCCGAGCAGCCCACCCGCCCGATCGACCACGTCGGCGTGCAGAAATTGCGCAACGGGCTCAACGCGGTCGGGTTCTCCCCCATCGCCGGCCGCGTGACGGGCAGCATCCTCACCCAGGTCGCCGACGCGGTGGAGCGCATCGGCGCCGACCGCATCCGCTTCACCCCGTACCAGAAGCTGATCGTGCTCGATGTGCCCGACGACAAGATCGACCAGCTGATCGACGAGCTGGAACCGCTCGGCCTGCACGCCCGTCCGTCGATGTGGCGGCGAAACCTGCTGGCGTGCAGCGGCATCGAGTTCTGCAAGCTGTCGTTCGTGGAGACCCGCAAGCGCTCGCAGGTGCTCGCGCCCGAACTCGAGCAGCGGCTCGCCGACATCAACGCCCAGCTGGACGTGCCGATCACGATCAATATCAACGGCTGCCCCAATTCGTGCGGCCGCTCCCAGATCGCCGACATCGGATTCAAGGGCCAGCTGGTCGACGACGGCGACGGGAATCAGGTGGAGGGCTTCCAGGTTCATCTGGGTGGCAGCCTCGGGTTCGACAGCGCCTTCGGTCGCAAGCTGCGCCAGCACAAGGTGACCAGCCTGGAACTCGGCGACTACATCGAGCGTGTGGTGCGCAATTTCGTCAAGAACCGCAACGACGGTGAGCGGTTCGCGCAGTGGGCTGTCCGCGCCGACGACGCCGACCTTCGGTAACGGGAGATTTCAACTATGGCAACCACTTTGGAGAAGCTCTCCGAGCACGAACTGCGCAAGATCGCGGAAGACGGTGCGGCGCAGCTGGGTCCGGACGCCTCGGCGACCGAGCTGCTGCAATGGACCGACGAGACCTTCGGGCCCGGCTACATCGTCGCCTCGAACATGCAGGACGCGGTGCTGGTGCAGCTGGCCGCGCAGGTTCGCAGCGGTGTCTCGGTACTTTTCCTGGACACCGGCTATCACTTCGCCGAGACCATCGGGACGCGGGACGCGGTGGAGACGGTGTACGGCGTGAACATCGTGAACGTGCGGCCGGAACACACTGTGGCCGAACAGGATCGGCTGCTCGGCAAGGATCTGTTCGCGCGTGACGCGGCCGAGTGCTGCCGCCTGCGCAAAGTGGTACCGCTGCAGAAGTCGCTGTCGGGCTACAACGCCTGGGTGACCGGCATTCGCCGCGTGGAGGCGCCCACCCGCGCCAACGCACCCCTGATCTCCTTCGACGAGGGCTTCGGCCTGGTGAAGATCAACCCGATCGCCGCCTGGTCCGATGACGACATGGCCCGGTATATCGACGAGCACGGGATTCTCGTCAATCCCCTTGTGGAGGAAGGGTATCCATCCATCGGTTGCGCTCCGTGCACGCGGAAGCCGGAACCGGGATCCGATCCGCGAAGCGGCCGCTGGGCCGGCCTCGCCAAGACCGAATGCGGGTTGCACGCGTCATGACTACTGCCACCGACACACGATTCGACACCCTGGCCGCACTCGAGAGCGAGTCCATCCACATCTTCCGCGAGGTCGCGGGCGAGTTCGAGCGACCGGTGATCCTGTTCTCCGGCGGCAAGGACTCCACCGTGCTGCTGCACTTGGCGCTCAAGGCCTTCTGGCCCGCGCCGCTGCCCTTCGCGCTGCTGCACGTGGACACCGGGCACAACCTGCCGGAGGTGCTGGCGTTCCGCGACCACGTCGTCGAGAAGTACGGGTTGCGGCTGCATGTCGCCTCGGTCGAGCAGTACCTCGCCGACGGGCGGCTGGCCGAGCGGGCCGACGGCATCCGCAATCCGCTGCAGACCGTTCCGCTGCTGGACGCCATCGCCGAGAACCGGTTCGACGCGGTGTTCGGTGGCGGCCGCCGCGACGAGGAGCGTTCCCGTGCCAAGGAGCGGATCTTCTCGCTGCGCGACGCGTTCGGCCGCTGGGATCCCAAGCGGCAGCGGCCCGAGCTGTGGAACCTGTACAACGGCCGGCACGCGCCGGGCGAGCACGTGCGGGTGTTCCCGCTGAGCAACTGGACCGAACTCGACATCTGGCGTTACATCGCCCGCGAGGACATCGAGCTGGCGACCATCTACTACGCCCACGAGCGCCCGGTCTACCAGCGCGACGGCATGTGGATGACGCCCGGCTCGTGGGGCGGCCCGGCGGAGGGCGAGGAGCTGGTGGTGAAGTCGGTGCGCTACCGCACCGTCGGCGACGGATCCACCACGGGCGCAATACTTTCGACCGCCGCGACCAACGAGGACATCCTCGCCGAGGTCGCCGCGTCGAGGCTCACCGAGCGCGGCGCCACCCGGGGTGACGACCGGGTGTCGGAGGCCGCGATGGAAGACCGCAAGCGAGAGGGTTATTTCTGATGTCCGACCTGTTACGACTGGCCACCGCCGGCAGTGTCGACGACGGCAAGTCCACACTGGTCGGACGCCTGCTCTACGACACCAAATCCGTTCTGGCAGATCAGATCGACGCAGTGACCCGCGCGTCGGTCGACAAGGGCCTGGCCACGCCGGACCTGTCGCTGCTCGTCGACGGGTTGCGCGCCGAGCGTGAGCAGGGCATCACGATCGACGTGGCGTACCGCTACTTCGCCACTCCCCAGCGGACTTTCGTGCTGGCCGACACCCCGGGGCATGTGCAGTACACCCGCAACACGGTGTCCGGCGCGTCGACCGCGCAGCTGGTGATCCTGCTGGTCGACGCCCGCAAGGGCGTGATCGAGCAGACCCGCCGGCACGCCGCGGTGATGGCGCTGCTGGGCGTGCCGAAGCTCGTGCTCGCGGTGAACAAGATCGACCTGGTGGACGACGCCGCCGGCGTCTTCGACCGGATCGCGACCGAATTCAACCAGCTCACCACGAAACTCGGCTGGGCGCCGGAGGACGTGGTGGAGATCCCGGTGTCGGCGCTGCACGGGGACAATGTGGCCTCCCGCTCGGAGAGCACCCCGTTCTACGACGGCCCGTCGCTCATCGAGCATCTGGAGTCGGTGCCGGTCGACGCGGACAACTCCGGCAAACACCAAGTGGGACTGCGCTTCCCGGTGCAGTACGTGATTCGCCCGCGCACCGTCGAATACCCGGACTATCGCGGGTACGCCGGTCAGGTTGCGGCGGGTGTGGTGTCGAAGGGCGACGAGGTGGTGGTGCTGCCGTCGGGCATCCGCAGCACCGTGGAGCGCATCGACACCCCCGACGGCGAACTCGCGACCGCGCACCCCGGCCACAGTGTCACGCTGGTGCTCACCGACGACGTCGATGTGTCCCGCGGCGACACGATCGCCTCCGCCATCGACGCGCCCGAGCCGATCGACTCGTTCGACGCGACGGTCTGCTGGCTGGGCGACAAGCCGCTGCGTCCGGGCGCGCGCCTGCTGCTCAAGCACGGCACCCGCACTACCCAGGCGATCGTCGGCGCGCTGCTGGAGCGCTTCGACGAACAGAAGCTCGCCGCAGATCCCGACCCGGAGGTCCTGTCGCTCAACGACATCGGCCGCATCTCGGTGCGCGTCGCCGACCCCGTCGTTGCCGACGACTACCGCGTCAACCGGCACACCGGCAGCTTCCTGCTCATCGATCCGGCGGGCGGCAACACCCTCGCCGCAGGCCTGGTCGGCGACGTGCTGTCTGCGGTCGAGGTCGGCACGGAGACCGAGGTCTGAGGGTGAACTCCGCAGTGGGCCGGGAGGATTCGGCCTCACGGCAGTTCGGTCCCGAGGCACGGGCCGACCGGGCCGCTGAGGCGGGAAGTTCTCTCCGCGCCGACGCGGACGGCGTCGCGCGAGGTAGTGCGTGTGCCTTGGTGCGCCACGGCGCGGCGAGTCCGGCTCGTCGCCCGGGTAAGCCTGCGTTGATTGCGGTGGCGCATGGCAGTCGTGATCCGCGTTCGGCCGCAACGATGTTCGCACTGGTCGCCGACCTTGCGGCGCAGCGGCCGGATGTCGATGTTCGGCTGGCGTTTCTGGACCTGAGCACGCCGTCGGTGCAGCAGGTAGTGGATGCTGTTGCCGCGCAGGGATATACCGAGGCGGTGGTGGTTCCGCTGTTGCTGGGCAGCGCGTTCCATGCTCGCGTCGATCTGCCCGGTTTGCTGGCGGCCGCGCGAACTCGTCACCTGCGGCTGCGGCTGACCCAGGCCGACGTGCTCGGTGCGGATCACCGCCTGGTCACCGCCTTACGCGAGCGCGTCGTGGATGCGGGCGCCGATCCGGCGGACGGACGCGTCGGCGTCGCGATCGCCGCCGTGGGTTCTTCGTCGCCGGAGGCCAATCGGCGCACCGAGCGCCTCGGCGGCCTGCTCGCCACCGGCACCGCGTGGCGCACATCGGTCTGCTTCGCTACAACGAAACCTGCTCTGCCCGAGGCGATTTCGGACCTGCACGCGCAAGGTTGCGGCCGGGTCCTGGTGGCGCCCTGGTTCCTGGCCCCCGGCCTTCTCACCGATCGGCTGATCACCGCGGCTCCCGGCCTCGCCCACGCGGAGACCATCGGCCCCCATCCCCTCCTCACCGAGGTCGCCCTCGACCGGTACCTCAACGCCGCCACGTCACCACTCGACCTGTCGGCCTGACCCGGCCCCTTCCATTGTTTGTTCAGTTGCGAAACCAGCGCTCCAGGACGACGGCGACGCCGTCGTCCTGGACATCGGCGGTTACTTCGTCGGCCAGGGCGAGGATCGGCTCGACGGAGTTGCCCATGGCCACGGAATGGCCTGCCCAGGAGAGCATTTCGCGGTCGTTGTAGCCGTCTCCGATGGCGAGGGTGGCCGCGAGCGGGACGCCGAGTTCCTGTCGCAGCCGCTCCAGCGCCCAGCCTTTGGACACGCCTTGTTTGGAGGCCACCAGCCAGGGCTCGTTTTCGCCGTGCACCCAGCCGGCGCCTGGGAGGCTCTGCTCGGCCATCACCTTCACCATGTCCGCGAGTGAGCCGCCGGGCCACCAGCCGTTCAGGCGGGTGGTGGGCTCCAGGCTCAGGTCCCGATCCTCGACGAAGCGGAACTCGCCCAGCCGGAAACTCCCGGGGTAGTACCCGGTGGCCCACGTGCCCACCCCGACCTTCTCCACCGACAGCACCATGTCGGGGAACAGCTTGCGTAGCACCGCTACCGAGGGCTCCGGGTCGAAGGTATGCACGGATACCGGGTTCCAGTTCGAAATATCAACGTGCACAGCACCGTTCGAGCACAATGCCCGGCCCTCCGCTAACCCTAACTCCTCCAGCACCAAGCGGGTGGCCAGCAGGGTGCGGCCCGTAGTGATCACAACATGCGCGCCCGCCGCGACCGCGGCGCGCACCGCGTTCCGGACGCGGACGGTAATCGATCCTCCGGTGCTCAGCAGCGTGCCGTCGACGTCGAGGGCTATCAGCTGCGGAATCTCTGTCTCCACGTGCTTCATTGTCACCGATGATGCAAGTGCATATGCGCGTCCCGACGGGATCACTGCCGGTCGTTACGCTCCTGGAGCGGCAGGTACGGCGTGATCGCGTGAGCGAGGTTGCTCATCGTCAGCGACTGCAACCACACCCGGCCGGGACCGGTCAGCGCCGCGAGGAACAGGCCGTCGCCGCCGAACAGGATGTTGCGGATGCCGCGCAGGAGCGTGATGTCGAAATCGACCGTGGCGTCGAACATTCCGATATGCCCGGGATGTACCCGCAGCGTTTGGCCGGGTGCCAGGTCGTACTGGACGATCTCCCCCGACAGTTCCACCCACGCCTGGCCCTCGCCGCCGACGCGCTGCAAGGTGAAGCCCGCGCCGCCGAAGATCCCGGCGCCCAGGCGACGCTGAAAGCTGAGCGCCACACGCACATCGCCGGCGGCACAGAGGAATCCGTGTCGATGCACCAGATACTCCGCGCCCGGCTGCACCGGCACCGGCACGATTCGGCCGGGTAGCTTCGCCGCGAATGCCACCGTCCCCGGCTGCCCCTCCGCGGAGTACTCCGTCATGAACCAGCCCGCACCGGCGAACGAGCGTTTCACGGCACCGAATACGCCCCCGGGCATGACGCGCGACGAGGTACGCAGCCGCACCGACTCGCTCATCCAGGACAGCTGTCCCGCCTCGGCGACCACCCGATCGCCCGGATCCAGGGTGACCTCGAGGACCGGCATCACGGTCCCGATGATTCTCGTGTCCACACCTCCAGTGTCCGCGCGCTGTCGCCTCTGACAATAGATGACATATCAACTCAATGTCCGGTTTCCGCCAGCTCCGGCTCGGTCGCGTTGGTTGACTGGGCTCTGTCAGCGAAAGAAGAAGTACCGCAACAGGAGTGGAGACGATGAGCGAACGATTCGAGTCCAAGGTCGTGCTGGTGACGGGTGCCAGCTCCGGCGTCGGAGCCGCGGTGGCGCGCCGGGTGGCGGCCGAGGGCGCCGCGGTGGTGCTCGCGGCGCGCGGCAAGGAGTCCGGCGACCGGGTGGCCGAGGAGATCCGGGCGGCCGGTGGGCGCGCGGTGTTCGTGCCGACCGACGTCACCGTGGCCGACGAGGTGGCGCGGCTGACACAGACCGCGCTCGACGAATTCGGCAGGCTGGACGCGGCATTCAACAACGCGGGCGCGGTGCACGCATTCGGCCCGATCCAGGACATCGATGAGGCGGGCTGGCGCGCCGATCTCGAACTGAACCTCACCGCCGTGTATTACGGCCTGCGACACCAGGTTCCGGCGATCCTCGGCTCCGGCGGCGGCGCGATCCTGAACAACGCGTCCAACCTGGGCGTGGTCGGCATGGGTTCGATAGCACCGTACGTCGCGGCCAAGCACGGCGTGATCGGGCTGACCCGGGCCGTGGCGCTGGAGACCGCCCAGCAGGGCGTGCGAGTCAACGCCCTGATCTCCGGCGCGGTGGACACCCCCGCCTTCCGCTCCTCGATGGGCGCCACAGAAGAGGGCGCGGCCGCAGTAGCCTCCATGCACCCCGTCGGCCGAATCGCCCACCCCGACGAAATCGCCTCCCTCTGCGCCTACCTCCTCAGCGACGAATCCACCTTCGTCACCGGCGCCGCAGTAGCGATAGACGGCGGCTTCACAGCGCAATAATGCTGACCCCCATCAGTTCTGGCTCTCCGCATCGAG
This sequence comes from Nocardia wallacei, assembly GCF_029868745.1. Taxonomy (GTDB): domain Bacteria; phylum Actinomycetota; class Actinomycetes; order Mycobacteriales; family Mycobacteriaceae; genus Nocardia; species Nocardia wallacei_B. The sequence continues at coordinate 13,482 of NZ_JARWOP010000327.1, read as the reverse complement.
AATATTGCCTCGCGAGCTATGAGATGGGGTCTGTGACGGAAGTAGACCGAGGGGTGTGCGGGGAGTGCCTCGATCGCGGGACGCAAGCCAGGTGGGCGTCAGCGGCGGTGGGCGTCAGCGGCGGAAACCGCCGCCTCCGCTGCTGCTGTGGGAGCCGCCGGAGGAGCCTCGTGAGGTGGGGCCGTCTGGCTTGGAATTGCTTTTCGAGCCGTTGGAGGTTCTGCCGGGGACGCCGCCGGTGGATGAGTGGCCGGTGGACGTCGAACCGCCGCTCGCGGTTCCGGGGTTTGATGAATGGCCGCCCGCGGTTCCGCTGTTCGACGGACCTCCGCCGGATGAGGAGTTTCCACTCGAAGTTCCACCGCCGGAAGAGGTTCCGCTTCCTTGCGTGCCGCCTCCGGAGGCGGCACCGCTACGCTGGGACGAGTCGCCCTGCGCCCCATCGGTACTGCCGCCAGAGCCGGCTCCCGTACCGCCGCCCTGGCCAGTACCAGCTCCCACACCGCCCTGGCCCGCGCCGCCATCGACACCACCCGCCACGGAGCCATCCCCAGTTCCGCCCGAGCCGGCATCACCACCGACACCACCCGTGCCCACGCCACCTGACCCGACATCGCCTGGGTTCGTACCGCCGACACCACCTGACCCTGCACCGGAACCGACACCATCCGCGCCCGTACCGCCAATACCACCTGATCCGACATCGGAACCGACACCACCTGGGCCTGTGCCACCGACACCACCCGACCCGGCGCCTGCGCCGACACCACCTTGTTCCGTGCCAGCACTGCCGCCCGGGGTGCCTTGGCCTGTGCCGTTGCCAGGTGGGGCGGGGTTGGTGTTGGGACTGCCTTGGCCGGGGATGTTGGTTCCTGCACCGCCCGGAACCGCGCCCCCGGTGATGCCAGTGGGGTTGTTCGGCAGTCCGGCTCCGGGGGTCGTGGAATTGCCGGGATTGTCGGAAATCGGTGTGCCGGAGTTGGTTCCGGGAGAGCTGGCTGACGGGTTGGACGGGGAGCTTCCGGGGAGGTGGGTGGTGTCGGGGTTGGGTGATGGGGCGGTTGGCTTGGTGGGCAGGCTGATCGAGGGGATGGTGCTGCTGACCGGGCCGATTGTGGGAGCGGCGAACGGCAGAGGGTTGGTGAACCGTGCCGGGTCGGCGTAGGTGGTTCCCATCGGTCGGTCGGCCGGACCGCAATGGGTGCTCGGGCCGCGGCTGTGGGCGGACCTGGTGGTGGCCGCGGACGAGGCGGTGGACATCGACTGTGCCGCTGCACCTTTCAGGCGCAGGGCAGCGGTCGTCGAGAGCAGCCCGTCCGCACCCGCCGACAACGCGGAACCGAAACCGCTCTGCAGGCCGGAACCGAAACCGCCCGGAAGCGCGGAACCGTTGCCGTCCACACCGGCCGACCAAGTGACACCGGCACCCTCGAACGCGCGAATGTCGCCGAACTGGTTGCGGGCAGGCCCGGCCAGCGCGGGCGCGAATTCCAATGCGGGGCCGTCGGTTCCGAGCGGACCGCTGCCGAGCATGGAGGCCGCCGACATCGCCACCGCCGAAGCGACCGCGGCACTGGAGATTACGGCCGCGCCGCGGGCGTACCGGCCCAGATGTACTCCAGGGTCGGCCATCCGGGCGGCGGCGAGCGCCGCACCGATCGCCACGGTGTGGGCGGGATCCTGCGAAATCACCAGCGGCCGGCCGAGTTCGCTCAACACCCGGGCGACCTCCGGCGGCCGCGCCGCGCCGCCGACGAGCAGCACCCGATCGATGTCTCCCACGGTGAGCCCCGCCGCGTACACGCACTTGCGAACCAGCCGAAGCGAATTGCGCACGGTCCACGTGCGTAATCGGGTGGTGTCGTCCAGCGGCACCACCTTCGAGACCGGCGGCGGCGCCCCCGGCGCGAGGGCCCGCGCGTACCGCGCGAGTACGGTGCCCAGCGGGCGGCCACCGTACTCGTGCGAACGCATCGGCTTGCCGAGCACGCCACGCTTGTCGCGATCCCCCTCAGTCCGTACGACCGCGACATCGAGGGTGTTGCCACCCAGGTCGTAGACCAGCGTGAGCCCGTTCTCGGACACGCCGTACTCGGCATCGAGCCATTCCACCGCCGCGACCGCCTCCGGCATCAGGGTCACATCGGTGGCGCCCGCTCGCTCCAGCGCGTGCCGTAGCGGCGACAGCCGGCGGTCGCTGTACACGGCGGGATAGGTGGCAACCGGCCCGGCAGCCGGTTCGTCGACAGCGAGGAGACAGGCGATGACCGCTGCCACCAGATCGGCCTGTGTCCAGATCCGCCCGTTCAGGACGACCGGCTCCGTGTAGCGCGTGAGATCGGCGAAATCCGTTACCACCGGGGCGAATCGCGGGAGCGTGCCCATTCGCGCGCCGCCCGCGCTGTCGAAGGTGACGGCCGTGCGGCGCACGCGCACGGCCGGCTGGTCGCGATCACCGGCAGCCGCCCAGACAGAGTTCACTGTGCCGATGCTCATGCCGAAGCCAACTGTCATTGCCATCCCGTCAACGCACCGAGACCACGGCCTCACGTAGTCCAACCATGTGGTCGCGGTCGTTTACCAAACAGCGATCACAGGTTAGCTGGTGACCCTCTAATGCGAATACCGAACGGCCGGAAAAAGTTTCATACCCACCGGTCTATAGCGCATAAGCGCTGATAGACCAGTGCCCAAGGCGCAGAATGGAGTTCACATCCGCCCCCAGGGGCCAAATGAGGCACAAAACTGGCTACCTTTCAGTAATCGACCACACATACCGACCGGTGTGCTGCGATACACCTGAAATGATCACTCGCCGCCCGAATTCGAGCAGCCGAACCCCAATGGCTGAAAGATTGCCACCCCGTGCATCGAAGCGATTCCGACAGATCCACCATCACGTACGAACCGCCCGGTTCGCGCGAATTCGCGCCCTGCCAACCCGCCTCGCCGTGTCACGATCCGGCCCCACCCATTCGTCACAGTGCTGAAGTCACCGCGACACCCCGGACCGCGCTCCATTCGTCACAGTGCCGAAGCCGACACGCTCACACACAAAACCGCGCCCGATCCCCGCACAATGCGAGGCCCGGGCGCGGCAACAGTGAGATCAGGCGCGGGCGAGCACCTTACGCTTCCACCACGACCGACCGGCCGTAGCACCGCCCCGGATCGCGGCCGGGCGGCGAGCGGCGACCAAGCGATCGAACTCGCCCGCTCCGGACACCGGTTCCGGCAGGCGGCCGGAGTTGAAATCGTCCACCAGCTGCCCGATGGTCTCCTGCGCGCAGGACTTGTTGGTGCCGATGAAGCCGGTCGGCCCGCGCTTGATCCAGCCGGTCACGTAGGTCGACGGGAACACCGCACCACCCGCCGCGTCCAGGACCCGGCCCCGCTCGTTCGGGATCACATTGGCCCGCTCGTCGAACGGCAGGCCGGGCAGCGCCACACCGCGGTAGCCGACCGAGGTCAGTACCAGTCCGGCGTCGAGGGTTTCGAGCACACCGGTGCCGATCGCACGCACCGTGCCGTCGTCGGATGTGCGAAGTTCGTTGCGCTCCAGCTCGATTCCGGCCACACGATCGGCGCCGAGCACCGCCGTCGGCGACGACAGGTAGCGGAACACGATGCGCTTGCGGGCGCCCACCGGCCGATCGGCCACGCTACGCAGCAGACGCAGCTTCTGCTCCACCTTCTGCGGCATGCCCGGAACCGCCTCGGGCACTTCGCCTTCCACGACGATATCGACGTCGGAGCCGAGCAGCCCCACGAATTCCGGCACGGTGAACGCCGATTCGGCCGGACCACGCCGACCCACGATCACCACTTCCTCGATCTTGCTGTGCCGCAACGACTCCAGCGCGGCCGCAGACACGTCGGTGCCGGACAGCGTCTCGGGATCGACGGTGAGGATGCGGGCGACATCGAGCGCCACATTGCCGTTGCCGACGATCACCGCGCGCCGCTGGGACAGGTCGAACTCGCGGCCCGCGTGATCGGGATGTCCGTTGTACCAGGCCACGAACTCGGTGGCGGACACGTTGCCGGGCAGGCCCTCACCGGGCACCTCGAGCTTGCGGTCGGCCGAGGCGCCCACCGCGTACACCACCGCGTGGAAGTGCCGCAGCAACTCCTCGTGCGAGACATGCTCGCCCACAGCCACATTCAGGTACGAGCCGAAACCCGGTTGAGCGGAGATCACGTCGAACAACCGGCTCACCTGACGGGTGCGGGTGTGATCGGGCGCTACGCCGTGCCGAGCCAGACCGTAGGGCACCGGCAGCCGGTCGAACACCGTCACCGATACGTCGGTCTGGGTGAGCAATTCGTCGGCGGCGTACATCGCCGACGGGCCGGAGCCGACGATCGCGACCCGCAGCGGGCCGCGGCCGGACTCGACCGCGGCCGCCGGGATCGGCTTGGCCAGCACCGGCCGGGGCCGCGCCTGCCGGTAGAAATCGGCGTTGATCTCGATGAACGGCTTCTGCTCCTCGGTCAGCTTCTTCGACGAGGTGATCGCGTCCACCGGGCAGGCCGTGGCGCACGCGCCGCAGTCCACGCACGCCTGCGGGTCGACGTAGAGCATCTCCGCCGACAGGAAGTCCGGCTCGTCCGGCGTCGGGTGGATGCAGTTGACCGGGCAGGCGTATACGCAGGAAGCGTCGCTACAGCACGACTGCGTGACTACGTAGGGCATCGCCGGTCGCCGCTCAGCCGGCCCGGGAGCGCAGCGGCTCCGAACGGTACCGGGTGGTGTGGCCGTCGATGTGCAGCAGCTTCCACACCCGCTTGGCGATCGGGTTCATCAGCCCGATCTCCTTGGCCAGCGTGCGCACGTCGCCGAAGAAGTCGCTGAACTCCCGCTTGGCATCGTCGGTGCCGTAGAACAGCTCCTTGCGCACGTAGTCCGGGATGTCGAACTCGCGCCAGAACGACCGCGGCGGGGTGTAGATCGAGCGGCCCAGGATGAACATGACCACCGGCATCAGCAGCGACAGCGCGAACTTGTTGGCCGCCTTGGCCTCCGGCACATGCTGCTTGAGGAACTCGTGCGCGAACGAGATGTGCCGCGCCTCCTCCGCCACGTGGATGGACATCACGCCGCGCATGATCGGGTGCACTTCCTCGCCCGAGCGCAGGATCGCCTTCTGGATGTGGTCGATCGGCTCCTCACCGGCGAGCACGGCCATGAAGAACAGGTTCGGGAACTTCGCGGCCACCGGCGCGCCGATGTACTTGAACTTGCTGACCAGCGGCCCCATGCCGGGCACGTCCAGGCCGATGCGGTTCACCATCTCCTGGAACATCAGGGTGTGGTTGTGCTCCTCGATCATCTCGTGGGAGCAGTAGCGGAACTCCGGCGAGCCGTTGGGCAGGCCGAAGTTGTGCGTCACCATGCCGCTGATCAGGATCGACTCGAACTGCAGGCCGACCTTGGCCACATTGGCCTGGCGGTACTTGCCGATGGCGATCTTCCGCTCCAGCGGCAGCGCCTGGTACCAGGGATGGCGGCCGAGTGCGTCACCGGACACCGGCAGCACCCAGCGCTCCTCGCCGGCGTCGGCGGCGAAGTCGGGGTTGTCCCAGTCGATGTCCTCGAACGGGTCGAAATGCTTGTTGACCGAGCCCTCGGACAGCAGCATCAGCTTCTGCGCATACTCCTGAGCCTGGGCGACCACGGGGTCGACGTCGGGCGTCGCGGCAACAGACATTGTCGTCACAGCCTCTCCATCTCGCTTACTAACTGTGTCCCATAGTTACACCAACACCCGAGATGGTCAATAGCGACATGACACCGAAACGAATTCGAGTGCACATCTGTACACCGAAGAACCCCCGGCATCGCGCCACAGCGCAGGCCAGGGCTGCATAAGCGCACCCCTACCGTGCAGTACCGTGTCTCGGATCACGTTCACCGAGTACCGCGCATGACGCGGGTTCACACGGTACTGATCATGAAAAAGTCACCGATACAGGTGCACCAGGCACGAATCGGCGGTCACCGCGCCGACGGTGGCCTCGTCGCCGGCGACGGCCGTCGCCGCGAACAGCGCGCCCGTGGCCACCAAGGAGGCGGTGATCGCGGCCCGGCTCAGCCGCCGACCGAGCAGGCGGCCGGCACCGGCCCGCTCGGCGTCGGCCTGGCCCGTGCCCCACCAGCTCCGGCGTACCCGGACCGGGCCGAACTCCTCCTCCGCGGCGCGCCGGGCGAGGATCGCCGCGCCCTCGGCGACCGTGCGCTCCGGGTCGGGCGCCACGATCACGGGGCGGGCCAGGGCGGACGCGAGCACCCCGGCCACCTCGGGCGGACGGGCGGCGCCACCGATGACCAGGACGCGGTCGACGTCGGCCATGGTGACATCGGCGACGCGCAGGCACTGATAGACGACCTCGAGGGATTTGCGCACGTGCGCCGTGCGGCGTTCGGTGATCACCGTGTCCGTGTCGGCGTCCGGGTTCTCCGCGGAACGCCAATCCGAGCGGGCCATCTGAGCGCCGAACGCGCGGCCGCCGAACTTGGTGGAGCGCAACGACTCTCCGACCACCGGATTGCCGGGACTGCCCGCGCCGACCCGGACCAGCGTGACTCGCAATCCCGAACCGCCCAGGTCGTAGACCAGCGCCAGGCCCGGCATCAAGGGCCCGCAGGCATCCTCCAGCCAGGCCGCCGCGGCCACCGGTTCGGCGGCCAGCACGGCTTGCTGAAGGCCGACAGCGTCGAGCGCCGCTCGCAACTCCTCCACCCGCTGCGGCGGATAGCCGACGGGATGGGTGACGGTGATGCCGTCTTCGGGCGCCGGCTCGGCGCCGAGCACATCCACCAGCACGCTCGAGGCGACCGTCGCTACCAGGTCGGCGGGTGACAACGCGCGGTGGCCGACCCGCGCGGACGGGGCCGTGCGCTGGGTCAGATCGGCGAAATCGGTGATGGCGCGGCCGTGTTTGGGGATGCGGCCGACCCGCGCGGTGCCGGTGCTGTCGAAGGTGAGCGTGGTGCGCCACGTGGCCGGCTGCCCGCCCGACCGGCGACCTCCGCCCCTGCCGCCGATCCCGCCCTCGACGGCGCACACGGTATTGACCGTGCCGATACTGACTCCGAGCCCAACACGCATCAACGTCCCACCTCGATCGACTAACCGCAACCGAACCGTGATCCGAACGAGATACAGGCAACCACGGTGCTGAGAGATTGCCAACTACCGGACAAGTGGTTGTCCGCCCGAGCGCCGGTTACGCGGCATCTCGCCGGGTTATCCGATACACCGACCTCCACCTGGGTAAAAGTTGATCTTCAAGAGCCCATGGAGCCAGCCCCCAGCGGACAAGCAGATGCGAAAAGCGGTTTGCTGACAAAGAACTCGCCGCTGAACCGGGCAGTTGGATCCGCGTGATAGCGAACCCTGTTGCCACACAACGCCTCCGGTCCGGCGACTCACTCCGCGAGGATGTCGCCGACCATGGCCGCGGCCTGTTCCTCCCATTGCGCGTAGGCCGTCGGGAACGCCGAGGCCTGGGTGGCCTGCGCCGACTGCCACAGCGGCAGTTCGCGGTAGTCCGGGACCCGGGCGGTGAGGGCGTCGAGGAAGGCGCCGGCGGCGTACGCCGGATCGGTCAACTGTTCCGGCGCACCCCAGCCGGTCGACGGGCGCTGCTGGAAGAGTCCCAGCGAGTCGTAGTCGACGGGCACGGTCAGGTTCTCCAACAGCGATTCCTGCAGCGCGGTGGCCAGCGCGATCACGGCCGCGTAGACCGGCAGCGCGCGCTCGCGGGCCGCCGCAACGACGACCCGCGCGTTGTCCCACTGATGCGGGTCCGGCTGGAATCGCTGCTGATATCCGACGGTTTCGCGCGGGAGCAGTTCCTCCGGCGCGGGATCGACGTAGGCGTCGCGCGGCGGCCGGGGCAACGGGATCGGGTCGGCGTACATCCGGACGAGTTCCGGTGCGACCACGCGCGGCCGGTCGTGTGCCGCGGCATTGTTTCCGGCGCAGAGCGCAAGCACAATACACACGGCCACGGCGACCAGCGATATTCGGGGAATTGGCATGGAAGAAGGCTTTTCTGTGCAGCCGACGCTCCCCACCCGTTTCCGTGCTCGCAATGTCGACATACGGCAGCGACGGCGGTGACAGGGACTACCCGGCGGCAATTTCCACCGGGCGAGAATTATGCGATCGCGCGTCTGCGCGACCCGACGAGCGCACGTTCCGAAGGACAGCGGAATTACTCGTTTCGCATGAGTGGTATTCGACCACATTCAAGCGAATGCGAACGCCATTTCCTCACGGTGTGTCGCGGCGCGGCACACCGTGGTCCCGTGATTTCAGCATGATCGAAACGTGATCAGGCAGATCGCGCAATAGCAGGCATCATCGCGCCGACAGGTCAGGAATTCGGGTGGCCCGTGCGTACACCGTTTCGCCGTCGGTCAGCCGCAACGCCTCGGCGTCACCGCGGGTGACCTGCGCGGTGAACAGATCGCCGGTGGCCGCGTTGCGCAATTCCAATCGCACTTCGAAGCCCAGCCGGACGATGCGCTCCACGGTGGCACGGGTGACGCCGGCCGATTCGGCGGTGCCCTCGTGCTCGGCCAGCGCCATGCCGGGGTCGCGCCCGATCCGAATATCGTGCGGCCGCACCAGATGCCCGTTCAATTTCGCCACGGCGCCCAGGAACGACATGACGAAATCGTTGGCCGGGCGGTCGTAGACGTCTTCGGGGCTGCCGACCTGTTCGATGCGACCGGCATTCATCACCGCGATCCGGTCGGCCACATCCAGGGCCTCCTCCTGGTCGTGGGTGACCAGCACGGTGGTGACGTGCACTTCCTCGTGCAGGCGGCGCAGCCATTTGCGCAGATCCTGACGGACCTTGGCGTCCAGCGCGCCGAACGGCTCGTCCAGCAGCAGCACCTGCGGATCCACGGCCAGCGCCCGGGCCAGGGCCATGCGCTGGCGCTGGCCACCGGACAATTGGGCCGGATAGCGGTGCTGGAAGCCGTCGAGACCGACGATGCCGAGCAATTCGTCGACCCGCTTGCCGATCTCGCTCTTGGGCCGCTTGCGAATCTTCAGACCGAATGCCACATTGTCACGCACGGTCATGTGCTTGAACGCCGCGTAATGCTGGAAGACGAATCCGATATCCCGCTTCTGCGGCCGTACCCGGGTGACGTCGCGCCCGGCGATGGTCACCACACCGGAATCCAGCGACTCCAATCCGGCGATCGACCGCAACAGCGTCGACTTACCCGAACCGGACGGCCCGAGCAGCGCGGTCAGCTCGCCCGAGGGAATCTCGATGCTGACGTCGTCGAGGGCGGCGAAGGTGCCATAGGACTTCTTGGCATTGGTGACAGTAATCATTTTCCTGCCTCCGGCATGGTGATCATTTCGCAGTGCCCCGCTTACGTTCCAGAACGGTCATGAGAAGAAGAGTGACGAGTGCCATGCCCATCAGCAGGGTTGCCGCACAGTAGGCACCGAAGATATTGCGGTCGTTCATGTATCGCGCGTTGACCAGCAGGGTCAGGGTCTGCCCGCCGCCGGGCAGGCCGGTGGCGACCATGATCACCGCGCCGAATTCGCCCAGCGCCCGGGCCACCGTGAGGACGATGCCGTAGGTCAGGCCCCAGCGGATCGCCGGCAGCGTGATCCGCCAGAACGTCTGCCAGCGCGAGGCGCCCAGCGTCGTCGCGGCCTGCTCCTGATCGTCGCCGATCTCGTGCAGCACCGGCTCCACCTCACGCACCACATAGGGCAGCGTGACGAAGACGGTGGCGATCACCATGCCCGGCAGTCCGAAGATGACCCGGAAGCCCAGGCTCTCCACGCCGCCGAACCAGCCGCTCGCGCCCCACAGCATGATCAGCGAGACACCGACGACCACCGGCGACACCGCGAACGGCAGATCCACCACGCCCTGGACCAGGGTGCGGCCCGGGAAGTTCCCGCGTACCAGCGCGATCGCGGTCACGATGCCGAAGATGACGTTCAGCGGCACCACGATCAGCACGATGACCATCGAGATGTTGAACGCCGAGATGGCCGCCGGGGTGGAGATCCAGTCGATGAACTGGCCGATGCCGTTCTCGAAGCTGCGCCAGAGGATGAGCAACAGCGGCAGCACGAGCAGGGCCAGCAGATACAGCAGCGCCACGGTGCGCAGCGACAAGCGGGTGAGGACAGACAGTTTCATCGCGTCGCCTGCTCCTTGCGTGCGCTGCGGTCCGAGAACAGCCGCAGCACCAACAATGTCACGAACGAGATCACCAGCAGCGCCACCGACACCGCCGCCGCGTTCACCGGACGGTCGACCTCGATCTGCTGCTGGATGTACTGCGAGGCGACCTGGGTCTTGCCGGGAATGTTGCCGCCGATCAGCACCACCGACCCGAACTCGCCGATGGCACGGGCGAAGGCCAGCCCGCCACCGGAGATGATGGCGGGCACCAGCGTCGGCAGCACGATGCGGCGGAAGGTGGTCCAGTTGTCGGCGCCCAGCGAGATCGCGGCCTGCTCCACCTCCGCGTCGGCCTCGATCAGCACCGGCTGCACCGAGCGCACCACGAACGGCAGCGTCACGAACGCCAGCGCCACCACCAGGCCGGGTTGCGTCGCGTTGAGATGCACGTCGATCGGGCTCTGCGGACCGTACAGCGACAGCATCACGATGCTGGCCACGATGGTCGGCAGCGCGAAAGGCAGGTCGATCAGCGCGTTCACCACGGACTTACCGGGGAAGTCGTCGCGCACCAGCACCCACGCCACCAGCGTGCCCATCACGACATTGACCAGCGCCACGACCACCGACACCAGGACGGTGACGCGCAGCGCGTCGAGGGCGGCCGGAGCGGTCACCGCGTCCCAGAATCCGGACCAGCCGTTGTCGAAGGAATGAAAGGTCAGCGCGGCCAGCGGCAGCAGCACGATCACGCTCAGCCAGAGCACGGCCGTGGCGATGCTCAGCGGTCCGACCGAGCCGGTCACCCGCAGCCACGATCGGAGGCCGCCCTTGTTTCTCGGCGGCGCGGGAGACCCGGCGCCGACACTGATGTCGCTCACTATTTGGTCGCCTTGTCATAGATGGCCGCGATACTGCCGGAGCCGGGCGCGAACAGCTCCTTGTCGACCTGTTTCCAACCGCCCAGATCCGCGATGGTCCACAATTGCTGCGGCTGCGGGAAGTCCTTGTTGAATTCCTCCGCCACCTCGGGGTCGACCGGCCGGAAACCGGCCTGCGCCCAGGCGCGCTGCCCCGCCGGGGTGTACTGGAAGTCCTTGAACGCCACGGCCTTCTCGAGATTGCGGCTGGTCTTCAGCACCGCGATCGGATTCTCGATCTTGAAGGTGACCGGAGGCACGGAGTACTCGATCGAGTCGCCCTGGCGCTGCGAGAAGATCGCCTCGTTCTCGTAGCTGAGCAGTACGTCGCCGGTGCCCTGCAGGAAGGTCTCGGTGGCCTCGCGGCCGGATTTCGGCTGCACCTTCACGTGCTCGGAGGTGACCAGTTTGCTCAGGTAGTCGAGGCCGCCCTGCGGGTTCTTACCGCCGTCGCTCTTCGCGGCGTACGGGGCGAGCAGGTTCCATTTGGCCGATCCGGAGCTGAACGGATTCGGCGTGACCACCTCGACGCCCGGCTTCAACAGGTCGTCCCAGGTCTTGATGTTCTTCGGATTGCCCTTGCGCACCACGATCGCGACCACCGAACCGAACGGGATGCCCTTGTGGGCGTCGGCGTTCCAGTTCTGGTCGACCAGGCCCGCGTCCACCAGCCGGGTGATGTCGGGCTCGACGGAGAAGTTCACCACGTCGGCCTGCGCGCCGTCCTTGACCTTGCGGGACTGATCGCCCGACGCGCCGTAGGACTGCTGCACCTGCACTCCCGACCCGGCCGAGGTCTTGTTGAACGTCGGGATGACCTTGTCGAATCCCGGCTTCGGGGTCGCGTAGGCGTACAGGGTGAGCGTGCCGCCCTTGCCTCCGCCCGCGCTGGTGCCGGGAATATCGCTGGCGCCGCCGCTGCACGCACTGAGCACGGCCGCCGCCAGCACGATCAACGCGACGACCGGCGCCACCTTGATCGGGACCCACGGGCTGCGAGACATCGGATGTGAACCCTTCCTGTGCCCGCCGGTACCGGTCACGGCCCCGACGGTGAAACTCCGACTTTTGCCGCTACGCTTTGCCGCACATAGGGATTCGGCAATGGCGCGGCCGACCCGAGGGGCCGCCACGACGGAAACGCTCTGAAAGGTGCGTCGGCAAGTCTAAGGGAGCCGACCCAGCGCGAGCGTCACCGCGCGCGCTCAGCGACAGTGAATGTCCGCGACCACGAGGCAGCCGACTGCGATCAACGCCAACTCATGGCGGACCTGCGGCAAAACACTCGATGACACGGGGGAACTGTAGCAGAGCAGAATGACTGCCCGCTAATCAATCGAAAACGAACCGGAGGAACCAAATGACCAGTCCGGACCGTATCCGACGCAGCTTTCCGGAACGGCGAGCCATCGAAGAAACCCCTGATCCGCACGGTGCGCGACCTCGGACGCGATGTCGGCGCCGCGGCGAGCACCGTGGGTCAGGAAGTGGGTGAACAGATGTCGAACAATACGAAAATGGTTGGGGCTGTACGGGACTCGGCGTCAGCCGGTCACTCGTCCTCGACCTCGGGCGGGCTCTCGAGCAGGTCGAGGATCCACTCCTCGGTGGCCGACTCCTCGCCGTCCTCGTTGGTCTCCTCGACCCGCAGCTGGTTGTGCAGCCGCACGCCCAAGCCGAGCACCTGAGCGGCCCGCACCATCTCCACGGCCTCCTCCGGAGACGCGTAGTGGGTGGCGAGAACGCGCGGTCCCTCGTCGAGCTCGTCGGAGTCCAGCAACTGCGCGATCTCCGCGAATTCCTCATCGGTTGACATGCCGTGCACAGTACCTCAGCGGGTCAGCAGCCAGGCGACGATCAGTAGCAGCAGGAGTGCGACCAGGGCTAATTGCACGCGAGAACGGGGCATTAGGCGGCCTCCTCGTGCATGGGGGGGCGGTGTCGGCTGCTGTCGGCGGTTGCGGAGCGGTCTCGGCCCAGCAACCGTAGAACGACGCGGAGGGTGCGGTCGAGGAGGAAGGCTATGGCGAAGCTGGCGGGGAGGGCTCCGATCATTACGACCAGGAATTGGGGGAGGAAGGGGAGGCCTGCTACCCAGAGTTCGAAACCGTCCCACCAGCCTGCTATGCGATGCACGGGGTTCAGCGTAGTGGGTGGGGTGGTTGGGTTGGGTGGGGATGGCTGCTGTGTTTTTGGCCTTCGCTTCGCTCCGGCGGGTTTTCGGCGCCCTTGGTCTCGGGGTTTTTGGGGGGGGGGGGGGGGGGGGGGGGGGGGGCCCCCGCCCCGCCCCCAACCCCCCCCCCACGGGGGGGAAACACCCCCCCCCGCGGGGCCGGGCCGAAAAAAAAAACCCCAACCCCCCCCCCCCCCCCCCCCCCCC
>NZ_JARWOP010000326.1 GCF_029868745.1 Nocardia wallacei | reverse complement strand
GTATGTTCCGGCGGTGTCCTACTCTCCCACACCCTGTCGAGTGCAGTACCATCGGCGCAGGTGAGCTTAGCTTCCGGGTTCGGAATGGGACCGGGCGTTTCCCCACCGCTATAACCGCCGTAACTCTATGAAACTATCCACACAATCGTGTGTTGTTTCAGATACCGCACAGTGGACGCGTAACATCTTCGTTGGTAAGCCCTCGGCCTATTAGTACCGGTCACCTCCACACATTACTGCGCTTCCAGTTCCGGCCTATCAACCCAATAATCTGTTGGGGGCCTTACCCACTCGAAGGTGGTGAGAAACCTCATCTAGGAACAGGCTTCCCGCTTAGATGCTTTCAGCGGTTATCCCTTCCGAACGTAGCCAACCAGCCATGCCCCTGGCGGAACAACTGGCACACCAGAGGTTCGTCCGTCCCGGTCCTCTCGTACTAGGGACAGCCTTCCTCAAGTTTCTAACGCGCGCGGCGGATAGAGACCGAACTGTCTCACGACGTTCTAAACCCAGCTCGCGTGCCGCTTTAATGGGCGAACAGCCCAACCCTTGGGACCTACTCCAGCCCCAGGATGCGACGAGCCGACATCGAGGTGCCAAACCATCCCGTCGATATGGACTCTTGGGGAAGATCAGCCTGTTATCCCCGGGGTACCTTTTATCCGTTGAGCGACACCGCTTCCACACGCCGGTGCCGGATCACTAGTCCCGACTTTCGTCCCTGCTCGACATGTCTGTCTCACAGTCAAGCTCCCTTGTGCACTTACACTCAACACCTGATTACCAACCAGGCTGAGGGAACCTTTGGGCGCCTCCGTTACCATTTAGGAGGCAACCGCCCCAGTTAAACTACCCACCAGGCACTGTCCCTGAACCGGATCACGGTCCGAGGTTAGAAGTCCAATACGACCAGAGTGGTATTTCAACGACGACTCCCACGACACTAGCGTGCCGCTTTCACAGTCTCCCACCTATCCTACACAAACCGTACCGAACACCAATACCAAGCTATAGTGAAGGTCCCGGGGTCTTTTCGTCCTGCCGCGCGTAACGAGCATCTTTACTCGTACTGCAATTTCGCCGAGTCTGTGGTGGAGACAGCAGAGAAGTCGTTACGCCATTCGTGCAGGTCGGAACTTACCCGACAAGGAATTTCGCTACCTTAGGATGGTTATAGTTACCACCGCCGTTTACCGGGGCTTAAATTCTCAGCTTCGCCCCCGAAAGGGCTAACCGGTCCTCTTAACCTTCCGGCACCGGGCAGGCGTCAGTCCGTATACCTCGTCTTACGACTTCGCACGGACCTGTGTTTTTAGTAAACAGTCGCTTCTCTCTGGTCTCTGCGACCCAACCCAGCTCAAGCCGCAAGGGCTGTCACCGGACCGGGCCCTCCTTCTCCCGAAGTTACGGAGGTATTTTGCCGAGTTCCTTCACCACAGTTCTCTCGATCGCCTCGGTATTCTCTACCTGACCACCTGTGTCGGTTTGGGGTACGGGCCGTGTACCAACTCACTAGAGGCTTTTCTCGGCAGCATAGGATCACTGAATTCACCTCAACGGCTACGCATCACCTCTCAGGCACATGCTGTGCGGATTTGCCTACACAACGCCCTACAGGCTTACACCCGGTAATCCACCACCGGGCCCAGCTACCTTCCTGCGTCACCCCATCGCTTGACTACTACAGCCAGGATCCCGTGCATCCCTCTTGGGTCTCCCGAAGGAGATCCCGCCAGTTCAGGACGGTTAGCACAACTGATTCGCCATTGGGCGCGGATACACGGGTACGGGAATATCAACCCGTTGTCCATCGACTACGCCTGTCGGCCTCGCCTTAGGTCCCGACTCACCCTGGGCGGATTAACCTGGCCCAGGAACCCTTGGTCATCCGGCGGACGAGTTTCTCACTCGTCTTTCGCTACTCATGCCTGCATTCTCACTCCCACAGCCTCCACACCTGGATCACTCCGGCGCTTCCCCGGCTGCAGGACGCTCCCCTACCCACCCAGACTCCTGGCCCGAAGGCAAGATAATGTCTGAGTGCCGCGGCTTCGGCGGTGTACTTGAGCCCCGCTACATTGTCGGCGCAAGACCACTTGACCAGTGAGCTATTACGCACTCTTTCAAGGGTGGCTGCTTCTAAGCCAACCTCCTGGTTGTCTCAGCGATCTCACATCCTTTTCCACTTAGTACACGCTTAGGGGCCTTAGCCGGCGATCTGGGCTGTTTCCCTCTCGACTACGAAGCTTATCCCCCGCAGTCTCACTGCCACGCTCTCACACACCGGCATTCGGAGTTTGGCTGACTTCGGTAAGCTTGTAGGCCCCCTAGGCCATCCAGTAGCTCTACCTCCAGTGTGAAACACGTGACGCTGCACCTAAATGCATTTCGGGGAGAACCAGCTATCACGGAGTTTGATTGGCCTTTCACCCCTACCCACAGCTCATCCCCTCAGTTTTCAACCTAAGTGGGTTCGGGCCTCCACGTCGTCTTACCGACGCTTCACCCTGGCCATGGGTAGATCACTCCGCTTCGGGTCCATGACATGCGACTCAAACGCCCTATTCGGACTCGCTTTCGCTACGGCTCCCCCACACGGGTTAACCTCGCCACACACCGATGACTCGCAGGCTCATTCTTCAAAAGGCACGCCATCACCCCACAACGAGGGCTCTGACGGATTGTAAGCGTCCGGTTTCAGGTACTATTTCACTCCCCTCCCGGGGTACTTTTCACCTTTCCCTCACGGTACTAGTCCGCTATCGGTCACCAGGGAGTATTCAGGCTTACCGGGTGGTCCCGGCAGATTCACAGCAGATTTCACGGGCCCGCTGCTACTCGGG
>NZ_JARWOP010000325.1 GCF_029868745.1 Nocardia wallacei | reverse complement strand
TTGGGGTGAGGGTGTGGGTGTTCTTGTGGTGGAGAAGCTTTCGGATGCTGTGCGTAATGGTCATGAGGTTTTTGCGGTGGTGCGTGGTTCGGCGGTGAATCAGGATGGTGCGTCGAATGGTGTGACGGCGCCGAACGGACCAGCACAGCAACAGGTAATTCGCGCGGCTCTCGCGAACGCGGGACTTTCCGTCTCGGATATCGATGTCGTGGAAGGCCACGGCACCGGAACCACACTCGGCGACCCGATCGAAGCCGATGCCATTCTCGCGACATATGGACAGCGGGATTTCTCGGGCGAGCCCTTGTGGCTGGGTTCGGTGAAATCGAATATGGGTCATACACAGGCGGCGGCCGGTGTTGCGGGCGTGATCAAGATGATTCACGCTATGCGGCACGGGATTCTGCCGAAGACGTTGCATGTGGACGAGCCGACGCCGCATGTGGATTGGTCGTCGGGTCATGTGCGCCTGTTGACCGAGCAGCAGCCGTGGCCGGATCTGGGGCGTCCGCGGCGGGCGGCGGTGTCGTCGTTCGGAATTTCGGGCACCAACGCCCACGTCATTCTGGAGGAGCCGCCGCGCCCCGAGCGGCCGCCGCGCCCCGCCCGCCCGTCGATCGTGGCGTGGGCACTGTCGGCACGCACCCGTAATGCGCTGTCCGAGCAGGCTTCCCGGCTGCGCGCGCACCTGCGCGACAATCCAGGTCTGGACGCCGCCGATGTCGCCGCGGCACTGGCCCGGCGCACGGCGTTCGAGCACCGCGCGGTGATCACCGGCGACAGCACGGCCGAACTGCTCGACGGCCTGACCGATCTCGACGGGCACGCAGCCACCGGCACCGCCGGGAAGACGGCGTTCGTGTTCACCGGCCAGGGCTCGCAGCGCCTCGGGATGGGACGGCAACTCCACGCCGCCCACCCGGTCTTCGCCGAAGCCTGGGACGAGGTCGAGGACGCGCTCGGCCTGCGGGTCCGCGACATCGCGTGGGGTGACCGGGCCGACGACCTCACCCGCACCCTGCACGCCCAGACGGCCTTGTTCGCGTTGCACGTCGCCGGCTTCCGACTGCTCGAATCCTGGCGCGTGCTACCGGATTTCGTGATCGGCCACTCCATCGGAGAGATCGCCGCCGCCCACGCCGCCGGAGTGCTGACCCTGTCCGACGCCGCCACCGTCGTCACGGCCCGCGCCCGGCTCATGCAGTCGCTGCCGTCCGGCGGCGCCATGCTCGCCGTGCACGCCGCCGAGCAGGACGTGGCGCCGCTGCTGGCCGAGGACGTGGAGATCGCCGCGGTCAACGGCCCCGCCGCGACCGTCGTCGCCGGACCGGTCGACGCGGTCGGCAGGCTGGAAAAGCGTGCGGGCACAGCCGGTTACCGCACCAAGACGCTCGCGGTATCGCACGCCTTCCACTCCGCCGCCATGACACCGGTGCTCGACGAACTCCGCACCGCGCTGGCCGGTATCGCCCCCACTCCCGCGCGTATCCCGTTGGCCGCCAACCTGACCGGCGAACTCGCGGGCGACGGCTACGGTACCGCCGAATACTGGGTCCGCCACGTGCGCGACACCGTCCGATTCGGCCGCGGCATCGCGACGCTCGCCGACCGGCGGGCCGCCCGCTACCTCGAGATCGGCCCGCACAGCGGGCTGACCGGCCACATCACCGAGACCGCCCCCACCGCCACCACGATCGCCCTGCTGCGGCCGGACCGGCCCGAGCCGCGATCGGTACACGAGGCGCTCGGCGCGCTGCACACCTCGGGACACACTGTCGACTGGACCGCCCTCTACCCCCGCAGGCCGCACGGCACGGCGCTGCCGACCTACCCGTTCGAACACCGCACCTACTGGCAGGCCCGGCCGGCGACCGGGGACGCGACCGGACACGGACTGCGCCCGATCGACCACCCGCTGCTGTCGGCCGCACTCGACGAACCGGGCACCACCGAGGTCCGGCTGACCGGGCGGCTCTCGCTGGCAACCCACCCGTGGCTGGCCGACCACGCGATCCTCGGCCGGCCGCTGCTGCCGGGCACCGCGTTCGTGGAAATGGCCCTGCGCGCCGCGGACGAGGTGGGCTGCACCACCATCCGGGAGCTGACCCTGCACGTGCCGCTGCCGATCCCGCCCGACGCCGCCGTCCGGCTGCACGTGCTCGTGCGCGACACGGCCGCGGGCGAACGGTCGGTGCGGATCGCCTCGTGCCGCGACGACGCGGACGACTGGACGACGCATGCCGAAGGCACCCTGGCCGCGACGAATACGTCTGTCCCGCCGCCGGATTCGACACCGTGGCCACCGTCCGGCGCCGCGCCGGTGGACCTCGGCAACGACTACGACGACCTGGCCGCACTAGGCTACGAGTACGGTCCGGCCTTCCGCGGTGTTCGTGCGGCCTGGCGGCACGGGGAGCGCTCCTTCGCCGAAGTGGCGCTGCCCGGCGCGGCGGATACCGACGCGAGCGCCTATGCCGTGCACCCGGCGCTGCTCGACGCGGCCACCCATCCGGCGCTGCTGGAAGGCGGCGACCTGGTGCTGCCCTTCGCATGGACGGGCGTGACCCTGCACGCCTCGCACGCGAGCGAATTGCGAGCCACGGGAATCCGGCAGGGTCCCGGACGGATGTCGCTGCGCGCGGTGGACCCCTCCGGCAACCCGGTGCTGACAGTCGAGTCCGTCATCGGACGGCCGTTCACACCGGACCAGCTGAATGCCTCGGGCCAGGTGCGGGGCGCGCTGTTCACGACCGTCTGGCAGCCCGTCCCGGCCGCCGAGGCCAACGGCGACAACCTGCGCGAATGGCCCGCCGCGGGATCGAGCGGCGACACCGTGGTGGTTCCCGTCGCGCCCGGCGGCACGGAGACGCTGACCGGCGCCCGGCACCGGCTCGCGGATCTGCTCGAGGTAATCCAGCGGTGGTCCGCGGATCCCGATGCCGCCCGCCTGCTGGTGCTGACCCGGGGTGCGGTCGCGCGGCCCGGCGAGGACGTCCACGACCTCGCCGTCGCGCCGGTGTGGGGCCTGGTGCGATCGGCTCAGGCCGAACATCCGGGCCGAATCATGCTGGCGGACACCGACGACACCGTGGACCCGGCCCGGCTGGCGGCCACCGGGGAACCGGAGATGGTCGCACGCGATAGTCAGGTGTGGGTGCCGCGGCTGTCCGCGGTACCCGGCACCGACAACGATGACACCCCGGCGGTCCCGATCGAGCGGCTCCGGACGGGCACCGTACTGATCACCGGCGGCACCGGGGTACTGGGCGCGCTCGTCGCCCGTCACCTGGTCGACGCCTACGGCGCGGGCAGCCTCGTCCTGATCGGCCGCCGGGGCGAATCCGCGCCGGGCGCCGAGGAATTGGCCGCCGACCTGGCCGGCAAGGGGGCCCGCGTCCGTATCGTCTCCTGCGATGTCGCGGACCGGGACGCGCTCGCCCGGGTACTGGCCGAGATTCCCGACGACCGGCCGCTCACCGGAATCGTCCATGCCGCAGGCCTTTTCGATACCGGTGTCGTCGCCGGACTCACCGCCGACCGGCTGGACGCCACGCTGCGCGCGAAGGCCGACGGGGCCTGGCATCTGCACGAACTGACCCGCGACCGCGACCTGTCGCTGTTCGCGCTGTTCTCCTCCGTCGGCGGGCTGATCCTCGCCGGTGGACAAGCCGCCTACGCGGCGGCGAACGTCTTCCTCGACGCGCTGGCCGCGCACCGCCGTGCGCACGGGCTGGCCGCGACCTCGCTCGCGTGGGGGCCGTGGGCGGACGCCCGCATGGGCACCGAGGTGAGTGAGCAACAGGCCCAGCGCATCCGGCGGCAGGGTGTCGCGCCGCTGCCGACGGCGTCGGGGCTGCGGCTGCTCGACGCGGCGCTGGCGGCCGACGAGGCGGTCGTCGTCCCGATGGCGGTCGACCGGGCCGCGCTGCGGGTGCGTACCGGAGACCTCCCGGCGCAGCTGCGCGGTCTCACGGCGGCCCCGGCCCGCGCGGTCGCCGCCGGGCCCGACCGGGAAGCGGCCTTGCGTGAGCGACTCCGGCCGCTCACTGTCGCGCAACGGCGCCACCAGCTGCGGGAGCTGGTGCGTGGCGTCGTCGCGGCGGTGCTGTCCTACCGATCGAGCGCGGAGGTGCCGGTGCTGTCCACCTTCCAGGACTTGGGATTCGACTCGCTCAGCGCCATGGAGTTCCGCGAACGGATCCGGTCCGAGACCGGGCTGCCGCTACCGGTCACCCTCGTCTTCGACCACCCCACACCCGAGGAACTGGCCGATCACCTCGTCACCGAACTCGGCCTCGGGCAGCAGGCGGCGAGCGACACCGCGACCGGCGCAGTCCCGACACCCGTATCCGATTCCGGCACAGCCGAATTCGACAGCATGGACGCCGGAGCGCTGGTCCGCCACGTTCTCGCCGGGCCGCGCCGGACGAGCGGCGGTGAGTGACGGTGCCGACCGAGGAGGAACTGCTCACCGCGCTGCGGATCGCGGTCAAGGAGAACCACGCGCTACAACGCGAGAACGACGAATTGCGTGCGCGGCCCGCCGAACCGATCGCGGTCGTCGGCATGGCGTGCCGGTTCCCCGGCGGCATCGAGACGCCGGAACAACTGTGGGAGATGGTCGCCGAAGGGCGCGACGTGATCGGTGAGTTCCCTGCCGACCGGGGCTGGGATCCCGGGCTGTTCGATCCCGAACCGGGCCGGGCCGGGCGCACCTCCACGCGGTACGGCGGCTTCCTGGCAGATGTCGCCGAGTTCGACGCGGGCTTCTTCGGCATCGGGCCCCGCGAGGCGCGGGTCATGGATCCACAGCAGCGGCAGGTGCTCGAAGTGTCGTGGGAGGCGCTCGAACGGTCCGGTCTGGACCCGAAGGCATTGCGCGGCACCGACACCGGAGTGTTCGTCGGCTCGTTCTCCTGGGACTACCTGCCGCGCATGAGCGAGGCGCCGGCCGAGATCGCCGACTATCTGCTGACCACCAACGGGGGTTCGGTGCTGCCGGGCCGGGTGTCCTACACGCTCGGCCTGACCGGTCCCGCGATAGCCGTGGATACGGCGTGCTCCTCCTCGCTGGTGGCATTGCACGTCGCCGCGCAGTCGCTGCGCGGCGGGGAATGTTCGCTGGCGCTCGCCGGCGGCGTCACCGTGATGTCGACTCCCGGTATGCTGCTGGGCTTTTCGCGGCAGCACGGCCTGGCGCCGGACGGCCGGTGCAAATCCTTCGGCGCGGGCGCCGACGGCGTGGGCTTGTCGGAAGGCGTCGGCATCCTGGTGCTCGAGCGGCTGCGCGACGCTCACCGCCACGGACACGAGGTACTGGCAGTGCTGCGCGGCTCGGCGGTCAACCAGGACGGCGCGAGCAACGGCTTGACTGCCCCCCACGGGCCCGCGCAGCAGCGCGTGATCCGCGCGGCGCTGGCCGCGGCCCGGTTGACCGCGGCGGATATCGACGTCGTCGAGGCGCACGGCACCGGGACCACGCTCGGTGACCCGATCGAAGCGCAGGCGGTCCTGGCGACCTACGGGCGGGACCGCGCGGCGGACCGGCCGGTGTGGCTGGGGTCGATCAAGTCGAACATGGGACATACCCAAGCCGCGGCGGGCGTAGCGGGCGTGATCAAGATGATTCAGGCCATGCGGCACGGCACCCTGCCGCCGACGCTGCACGCCGACGCGCCCTCGCCGCACGTCGATTGGTCGGCGGGCGCGGTCGCGCTGCCGACCCGGGCGCAGCGGTGGCGCGGCGGGGACCGGCCGCGCCGGGCGGCCGTGTCCTCGTTCGGGCTGTCCGGCACCAACGCACACGTCGTGCTCGAACAGGCGCCGAACCCCGAACCCCGAACGCCGCCGGTGCCGGCCCTGCCCCGGATTCCGTGGATGCTCGCGGGCCGCACCGAGCGGGCGCTGCGCGACCGGTCCCGCCGGCTGGTGGAATACCTCGACGCCCGAACCGAACTCGCGCCGACCGACATCGGCGCGGCGCTGGCCCGGCGCTCGGCGTTCGAGCACCGCGCGGTCCTGCTCGGCACGGGGCGGGCGGAACTGCGTGCGGCGGCCACGGCGCTGGCGGCCGGTGAACGGACGGCGAATGTGGTGACGGGACAGGTGGTTCCGGGCACGACCGCGTTCGTCTTCGCCGGACAGGGCTCGCAGCGGCTCGGCATGGGGCGCGAGTTGTACGACGCCTCACCGGTTTTCGCCGCCGCGTGGGACGAGGTCGTCACCGCGCTGCGCCGCGACGCCGACATCTCGCTGGCCGAGGTCGTGTGGGGTACGGATCGGGACCTGCTCGACCGGACCGGATACGTGCAGGCCGGTTTGTTCGCCATGGCCGTCGCGCTGTACCGGCTGCTCGAATCCTGGGGAATGACACCGGATTTCGTCATGGGCCATTCGGTCGGTGAGATCGCCGCGGCTCATGTCGCCGGTGTGCTGTCGCTCGACGACGCCGTGACGCTGGTCGCCGCGCGCGGGCGGCTCATGCAGGCGCTGCCCGCGCGCGGGGCGATGGTCGCGGTGCGGGCGGCCGCGGCCGAGATCGCGCCGCACCTGACGGACGGCGTCGAGATCGCCGCGATCAACGGTCCCGACTCGGTGGTGATCTCGGGCGACTCCGGCCCGGTCGGCGATGTCGCCGCGTGGTTCGCCGCGCGCGGCCGCAAGACCTCGCGCCTGCGGGTGTCGCACGCCTTCCACTCGGCGCTGATGGAACCCATGCTCGACGAATTCGCCGCCGCGATCGCCGGAATCGCCACGACCGCCCCGCGGATTCCGATCGTGTCCACCGTGACCGGTGATATCGGCGGCGAGGGCTACGGCACCGCCGCGTACTGGGTCCGGCACGTCCGTGAGACCGTACGATTCGACGCCGCCCTGCGCGCCCTCTCGTCGGCGGGCGTGACGCGGTTCGTCGAGGTCGGACCGGACGGCGGACTGTCGGCGCTGATCGCCGAGGCGGTCGACGCGGCGGCCGTCGTGCCCGTGCTGCGTGCCGGGCGGCCGGAAACCGATACCGTCGTCGAAGGTGCGGCGCGCGCCTTCGCGGCAGGTGTTGACCTGCGCTGGCCCCGCTATTTCTCCGCGGCGGCGTCCGTCCCGATCGACCTGCCCACCTACGCGTTCCAGCACCGCCGCTACTGGTGGTCGGCGGCCGGTGCGGCCGGGCCGGGGATGCGGGCGATCGAGCACCCGATGCTGTCGGCGGCACTGGACGATCCCGGAAGCGGCGCCGTGATCTACACCGGCCGGGTCGCCCCGGCGGCACAGCCCTGGCTGGCCGATCACCTGGTCTTCGGCAGGGCCGTGCTGCCCGGAACGGCCTTGGTGGAGCTAGCGATTCGCGTGGGCGACGATGTGGGATACGGGGCGCTGCGGGAACTCACGCTGCACACTCCGATGCGGGTGCCCGACGAGGGGCTCGAGATCCGGGTCGTGGTCGAGGCGGAGAATGCCGATGGCCGCGTGGTGACCATTCATTCCGGTCGCACGGGCGGGCGCGCGGAGTGGACGCTGCACGCACGCGGCCTGCTCGGGAAGGAACCGGGTCCGGCGGACGGCGAATTCACCCGGTGGCCGCCCGCGGAGGCCGAACCGATCGACGTGGACGACTTGTACCGTGTCCTGGCCGCGCGCGGCTACGCCTACGGTGAGTCGTTCCGCGGCGTGACGGCCGCGTGGCGCCGCGGCGGCGAGTGGTTCGCCGATGTCGCCCTGCCCGCCGCCGCGGCCGCGGAGCCCGCGGCATTCGGGCTGCACCCGGCATTGCTGGACGCGGCGCTGCACATCGGACTGGCCGCGACCGACGAGCCGCTCATGCCCTTCGCCTGGAGCGAGGTCACCTTGCACGCGGCCGGGGCGGCGCGGCTGCGGGTGGCGCTGTCGGGCGAATCGTCGAAGATGACCGTGCGGATCGCGGACGCGGCGGGCCGGCCGGTGCTCACGGCGCGGTCGGTGGCGGGCCGCCCGACCGCACTGGAGATTGCCGATCCGCCTGCCCCGGAACATGATTCGGTCTTCCGGCTGGAGTGGCTGCGCCGGCCGCTGCCACCGTCCACGCATCTGTCGATCGTGGAGTGGACGGGAGACGACGACGTGACCGCGGCCGCCGACGCGATCGTCGTCCGGTGCGTGGACCCGGCGGAACCGGACCTCGGGGCGGCGGCCGCCCGGACGGCCCGCCTGGTGCGCGCGATGCAGCGCTGGCTGTCGGCTCCCGGCCTCACCGACGCCCGCCTGCTGATCCTGACCCGCGGCGCGGTGGCCACACCCGGCGAGTCGATCTCCGACCTCGCCGGGGCCGCGGTCTGGGGCCTGGCGCGCGCCGCACGCGCCGAGAACCCCGACCGGATCGTCGTGGCCGATGTGGACACCGACGACATCGATCCGGCCGCACTGCTCGCAACGGGCGAACCGGAGCTGGCGGTGCGCGGCGACGCGGTGTGGGTGCCCAGACTGGCCCGCGCGCCACTACCTGGTTCCGGCGGCGACCCCGTCCCGGGCACGGTGCTGATCACCGGCGGCACCGGTGGACTCGGTGCGACCGTCGCGCGCCACGTGGTGAGCGCGTCCGGCGTCCGGAACCTGTTGCTACTCAGCCGCAGTGGCCCCTCGGCGGACGGGGCAGCCGAGCTGGCCGCCGAGCTGACTGCGGCCGGTGCCACCGTGCGCATCGAGTCGTGCGACGTCGCCGACCGCGAGTCGCTGCGCAAGGCGCTCGCCACCCTCCCGGCCGACGCGCCCCTGTCGGGCGTGGTGCACACCGCGGGCGTCCTCGACGACGCGGTGGTGCAATCACTGGACGCCGAACGGATCGCGAAGGTGTTCGCGCCCAAGGTGCTCGGGGCCTGGCATCTGCACGAACTCACCGCGGACCTCGACCTGTCGCTGTTCGTCCTGTTCTCCTCGGTATCGGGCGTACTGGGCGGCCCGGGCCAGGGCAACTACGCCGCCGCCAACGCCGTCCTCGACGCCCTCGCCGAATACCGCCGCGCGCGTGGACTTCCCGGCGCATCCATCGCCTGGGGGCCTTGGGCGGGCGACGGGATGGCCGGGCGGCTGGCCGGAACGGACCGGCAGCGGATGGCTCGGGCCGGACTGCTGGAAATGCCTGCCGCCCAGGCGTTGTCGATCCTCGACGGCGTCATCGGGTCGGACCTGCCCGTCGCGGTGGCCGCGCGACTGGACCACGCCGCACTCGAGCGCGGCGGCTTCGTACCGCCGATCCTGGAACGCTTGGTGCGCCGGCCCGTCCGGCCCGTCGCGACCAGCGACCGGGCACCGCGCGCGTCCTTCGCCGGACTGACCGGAAAGCGGCGCCGACAGGCCGTGCTCGACCTCGTCACCGCCGAGGCCGCGACCATTCTCGGCTATCCCGAAGCGAGCGATATCGACCCACACCGCCCGTTCCTCGACCTCGGATTCGACTCGCTGAGCGCGGTGGAACTGCGCAACCGCCTGCGCGCCGCGACGGGACTGTCGCTGCCGGCCACGGTCGCCTTCGATCACCCGACCTCCGCCGCCATGGCCGAATTCATCACCGGCCTGCTGGGCGACACCGGCCCGGCCGCGGACGACGACGACCGAATCCGGGCCGCGATCGCCGCGATCCCGCCGGCCGCGCTGCGCGCCTCGGGGCTACTCGATCGGTTGCTCGAATTGGCCGGGGACACCCCGGCGCCCGAGCAGCGCACCGCGTCGAGCATTCAGGACATGAGCGAGGCCGACCTGATCCGATTGGCGCTCGGCAACACCGAATTCGAGCAGTAGCCGGAAAAGAGGGACAGCATGGCGAACTCGGACAGCAGAATCGTCGAAGCGCTGCGCAAATCATTGCTCGAGGTCGAGCAGCTGCGTGCCGCCAATCAGGAATTGCGCGACGCTTGGTGTGAGCCGTTGGCGGTGGTGGGTGTGGGTTGTCGTTTTCCGGGTGGTGTGGTGTCGGGTGAGGGTTTGTGGGGTGTGGTGTCGGGTGGCCGGGATGTGGTGGGTGGTTTTCCGGTGGATCGGGGGTGGGGTGTGGTGGGTGGTTCGGGGGTGGGGTGTGGTGGTTTTGTGGAGGGGGTGGGTGGTTTTGATGCGGGGTTTTTTGGTGTGTCGCCGCGGGAGGCGGTGGGGTTGGATCCGCAGCAGCGGTTGGTGTTGGAGGTGGGGTGGGAGGCGTTGGAGGTGGGTGGTTTTGATCCGTGGGGTTTGCGGGGTGGTGGTGTGGGTGTGTTTGCGGGGGTGATGTATCACGATTATGGGTTGGTGGGTCAGGCGGGGTCGTTGGTGTCGGGTCGGTTGGCGTATGTGTTGGGGTTGCGGGGTCCGGCGGTGTCGGTGGATACGGCGTGTTAGTCGTCGATGGTGGCGTAGCATGAGGCGGGGTTGTCGTTGCGGGTGGGGGAGTGTTCGTTGGCGTTGGTGGTGGGGGTGACGGTGTTGGCGACGCCGGAGGTGTTTGTGGAGTTTTCGCGGTTGGGGGGTTTGGCGTCGGATGGGCGGTGTAAGTCGTTTGGGGCGGGGGCGGATGGTGTGGGTTGGGGTGAGGGTGTGGGTGTTCTTGTGGTGGAGAAGCTTTCGGATGCTGTGCGTAATGGTCATGAGGTTTTTGCGGTGGTGCGTGGTTCGGCGGTGAATCAGGATGGTGCGTCGAATGGTGTGACGGCGCCGAACGGACC
>NZ_JARWOP010000324.1 GCF_029868745.1 Nocardia wallacei | reverse complement strand
TGGTGGTAGAGCTGCACGTCCGACGGCGCCCACGCGAACTCCTGCGTCGTATGTGCCGCGCCCTGTGCGACTTTCGGATCAATCGGCTTTGTTCTCCTCGAGGCCCCCCCGCGCCGCCGTGGTGGCGGCGCTGTCTCCCATCCCTACTCGCCCGCGGCGCCGCTGGTCGCCGATTGCCGCTTTGCGCGGTCGGCGATATCCAGCACGGACAGATATCCGAAGGTGATCGCCGGACCGATGGTCGCGCCCGGACCGGCGTAGGTGTGGCCCATGACCGGGGTCGAGCAGTTGCCCGAGGCGTACAGGCCATCGATCACCGAGCCGTCCTCGCGCAGCACGCGCCCCGCGGTGTCGGCCACCAGGCCGCCCTTGGTGCCGAGGTCGCCGGGGACCATCTTGGCCGCGTAGAACGGGCCCTGCACCAGCGCGGCCAGACACGGGTTCGGCTTCACCGTCGGGTCGCCGTAGTAGCGGTCGTAGTGGCTGTTGCCGCGCCCGAAGTCCTCGTCCACGCCCTTCTCGGCGAAGCCGTTGAACCGGGCGATGGTGGCGGCAAGATTTTCCGCGGGAACACCGATCTTGCCGGCCAGTTCCTCGATAGTGTCGGCCTTGACGATGTTGTCGTTCTCCATCCAGCGGGACGGGATGCGCTGCCCGGGCTGCAGCGAGGCGTAGATGTAGCGGTTGCGGTAGCGCTGGTCGAATACCAGCCAGGTGGGGATGTTCTCGCCGGGCCCCTCGCCCTGCCCGTACTCGCCGCCGTACATGGTGTGCACGGCCTCCACGTAAGGAGCGGACTCGTTCCCGAATCGCTTGCCCTCGGTGTTGACCATGATGGCGCCGGGCAGGTTGCGCTCGGCCAGCGCGAACCACGGCTTGCCGTTCTTGAAGATGGTCGGCCCCCACCAGGAGTCCTCCATGAACCCGACCGCGCCGCCGGCCTCCATGCCCGCGACGATGCCGTCGCCGGTGTTGGCCGCCGCGCCGGTGGTCCACTCGGTGGTGATGGGCTGGCGCTGGTACTTGGTGCGCATCTCGGCGTTGTGCTCGAAACCGCCCGCGCCCAGCACCACGCCGTGCCGCGCGGTGAAGGTGACGGGCTTGCCGTTCTCCAGCGCCTCGACGCCGGTGACCACGCCGTTCTCCACGATCAGCTTGGTCATCGGGGTGTTCAGCAGCAGCGGCACATTCGCGTCCATCAACCCCTTGCGCATGGCGGCGATGATGGCCTGGCCCATGCCCAGGATGTGCTTGCCGGTGAACTTCGCCCAGTAGGTGCGCGCGCCGACGCGCATGGCCCGCATCATGCCCTTCGGGTGGCGGCGGATCAGGTTCAGCCGCACGAAGTCGGCCTGCATGACCACCACGTTCAGCGGGGCCTTGGCGTACGGCGGCTCCAGTTTGAAGCGTTCCTCGCCGAGGACCTTGGCGTTGAACGGCTTGGGCTCGCAGGAGCGTCCCTCGCCCAGGCCGCCGCCGGCCTCGGGGTAGTAGTCGGAGTAGCCCGGCACCCACTTCAGCTTCAGGGGGGTGTGATCGAGAATGAAGTCCAGGGCCTCCGCGCCGCGGTCGATGTAGGTGTCGATCCGCTCCTTGGGCACCACGTCGCCGATGATGTTGTGCAGGTAGCGGCGGGCCTCCTCGCGGTCGTCGGGCCGCCCGGACGCCTGGAGCGCCTTGTTCCCGGGAATCCACACGCCGCCGCCGGAGCGTGCGGTGGATCCGCCGTAGTGAGCGGCCTTTTCGATGATCACCGCGCGCAGCCCGTGGTGAGCGGCGGTGAGCGCGGCGGTCATCCCGGCGGCACCGCTGCCGACCACCACCACGTCGTATTCCCGATCAGTCATGTAGAACACGTTATAGAATCGGTCCTGGTTCGGTCTATATTGATCTGGCAGACGGTGTTGCTGACGGCGGTTTTCGCAGGAAAACTCGTTTCAGTTTCCGTCGCGTTCACCGACCGGGCCCTCAGTGGAAGGAAACAAGCGTGCTGTCCGACGCGGTACGGAGCGAACTGGCCGCGGAGCTCGCGGTCGCCGAACGTGACCGGGTGCCGATCGACCCGCTGGTCGCCCGGCATGCCGACATCGACGTGGTCGATGCCTACGAGATCCAGCTCATCAATATCCGGCAGCGGCTGGCCGGCGGCGCGCGGGTCGTCGGGCACAAGGTCGGGCTGTCGTCGAAGGCGATGCAGCAGATGATGGGCGTGGACGAGCCCGACTACGGCCACCTGCTGGGGGAGATGCAGGTGTTCGAGGACGTTTCGGTGGACACCTCGCAGTACCTGTATCCGCGGGTGGAGGTCGAGGTCGGTTTCGTGCTCGGCAAGGATCTGCCGGGCGCGGCGTGCACCGAGGCCGACGTGCTTGACGCGACCGTCGCCTACGCACCGGCCATCGAACTCATCGACACCCGCATCAAGGAATGGAAGATCGCGCTGTGCGACACCATCGCCGACAACGCGTCGTCGGCGGGCTGGGTGCTCGGTCCGGAACGGGTGGATCCGAAGCTGCTGGACATCCAGAAGATCGACGCCACGCTCACCCGCAACGGTGCGGTCGTGGCGGAGGGTCGCAGCGACGCGGTGCTCGGCGATCCGACCATCGCGGTGGCGTGGCTGGCCCGCAAGGTCGCCTCCTTCGGGGTGCGGCTGAAAGCCGGGGACATCGTGCTGCCCGGCTCGTGCACCCGTGCCATCGACGCCCGTCCGGGCGACGCCTTCCACGCCGAGTTCGCCGGACTCGGTTCCGTCCGACTGAATTTCAGCTAGGGAGAGTTCATGACCGCGAATGGAAAGGTCAGCGCCGCCATCGTCGGCTCCGGCAACATCAGCACCGATCTGCTCTACAAGTTGCTGCGCTCGGAGAAGATCGAGCCGCGCTGGATGATCGGCATCGACCCGGACAGCGAGGGTCTGAAGCGGGCCGCCGGTCTCGGACTGGAGACCTCGCACGAGGGCGCGGACTGGCTGCTGGCGCTGCCGGAGAAGCCGGAGCTGTTGTTCGAGGCCACCTCCGCCTATGTGCACCGGGAGTACGCGCCGAAGTACGAGGCGGCGGGCATCCGCGCCGTCGACCTGACACCCGCGGCCGTGGGTCCCGCGGTGGTGCCGCCGGTGAACCTGGGCGACAACCTCGACACCCCGAACGTGAACATGATCACCTGTGGCGGGCAGGCGACGATTCCGATCGTCGCGGCCGTCTCGCGGGTGGTCGAGGTGCCCTACGCGGAGATCGTGGCCTCGGTGTCGTCGGTGTCGGCCGGACCCGGCACCCGCGCCAATATCGACGAGTTCACCAAGACCACCAGCCGGGGCGTGGAGACGATCGGTGGCGCCCGGCGCGGCAAGGCGATCATCATCCTGAACCCGGCCGAGCCGCCGATGATCATGCGCGACACCATCTTCTGCGCCATTCCGGACGATGCCGACACCGCCGCCATCGCCGATTCGATCCATCGCATGGTCGCCGACATTCAGCAGTACGTGCCCGGGTACCGGTTGCTCAACGAGCCGCAGTTCGACGAGCCGTCGGTGGTTTCCGGTGGTATGGCGAAGGTTTCGGTGTTCGTGGAGGTGGAGGGCGCGGGCGACTTCCTGCCGCCCTACGCGGGCAACCTGGACATCATGACGGCCGCGGCCACCCGCGTCGGCGAGGTCGTCGCCGACCAGATCCTCTCGGCACGCGTGTAAGGAGTACCAGGACAATGACTTTCAACGCACAGCCCTACAGCAATCAACTCGACATCCGCGTCACCGACACGTCCTTGCGGGACGGCTCGCACCACAAGCGGCACCAGTTCACCGCGACCGAGGTGCGCGATATCGTTGCCGCCCTGGACGCTTCGGGTGTGCCGGTGATCGAGGTGACCCACGGCGACGGCCTGGGCGGCTCCTCGTTCAACTACGGCTTCTCGAAAACCCCTGAGCAGGAACTGGTGACGATCGCGGCGCAGACCGCGAAGCAGGCCAAGATCGCGGTGCTGATGCTGCCGGGCGTCGGCGTCAAGGAGGATATCAAGGTCTCCCAGGACAACGGCGCCTCGATCGTCCGCATCGCCACGCACTGCACCGAGGCCGACGTCTCCATCCAGCACTTCGGCCTGGCTCGCGAACTCGGGCTGGAAACCGTGGGCTTCCTGATGATGTCGCACACCCAGCCGCCGGAGGTGCTGGCCAAGCAGGCTCGCATCATGGCCGACGCGGGCTGCCAGTGCGTGTACGTGGTGGACTCCGCGGGCGCGCTGGTGCTCGAGCAGGTCTCCGACCGCATCGGCGCGGTGGTCGCCGAACTCGGCGACGACGCCCAGGTCGGCTTCCACGGCCACGAGAATCTCGACCTCGCCGTGGCGAACTCCATCTACGCCGTCCGCGCGGGCGCCAAGCAGATCGACGGCAGCGCACGGCGTTTCGGCGCGGGCGCGGGTAACACCCCCGTCGAGGCCTTCGTCGGGGTCTGCGACAAGCTCGGCATCAAGACCGGCATCGACTTCTTCGCCATCGCCGACGCCGCCGAGGACGTCGTCCGCCCCGCCATGCCCCAGGAATGCCTCCTGGACCGCCAGGCCCTCATGATGGGCTACGCGGGCGTCTACTCCAGCTTCCTCAAGCACGCCGAACGCCAAGCCGAACGCTACGGCGTCTCCGCCGCCGAAATGCTCGTCCGAGCCGGCCAACGCAACCTGGTAGGCGGCCAGGAAGACCAACTCATCGACATAGCCCTGGAGCTCCAGCGCGAACAGCAGGCAGTCACCGCCTGACCCAACGCACGAGAGCTGCGTCGAGCCATCTCGATGCAGCCCTCGCGACTGGCGGCAGCACAACGACAGCACCACAGCGTTATATCTTCAGTGATATCCTTGATGCGATGCGAGATATCAGGAGGTCTGAAGATGGCGCGTACGGTGATTGATCTTGATGATCAACTGGTAGCCGATGTATCCAAGGCTCTCGGCACAGGTACCAAGAAGGAGACTGTCAACGCGGCGCTGCGCGAGGTCCTGGAGACCCGTCGACGCGCACTGGCTCTGACTCGGCTGCAGGATGCTGTCGAGGCCGGCGCATTCGATTTGGATCTTCTCGGCGACAAGGAGAAGTACCGCCGGTGAGCGCCGCCGAGTTTCTGATCGACACGAGTGCACTGGTTCCCCTCATGAGACGAGACGCCGGTGCAGCTGCGTGGCATGGAGCTGCGGCCGCTGGACTCATTGCTGTTTGTCCGATCATCGAACTCGAGTTCTTCTACACTGCTCGCTCGCAGGCTGATCGTGAGCGGGCGATCAGTGACATGCGGGAACTCTTCGGTTGGGAGCCCGTCGACGATCGTGCGTACTCCCGTGCCTGGGACGTGCAGGGAGAAATGACCAAACGAGGGCAGCATCGAAGCGCCGGGCCGGTTGACCTTGTCGTCGCCGCCACCGCTGAACTTCGAGGGCTCACGCTTCTACATCGTGATCACGACTTCGATTGCATTGCGACGATAACCGGACAACCACATCAATGGTTCGGGTCGTCGTAGTCGACACGGTCCTCGTCGCCGAAGAACTCGTCGGCTTCCGCCCTCATTGCCATGCCGTCTACGCGCGGTAGTTCTCGGTGACGCTCGGTCAGCTGGGTTGCCGTCAGTCTCGGCTTGCCGTGCTTCACAGCCAGGTGTCGAGGGTGGTGGTGGTGAGGAAGTGTTCGAGGTCGGCTCGCCAGGGAGCGGGGACGGTCTTCTCCGGCTCGATGGCGGTGTATTGGCCTCGGTAGAACAACAGCGGCCTGCCGGAGTCGGTGGACTCCGACAGGGCCAGGACTCGGCCGATCACGATGTGGTGATCGCCGCCGTCGACGACGCTCGACACTGTGCACTGGATCGTGGCGAGGGCGTCGTCCAGGAGCGGCAGCTCCAGCTCCGTTGCGCGCCAGCCGATTCCGGCGAACTTGTCGGGTTCGCGGGAACCGAAGCGGGCGCATACCTGCTGCTGTTCCTCGGCGAGCACGTTCACGCAGAAGCGGCCGGCCCGCTCGATGGCCGCCCAGGTGCGCGAGCCCTTGGTAGGGCAGAACAGCACCAGGGGCGGCTCCAGGGACAGGGCGGCGAAGGACTGGCAGGCGAATCCGACCGGCGCACCGTCGTCGCCGAAGGTCGTGATCACCGTGATGCCGGTGCAGAACTGCCCCAGCACATTCCGGAACTGTCGTGCGTCGATCTCCGGAAATTCGGCCACGCCGTCCGCCGTCATGTCCTGTACTCCTGACTCGCTACTTGAATCCGATGCTGAAGTCGTGGCCCCACAGGCTGACCGCGGTCGACTCCCGGGCGATCCAGTTCTCGTCCTCGACTTCCAGTCCCTCGCAACCGAATTCGATGTCGAAGCCACCGGGGGTCTTCATATAGAACGACAGCATCTTGTCGTTGATGTGCCGGCCGAGGGTGGCCGACATCTTCACCTTGCGCCGCAGCGCGCGATCCAGGCAGAGCCCGACATCGTCGGAGTTCTCCACCTCGACCATGAGGTGCACGATACCGGTGGGGTTGGGCAGCGGCAGGAACGCCAGCGCGTGGTGGCGCGGATTACAGCCGTAGAACCGCAGCCAGGCGGGCTCGCCGTCGGCATCGCGGCCGACCATCTGCGGTGGCAGCCGCATCGAGTCACGCAGCCGGAAGCCCAGCACGCCCTGGTAGAACTCCTGCGCCGCCGCGTCGTCGGTGCAGGTCAGCACCACGTGACCCAGGCCCTGCTCGGCGGTGACGAACCTGTGGCCGTAGGGGCTCACGAAACGCCGTGCGAGGTACTGCATTCCGTAGAACGCCTCCAGGGTATTGCCGGACGGGTCCTCGAACCGGATCATGCCCTCGACGCGGCGGTCGGTGAGTTCCTCCTTCGTGGCTTCCTTGAAGGCCACTCCGGAGGCCGACAGCCGCTCCCGAAGTTCTTGCAGCTCGGCCGCATTGGCGACCTCCCAGCCCGACACCAACAGCCGGTCGTGCTCGCCCGGCACGATCACCAGCCGCGCCGCGAACTCGTCCATGCGCAGGTAGAGCGCGTCGGAGTCGGGTCCGTCGCCCTCCATCATGCCGAGCACCTTGAGCCCGTACTCCCGCCAGGCCGCCATGTCGGTGGCTTCGATGCGCATGTATCCCAGCGCTCGAATACCCATGGTCACTTCTCCTTCGGAGTGAGGAAATCCACTGTGAGCCGGTTGAACTCGTCGAAACGTTCGCGCTGCGCCCAGTGCCCACACTGCCCGAACACGTGCAGTTGCGCGCGCGGAATCGTCTTCAACGCCACCAGCGCGCCGTCGATCGGGTTCACCCGGTCCTCGCGACCCCAGATCAGCAGCACCGGCTGGCGCAGCTTGTAGGCGTCGCGCCAGAGCATGCCCTTCTCGAAGTCGGCCGAGGCGAACGACTTACCCATCGCGCGCGTGGCCGCCAGCGATTCCGGCTGGGACGCCGAGGCGAACCGCTCCTCGATCAACTCCGGCGTGATCAGCTTCTGGTCGAAGACCATGATCCGCAGGAACGTCTTGAGATTCTCCCGAGTCGGCTCGACGTTGAACTTGCCCAGCGCCTTCACGCCCTCGGTCGGATCGGGCGCGAACAGGTTGGTGCTCAATCCGCCCGGCCCCATCAGCACGAGCTTGCCCGCGCGGTCCGGGTAGTCGAGCGCGAACCGCACCGCCGTGCCGCCGCCGAGCGAATTGCCCAGCAGGTGCACACGATCGGTGATTTCGAGGGTGTCGAGCAGATCCTTCAGCGCCGACGAGCTGTGCACGAAGTACTGCGGATGCTCGGTCGGCTTGTCCGACAACCCGAATCCGGGCTGATCCACGGCCAGCACGTGAAAGTTCCGCGCCAGCACGTCGATATTGCGGGCGAAGTTCGACCAGGACGAGGCGCCCGGCCCGCCGCCGTGCAGCAGCACGATCGTCGGTCCGTTGCCCACACCCGCCTCGTGGTAGTGCAGCTTCAGGTCCGGGCGGACCTGCGCGTAGCGGGAGGTCGACTCGAACGTCAGCTCCGAAACCGCGGTCATCTACACCATCCCGTCCGTGACCGGCAGCCCGAAGGCGTGCGTGCCGTACATGACATAGGCCCGCTCGGGATCGTTGGCCGCGTGCACCCGCCCGGCGTGCGCGTCGCGCCAGAACCGTTGCAGCGGAGTGCCGTTGGCCAGCGCGGTGGCGCCCGAGCTTTCGAACAGCTTGTCGATCGAGGTGATCGCCCGGCCGGTC
The DNA here is from genome assembly GCF_029868745.1 of Nocardia wallacei. Classification (GTDB taxonomy): domain Bacteria; phylum Actinomycetota; class Actinomycetes; order Mycobacteriales; family Mycobacteriaceae; genus Nocardia; species Nocardia wallacei_B. The sequence continues at coordinate 2,869 of NZ_JARWOP010000324.1, read as the reverse complement.
GCGCGCACTTGGTCGCGGCGGGCCCGCGCCCGGATGTCGAACGGGATGTCCTCGCCCGCCACCAGCAGCGCGTACTCGTCGGCGACATTGCCCGACAGCTGCCGCCAGGCGGCGTCGATGTCGCTGGCCGCCTCGGCGATGCGGACCTTGGCGAACGGGTCCTCCTTGGCCTTCTCGCCGGCGTACGCGGCGCGGATGCGCTTGCCCTGGTGCTCGACGTGCGCCTCCAGCGCGCCGTAGGCCATGCCCACGATCGGCGCCGCGATGGTGGTGGGATGGATTGTGCCCCAAGGCATCTTGTACACCGGGTCGGTGTTCTGCGCGAGGCCGGGCGCGGTCAGTTCGCTCATGGCGCGGAACGACAGGAAGCGGTGGCGCGGCACGAACACGTTGTCCACCACCACCGTGTTGGAGCCGGTGCCCTTGAGTCCCACCACATTCCACACGTCGTCGATGCGGTAGTCGCTGCGCGGGATCAGGAAGCTGCCGAAGTCGACCGGCTTCCCGTCCTTGATCACCGGGCCGCCGACGAATACCCAGTCGGCGTGCTCACAGCCCGACGACCAGGCCCACGAACCGTTGACGGTGTAACCGCCGTCGGTGACGGTGCCCGCGCCCATCGGGGCGTAGGACGACGAGATACGCACCTCGGTGTCCTCACCCCAGACATCCTCCTGCGCCTGCTGGTCGAACAGCGCCAGATGCCAGTTGTGGATGCCGATGATGCCCGCCACCCAGCCGGTGGAGCCGCACGCGCCGGCGATCTTGCGCACGGTGTCGTAGAAGATCACCGGATCGGCGGCGTAGCCACCCCACTGCTTCGGCTGCACCAAACGGAAGAAGCCGGTGGCCTGTAGCGCCTTCATGGTCTCGTCGGGGATGCGGCGTAGATCCTCTGCCTCCTGCGCACGTTCGCGCAGCGTCGGCAACAGCGCTTCGACCCGCTCTGTTACTTCTTGCGTCATCTCGGGGGCTGCTCCTGCCTGGTCGATCGGAACGAATTCATCGGCCGTCGACCTGCTGTGGTGAGACCGATACTAGTCTTGAGACTAGAACACGTTCTTATTCCTGTCGAGAACGGGTGTCCGTCCATTGCTAAGGATGCCCTTTGCCTGGTCGTCAAGGGAATAGCTGGCGTCCATGCGGACGATTCTGTAACGTGTTCTAGTACTTCAGAGGAGGGATCACGATGGCAGGAACCCCACCACGGGGCGGGAAGGTCCGTGAGATCGACGTCGGGGCCGCCCCCACCCGTTATGCGCGGGGCTGGCATTGCCTGGGTCTGGCCGCACCGTTCCGCGACGGCAAGCCGCACGCTGTGCAGGCGTTCGGCACCAAGCTCGTCGTGTGGGCCGACAGCAACGGCGAGATCAAGGTGCTGGACTCCTATTGCCGGCACCTGGGCGGCGACCTGAGCATGGGCGAGATCAAGGGCGACTCCATCGCCTGTCCGTTCCACGACTGGCGCTGGGGCGGCAACGGCCGCTGCACCTCGATTCCATACGCGCGCCGGGTGCCGCCACTGGCTCGTACCCGGTCGTGGACGACCATGGAACGCAACGGTCAGCTGTTCGTCTGGCACGACCACGAGGGCAACCCGCCGCCGCCGGAAGTCGACATCCCCTTCATCAAGGGGCCCTACAGCGACGCCGAGGGCAACTTCACCGACCAGCTCGACAGCGGCTGGACGGAGTGGACCTGGGAGTCGATGCTGATCGAGGGCGCCAACTGCCGCGAGATCATCGACAACGTCGTCGACATGGCGCACTTCTTCTACATCCACTACGCGTTCCCGACCTTCTTCAAGAACGTCTTCGAAGGTCACATCGCGACGCAGTATCTGGAGACGAAGGGGCGCCCGGATATCGGCATGGCCTCCAAGTACGGCGGCGACACGCTGCTGAAGTCGGAGGCCTCCTATTTCGGCCCGTCGTACATGATCAACCCGCTGACCAACATCTACAGCGGGTTCGAGGTCAACAGCGTGCTGATCAACTGCCACTACCCGGTGTCGCAGGACTCGTTCGTGCTGCAGTGGGGCATCACCCTGGAGAAGCCGAAGGGCGTCGAGGGGGAGATGGCGGACAAGCTGGCCAAGAAGATGACCGAGGGTATCAGCGTCGGCTTCCTGCAGGACGTGGAGATCTGGAAGCACAAGTCCAAGATCGACAACCCGCTGCTGTGCGAGGAGGACGGTCCGGTCTACCAGCTGCGCCGCTGGTACGAGCAGTTCTACGTCGACGTCGCCGATATCGACCCGAAGATGGTGCAGCGCTTCGAATTCGAGGTCGACACCACCAAGGCCAACGAGGTCTGGGAGGCCGAGGTCGCCGAGAACCTGCGGCGCAAGCGGGAGGAAGAGTCGGCCGACAAGCAGGAAGCGACAGCCTGATGGCCACCTGGGCGAAGGCACCCGATTTCGCGGACCGTCCCGAACGGCGGGAACAGGTGCGCGCCCAGACGGTCGTCGACAAGCAGCGCTATCTGGAGGACGGGCTGACCCCGGTCGCGTGCCGCAGTTGCGGCACCGAGGTGCTGGTGCGTAAGGCCAGTTCGCATCAGAAGTCGGTGCAGTGGACGGTGAATCCGGCCGACCACTGCCCGGTTTTCAAGGCGCTGGTGGGGGGGCCGGGGCGGCCCGATTCCTGTCCTAGTTTGGAGCAGGCGATCGATGAGGCGGTTGAGGAGGGTGTTTTGCGCGTGGAGGAGTGATTGGCTGTGTTTTTGGCCTTCGCGCTGCTCCGGCCCGGGAGTTTTCGGATGTCGACGAATAGCCGGGTCGCGGTGGTGCGGCACTCGTTCCGCCGCTGGAGCCAGGAGCGCTTGTACTCCGTCGACTGGTCACCGCCCGGCGTCCGGCATCGATGAG
>NZ_JARWOP010000323.1 GCF_029868745.1 Nocardia wallacei | reverse complement strand
ACGCCCGCCCCTACCGGTCCGAGACAGAGCGCCGCGCTGCGTTCACCGACTGGCTACACACCTACAATCACCACCGCGGCCACACCGCACTCGACGGACACCCACCAGCCAGCCGCATTCCCAACCTCTCAGGTCAGTACAGCTAGGCCGTGCACGACGATGCCGTTGTCGGAGGGGACCACGCCGGTGGCCGCGGTGCTCAGGCCGATGACGACGGCGAGGGCGACGATCCACCATTGGCGGTGCCCGTGCGGAAGATAGTCGCGGAATCCGATCGCGCCGACGATGGTCAGCAGCCCGAGCGCCACGAAGGCGGCGTTCATGAGCAGGTGCAGTGGTGAGCACATGTTGGGCGTACATGCGGTGATGCCGAGATCGCTGATGGTGTCGTGGCGGAAGCTGTAGTCGCTCTTCCAGAAGAACGCGGTGACGAACTCGACGACCAGGTACGCGAATCCCAGGGTCCATGCGATTCCCGCGATCGTGTGCCGCGGGCGGCGGGTTGTCCGTCTTGCGATGTCGTTGTCGTGCCACAGCCGTTCGCCCATTTGTCCGAGTGTAGACCTACAGTGTTGACATTGGGTGCTCGTCGGCGTGTACTGGAAGGACTTCAATAGAACCGAGAGCTCGACATGCTCGTCATCATCGCCCTGATCATCGGAATCCTCATCGGCGCTGTCGTCGTCGGAGTCATCGCCATGGCCGCCATGAACGGCCGAGTGCCGGGTGGCGGCGGCCGCGGTCACAGTTTCGCCGCGCGACAGCTGTTGCGCCGGTCGCATCCGGAGGACAACGCCGCGAGCCGCGACCTCAACGAAAACGCCGGCGGCTCACGGCACATCCGCACCAACCCGAGCTGGCGAGATCGGCTCGAATAACCACCACAACTCAATACAACGGAGCGACAACGATGAGAAATCTCGCAGCCAACGGCCGGAGAATGCGGACAGGCCGCCGATCCAGGACGACCAGCCTTGTGATGATCCTGGTGTTCGTGTGGCTGATGGCCGGTGTCATCGCCGGCGCGCAACGCGACTACTACAACACCGCCCCGACCAACTGCGCGGGCGCCGGAACCATCGCGGTCACCATTATCGCCGGACCACTCAACTACCTCGGCATGAACCCGAGGATCGAGGATTGCAACGTCAACGTACCGCAACCCAGTCGGTAACCGGGCCATCGACGGGGTTTCGCCGAACTCAGCTTGCTTTGTGGTCGAGGAGGGCGGTGATTTCGCGGACGGCGTTGGCGACGGTGGGGGAGTCGTTGCGCAGGATTTTGCCGTGGTCGCTGGCGACTCTGGCGCTGATTTTCAGGTTCGGGTTGCGGGGCCAAGGTAGGGGCCGTCGACGCCGACGATGTCGAGGGCTCGGTCGGGGTGGCGGTCGGCCCAGTGGACGGCGAGTAGTGCGCCTGCCAATTCCGGCACGCAGCACTCCAACAGCACCTACGCCGCAGCCAGATATGACGAGCGCTCGAACACGCGGCACGCAGGTCCGGCAGGGTTGCCGGGAATCTGTGCGCGAGAGGGGACTTGAACCCCTACGTCCTAGGACACTGGAACCTAAATCCAGCGCGTCTGCCAATTCCGCCACTCGCGCGTGATGGTACGACCGTCCAAACTCTACCGGGCTTGACCGCCATCATGAAGTTCCCCCGGGGCGTTTCGTACCCACGAGTAACACGACCTGCGATTATAACAATCGAGTAACGGGCAATGTGAGGGACCCTCAACTTTCCTACGGCGGTGTAACCGGCTCCACCAGCGGGTTCAAACATGAGGGAGGGTCATGTTTGGCGGTGTTCTTGTACGGACGTACCGAAATACTGGGCGGTAGCGGCCGTGACCGGACGGCAAACGTGAGGATTTCCTCATGATTTATGCGATCCTCGGATTTCATCAGGTCCTCAGGGGCGAGGGACACCTGCGCATGGACAGCGGCCCCCACGAGGGACCGGCCGCCACGAGTAAGGAAGTCGAACGTCTTGACGATCAACGAGAGCACCGAGACCGGATCGAACGCCAAGATTGTTGGGGGAGCTTCGGATACGGCGATCAAGTCGTCACTGCTGGATCGGCTGCTGGCCGGGGAGACGTACGCGCTGGCCTTCGGGGGGCAGGGCGCGCAATGGCTGGGCGAGCTGGAGGAGATCGGGCGCGACAGCGCGCTGGAGCCGGAACTGACCGCCCTGGTGAACGAGGCCGCGGCCGCGCTGGAGCCGGTGGCGGCGCAGCTGCTGGTGGTGCGGCCCGTCGGCTTCGACCCGATCGGGTGGATGCTGGAGGACGACCTCGCCGACCTCGATCAGGGCGAGGTGTCGGCCGCGCCGTCGGAGCAGGTGCTGCGGTCGGCCGCGGTCTCCATGCCGGGCGTGTTCCTGGCGCAGGCGGCGGCGCTGCGCGCGCTGCGGCTGCAGGGGCTGGACCCGGCCGAGCACGCGCCGGTCGCGGTGGTCGGGCACTCGCAGGGCCTGCTCGCCGCCAAGGCCGCCGAGTCGCACGGCGCGCGCGACGCCGAACTGCTCGCCCTGGCCCAATTGATCGGCGCCGCCGCGACTCTGGTGGCGCGCCGTCGCGGATTGATTCCCGTGGGCGCGAAGTCGCCGATGGTCGCGGTGTCCAATGTCGACCCGGACCAGCTGCGGGCCGTGGTGGCCGAGGTCTCGCAGGGCGTGGACCCGAATATCGCCGCGGTGGTGTCGATTCGCAATGGACGGCGGCGAGTGGTGCTGTCGGGCACCGTGTCTCAGCTGGACCGGGTGCGGCAGCGCTGCGCGCAGATCCATGACGAGCAGACCCGCGACCGCGACGCCAAGAAGCGTGGCGGCGCCGTGTTCGCGCCGGTGTTCGAGGATGTCGAGGTCGAGGTGGCGTTCCACCACCCGGCGCTGGCGGACACCGTCGAGCTGGTTACTGCGTGGGCCGAGCAGTGCGACATCGACACCGCGCTGGCCGCGGAGCTGACGCGCGCGATCCTGGTCGACCCGGTGGACTGGGTGGAGATCGTCGACGGGGTGGTTTCGGCTGCCGCGCACTGGATCCTGGATCTGGGCCCGGGCGACCTGCTCACCCGTCTGACCCAGGGCTCGCTGAAGGGCACCGGCGTCGGCGCCGTTCCGGTCGCGACTCGTCCGGGGCAGCGCGCCCTGTTCACGCCGGGCGCCGCGCCCGAGGTGCCCCCGGCGTGGTCGGCGTTCGCGCCCGAGCCGATTCGCCTGCCCAACGGCCGCGTTGTGGTCGAGACGTCCTTCACCCGGCTTACCGGCCGTTCGCCGATCCTGCTGGCGGGCATGACCCCGACCACGGTCGACGCGAAAATCGTTGCGGCCGCGGCCAATGCGGGCCACTGGGCCGAACTCGCCGGTGGCGGCCAGGTGACCGAGCAGATCTTCACCGACCGGGTGGCCGAACTGCAGACATTGCTGCACCCTGGCCGCGCGGTGCAGTTCAACTCGCTGTTCCTGGACCCTTACCTGTGGAAGCTGCAGCTGGGCGGCAAGCGGCTGGTGCAGCGGGCCCGGTCCGCGGGCGCACCGATCGACGGCGTGATCGTCACCGCGGGTATCCCGGAGCTCGACGAGGCCGTGGCGCTGATCGAGGAACTCTCCGAGGTCGGCATCACCCATGTCGCGTTCAAGCCCGGCACCGTCGCGCAGATCCGCGCGGTGCTGCGAATCGCGGACGCGGTCGGGGACTACCCGGTGATCATGCACATCGAGGGCGGCAAGGCCGGTGGCCACCACTCCTGGGAGGACCTCGACGACCTGCTGCTGGAGACCTACGCCGAGCTGCGCAATCGCGCCAACGTGGTGGTCTGTGTCGGCGGCGGCATCGGCACACCCGAGCGCTCCACCGAGTACCTCACCGGCGAATGGTCTGTGGCGCACGGCTATCCGGCCATGCCGCTGGACGGCGTCCTGGTCGGCACCGCCGCCATGGCGACGCTGGAGGCCACCACCGCTCCCGAGGTGAAGCAGCTGCTGGTCGATACCCCCGGCACCCCCGACTGGGTGGGCGCGGGTACGGCGGTCGGCGGAATGGCTTCGGGCCGTAGCCAATTGGGCGCCGACATCCACGAGATCGACAACTCGGCCTCGCGCACCGGACGACTGCTGGACGAGGTCGCCGGGGACGCCGACGCCGTCGCCGAGCGGCGCGCGGAGATCATCGAGGCGCTGAACAGCACGGCCAAGCCGTATTTCGGCGACGTCGCCACCATGACCTACCTGGAGTGGCTGGAGCGCTACGTCGAACTCGCGGTCGGACTGGACCGCCGCAAGGACTTCGACTGCGGCAGCGACCTGGGCGACGCCATCGCCGACGCCACCCGCTCGGTGTGGCTGGACATCACCTGGCGCGACCGGTTCGCGGAGATGATGCGCCGCACCGAATCTCGGCTGCACCCCGCCGACCGCGGCGAGATCCCGACGCTGTTCGGCGACGACGACGCGTTCGAGCAGCCGGTGCAGGCGATCTGCGCGCTGCGCGAGCAGTACCCGGCCAGCGCGAACACCGTGCTGCACCCGGCCGACGTGCCGTTCTTCGTCTCGCTGTGCAAGACCCCGGGCAAGCCGGTGAACTTCGTGCCCGTCGTCGACCAGGACGTGCGGCGCTGGTGGCGCTCGGATTCGCTGTGGCAGGCGCACGATCCGCGCTACGCCGCCGACCAGGTCTGCGTCATCCCGGGCACCGTGTCCGTCGCCGGTATCACCCGCGTCGACGAGCCGGTGGGCGAACTGCTGGACCGGTTCGAGCAGAACACCGCCTACGCGCTGATGCGTGACGGCGTGACGCCGAAGGCGGTCGACGGCCGCCGCCGCGTCGAGGTCGCCGCGGGCGCGCTCGACATCGTGCTCGCCGCACCGGATGTGCAGTGGGCCGGGCGCACCACGGTCAACCCGATCCACCGCCTCGGTGACCTGAGCGAGTGGACCATGAACGGCAAGGGCGCGAAGCACCCGCCGACCGGCGCGACGCTGAGCGCCACCGAGGGACCCACGAACGACCATGCGTACGTGGAGCTTTCGGTGCCGCTGCTGGGCCGCGACGCGGTGCGGATCCGCATCACCGTGCCCGCCTCGGTCTACAACGGCGGCGCGCCGGTCATCACCGAGGACGACGCCGAGGCCGCCATGTCGGCGCTGCTGGCGGTCGCCGCCGGGCAGTCGCTGCCGGAGGTCAAGTCCGCCGACGGCACGCACGTCGCGCATGTCAACACGGCCTGGACCCCGGATCTGATCGCCGACCACGCCGGTGTCACGGGCTCCGGACTGCCGCCGACCCTGAGCACCATCGGCCGCACCGTGCCGGACGTGCTGGTGGGCGCCTGCTGGCCCGCCGTCTTCGCGGTGCTCGGCGCCGGCCGCACCGAGGACGGCGCCGCCGTCATCGAGGGCATGCTGGATCTGGTGCACCTCGATCACCGGATCGAGCTGGTGGGTGAATTGCCCGACAGCGCAGCGGTTCTCAGCGTGCGCGCGGAGTCCGCGTCGGTGCTCGACACCGATCTGGGCCGCGTCGTGGAGGTGAATGTCACCGTCGGCGTGATGCGCGACCACGGTCTCGAGACCCCGACCGTGGCGAAGCTGGTGGAGCGCTTCGCGATTCGCGGCCGCACCGGCGGCGGTGAACTCACCGATCCGCCGCGTGCCGGAGGCGCCGTCTCCGACTCAGCCACCGACACCCCGCGGCGTCGCCGCCGCGATCTCACCATGGTCGCGCCGCGCGCCATGGCCGCGTTCGCCGCGGTCTCCGGCGACCACAACCCCATCCACACCAGCGACAACGCCGCCAAGCTGGCCGGGCTGGGCAGCCCGATCGTGCACGGCATGTGGCTGTCGGCCGCCGCGCAGCACGCGGTGTCGGCCGTGGACCCCGAATCCCCGGTTCCCGCACGGACTCTGACCGCGTGGACCACCCGCTTCCTGGGCATGGTGCGGCCGGGCGCCGAGATCGACGTGCGGGTCGAGCGGGTCGCCGTCGATGAGGGCAGCGAGATCATCGAGGTCTCCTGCCGCGCCGCCGGTGACCTGGTGATGACCGGCACCGGCCGGCTCGCCGCGCCCAAGACCGTGTACGCCTTCCCCGGTCAGGGCATCCAGTCCAAGGGGATGGGCCTGGATGCTCGCTCGCGTTCCAAGGCGGCCAAGGAGGTGTGGGACCGCGCCGACAAGCACACCCGCGAGGCGCTGGGCTTCTCCATCCTCGCCGTGGTGCGCGACAACCCGACCTACCTCAAGGCCCGCGGCGTGGAATACCGCCACCCGCAGGGCGTGCTGCACCTGACGCAGTTCACCCAGGTCGCGATGGCGACCCTGGGCGTCGCCCAGGTGGCGGAGCTGCGCGAGGCCGGGGCTTTCGTCGAGGGCGCGATGCTGGCCGGGCACTCGGTCGGTGAGTACAACGCGCTCGCCGCCGTCGCCGGGGTGCTGCCGCTGGAGGCCGTGCTCGAGGTGGTGTTCCAGCGCGGCTCTGCCATGCACGAGCTGGTGCCGCGGGATGCCCAGGGCCGCAGCGACTATCGGATGGCCGCCATCCGCCCGTCGCAGATCGGGCTGCCCGACGCCGAGGTCATCGACTTCGTCGCGGAAATCGGCGCTCGCGCCGGAGAATTCCTCGAGGTCGTCAACCTGAACCTGCGCGGCTCGCAGTACGCGATCGCCGGCACGGTCAAGGGCCTCGAGGAGCTGGAGGCCGAGATCGAGCGCCGCCGTGCGGAATTCGGCGGCAAGCGGGCCTTCGTGCTGGTGCCCGGCATCGACGTGCCGTTCCATTCGACCGTGCTGCGCAAGGGCGTGCCGGAGTTCCGGCAGAAGCTCGAGGACCTGCTGCCGGAGAATCTGCACCCCGAAATCCTTGCGGGACGCTACATTCCGAACCTGGTGCCGCGGCCGTTCTCGCTGGAGCGCGAGTTCCTCGCCGAGATCGCCGATCTGGTGCCCTCCGAGCCGCTGGCCCGGGTGCTGGCCGACTGGGACGACTGGTCCGCGCGCCCGACCGAGCTGTGCCGGGTGGTGCTGATCGAGCTGCTGGCCTGGCAGTTCGCCAGCCCGGTGCGCTGGATCGAGACCCAGGACCTGCTGTTCGGCGACCCGGCCGAGGGCGGGCTCGGGGTGGAGCGCTTCGTCGAGATCGGTCTGGCCGCCACGCCGACCGTGGCGAACCTGGCCACCAACACGTTGAAGCTGCCGCAGTTCGCCACCGCCAAGGTCGAGGTGCTCAATATCGAGCGCGAGGCCGGCGTGGTGTACTCCACCGACACCGACCCGGCGCCCGTGGAGGAGCCGGAAGAGGTTGTGGCCGAACAGGCTCCGGCCGCTGCCGCCGCTCCGGCCGCCGCGGCTCCCGCTCCGGTCGCTGCCTCCGGTGGCCCGCGTCCCGACGACATCCCGTTCACTGCCGCCGACGCGACCCGCGTGCTGATCGCCCTGTGGACCAAGCTGCGCCTGGACCAGATCGGGCCGGTGGACACCATCGAGAGCCTGTGCGACGGCGTCTCCTCGCGGCGCAACCAGCTGCTGGTCGACCTCGGCTCGGAGCTGTCGCTGGGCGCCATCGACGGCGCCGCCGACGCCGACATGGGCGCCCTCGCGGCGACCGTGGAGCGGCTGGCCCGCACCTACAAGCCGTTCGGCTCGGTGCTCTCCGACGCCGTCGGCGACCACCTGCGCAAGGTGTTCGGCCCCTCCGGCAAGCGCCCGGCGGCCATCGCCGACCGCGTGAAGAAGGTCTGGGAACTCGGTGACGGCTGGGCCCACCACGTCACCGCCGAGGTCTCGCTGGGCACCCGCGAGGGCGCCAGCGTACGCGGTGGCGACCTGGGCGGCCTGGTCTCCGGCGCGCTCGGCGACGCCGCCGCGGTGGATGCCGCGATCGACGCCGCCGTGCAGTCGGTGGCGGCCCGGCGCGGGGTGAGCGTCTCGCTGCCCGCCGCCGGTGGCGGCGGCGGCGCGACCGTCGACGCCGCCGCGCTGGGTGAGTTCACCGAGCAGATCACCGGCCGCGACGGCGTGCTGGCCACCGCCGCCCGCGTCGTGCTGGAGCAGCTGGGCCTCGCGGAGCAGGTGTCCGCGCCGGAGGCATCCGACGACTCGCTGGTCGACCTGGTGTCCGCCGAACTCGGTTCGGACTGGCCGCGGCTGGTCGCCCCCGCCTTCGACGGCCGCAAGGCGGTACTGATCGACGACCGCTGGGCCACCGCACGCGAGGATCTCGCGCGCCTGTGGCTCGGCGACGACGCCGACCTCGGCGAGCTGCCGGTCGACACCTTCGTCGGCGCGGGCGAAACCGTTGCGGCGCAGGCGAACTGGTGGCGGCAGCGGGCGATGTCGGAGGCGCGCTCGGTGCTCGCCGGCGTCTACGAGCGGATCGCCGAGGCGGCCCTGGACGCCGACGAGGCCGGAGCCTGGTCCTCGGATATCGCCGTGATCACCGGTGCGAGTAGGGGTTCCATCGCGGCCGCGGCCGCCGGACGTCTGCTCGGTGGCGGCGCGACGGTCATCGTCACCACCTCCAAGCTCGATGATTACCGGCTCGGGTTCTACAAGCGGCTCTACCGCGAGAACGCCCGGCACGGCGCCGCGCTGTGGGTGGTGCCCGCCAACATGGCGTCCTACGCCGACATCGACGCGCTGATCGACTGGGTCGGTAACGAGCAGACCGACAATGCCGGTGGCGCAAAGGTTCTCGTCAAGCCCGCGATGACGCCGACGCTGCTGCTGCCGTTCGCGGCCCCGCGGGTGGCGGGCGACCTGGCCGACGCCGGCGCCCGCGCGGAGATGGAGATGCGGGTGCTGCTGTGGTCGGTGGAGCGCCTCATCGGCGGTCTGTCCGGCCTCGGCGCCGACCACGACGTGGACGCGAAACTGCATGTGGTGCTGCCGGGTTCGCCCAACCGCGGCATCTTCGGCGGTGACGGCGCGTACGGCGAGTCGAAGGCCGCGCTGGACGCCGTGGTCGCCAAGTGGCGGGTCGAGAAGTCGTGGTCGCAGCGGGTCACCCTGGTGCACGCGCTGATCGGCTGGGTGCGCGGCACCGGGCTGATGGGCCACAACGATCCGCTGGTCGCGGCGGTCGAGCGGGCCGGTGTGCAGACCTGGTCGACGACGGAGATCGCCGACGAGCTGCTGAAGTGGTGCACCAGCCGGGCCCGCGTGGTCACCACGTCCGGACCGCAGCAGATCGACCTGACCGGCGGCCTGGCCCGCGCCAAGCTCGACCTGCCCGCGCTGGCCAAGGAGGCGGAGAACGCCGAAACCGACGCTGCCGCAGTCGAACTCGAGGCCGCCGAGCGCACCATCGCCGCCCTGCCCACCCCGCCGACGCTGACCTCGGCGCTGCCGGTGCCCGAATGGGGTCCGGTGACAGCCGATCTCGCCGACATGGTGGTCATCGTCGGCGCCGGTGAACTCGGCCCGTACGGCTCGGCCCGCACCCGCTTCGAGATGGAGGTCTCCGACGAGCTGTCGGCGGCCGGCGTGCTGGAGCTGGCGTGGACCACCGGCCTGGTGACCTGGGAGAACGAGCCCAAGCCGGGCTGGTACGACACCGAATCCGGTGAGTACGTGGACGAGTCGGAGGTGGCCGAGCGCTACCACGACACGGTCGTGGAACGTTGCGGCGTGCGCCGCTACGGCGACGACGGCGCCATGATCGACAACACCTCGCCGCTGCTCACCTCGGTGTTCCTGGACAAGGACCTGTCGTTCGTGGTCACCAGCGAGGCCGAGGCGCGCGCCTTCCAGGCCGCCGACCCCGAGCACACGGTCGTCGCGCCGGTGCCGGATTCCGGCGACTGGCAGGTGACTCGCCAGGCGGGCACCGAGATCCGCGTCCCGCGCAAGGCGAAGCTGTCGCGCACCGTGGGCGGCCAGATCCCGCAGGGCTGGGACCCGACCAAGTGGGGCATCTCGCCGGATATGGCGAGTTCGGTGGACCGGGTGGCGCTGTGGAACATCGTCTGCACCGTGGACGCGTTCCTGTCCGCCGGGTTCAGCCCCGCGGAGTTGATGAGCTGGGTGCACCCCTCGCTGGTGGCCAACACCCAGGGCACCGGCATGGGCGGCATGTCCTCCATGCGGTCGCTGTACATCGACAACCTGCTGGGCGAGCCGCGCGCCAACGACATCCTGCAGGAAGCGCTGCCGAATGTCGCTCTGGCACACGTGGTTCAGTCCTACATCGGCAGCTACGGCGGGATGATCCACCCGGTCGCGGCGTGCGCGACCGCGGCCGTGTCGGTCGAGGAGGGCGTGGACAAGATCCGCCTCGGCAAGGCCGATGTCGTGGTCGCCGGTGGGTACGACGATCTCGGCATCGAGGGCATCGTCGGCTTCGGCGACATGTCGGCCACTGCGGATTCGGCCGCGATGAGCGCCAAGGGCATCAGCGACCGCTACTTCTCCCGGGCCAACGACCGCCGCCGCGGCGGGTTCGTCGAATCTCAGGGCGGCGGAACGGTGTTGCTGGCTCGCGGCGACATCGCGCTGGAGGCCGGGCTGCCGGTGCTGGGCGTGGTGGCCTACGCGCAGTCGTTCGCCGACGGCGTGCACACCTCGATTCCGGCTCCCGGACTCGGTGCGCTGGGCGCGGGCCGGGGCGGCGCTCAGTCGCGACTGGCGGCCGAACTGCGGAAGCTGGGCGTCGGGCCGGACGACATCGCGGTGCTGTCCAAGCACGACACCTCCACGGCCGCAAACGATCCCAACGAGTCGGAGCTGCACGAGCGGCTCGCGGGCGCGCTGGGCCGGTCCGAGGGCAATCCGCTGTTCGTGATCTCGCAGAAGTCGCTCACCGGCCACGCCAAGGGCGGCGCGGCGGCCTTCCAGCTGATCGGGCTCTGCCAGGTGCTGGAGCAGGGCGTGATCCCGCCGAACCGCAGCCTGGACTGTGTCGACGAAAAGATGCAGGAGTACCCGCACCTGGTGTGGGTGCGGGAGCCGCTGCGCTTCGGAGATCGGTTCGCGCTCAAGGCCGGTCTGGTCACCTCGCTCGGCTTCGGCCACGTGTCCGGGCTGCTGGCGGTCGTGCACCCGCAGGCGTTCGTCCAGGCCATCGACCCGCAGCGGCGCGAGGAGTACCTGCGCCGGGCCGAGGAGCGGCAGCTGGCGGGACGGCAGCGGTTCGTCGAGGCCATGTGCGGCGGCGCCCCGCTGTACGAGCGCCCCGCCGATCGCCGGCTGGGCGCGGACGGCACTCCGTCCGGGCAGATCCGGCAGCTGGAGGCCGACATGCTGCTCTCGCCCCAGGCTCGCCTGGCGCAGGACGGCACCTACGTCGCCGACGGCGGGCCCGCCTGCCGTTGATGGTGAACTGACGGAAACCGCTGCCGCGCAGGCATATTCGCGGCAGCGGTTTCGTCACTTCGCCCGGAGACGGAAATCCCCGCGGTTCCGTCTCTCGTTGTCCCCGGGGAACGGCTGCCGCGCTGGTATGTTGCAGCCGAATCGGTGATCGCTCGTCACGAGCGGCGGTCGTCGTGTTCGAGTTCATTGAACGAACGGCGGTGACGCGGTCGCCGCGGTGCACAGACGGTTGAGGAGCTGCGACGCTGTGACCATCTTGGGGATCGGGCTGGACCTGGTGACCATTTCCGAGTTCGCCGAACAGTTGAAGCGGGCCGGAACCACCATGCTCCGGGAGAGCTTCACCGCGGGGGAGCGCCGCTACTGCGAGAGCAAGGGCACCGACCCCGCGCGCAGCTACGCGGCCCGCTGGGCGGCGAAGGAAGCGGTGCTGAAGGCTTGGGCCTCATCGCGTTTCGCCCGCAGCCCCCAGATCGGCGACAACCCGTACCCCCTCATCGAGGTGGTCAACGACGCCTGGGGCCGCCCCAGCATCAAACTGCACGGCCTCGCCGCCGAATTCCTCCCCCGAGTCCGAGTCCACCTCTCCCTCACCCACGACGGCGACACCGCCGCCGCCATGGTCGTCCTGGAAGACCCGGGCGAACTGGCAGACCTCATCAACTCCTGAGCGGTCCCGATCTACTCGTCGCGTTGGCCGCCCGTGCGGGATTCCTTTTCCGCCACCAGTAGATACGCGACCATGAGGCGCTTGAGTTCGGCTACGGCGGCTTCGTGGCTGAGGCCGTCCTGGACGGAGAAGTTCATCATCGAGTAGACGACGTGGACCAGGACCTGGGCCATCATGGAGCGGCGGGCGCGGGGGGTGCGGGGCATCAGGGGGCGCAGCATCTGCTGCACGGCCTCGGCGAACTCCTTTTCGTGGATGGCGCCGGTGGCCCGGGTGGAGGGGGTGGACTGCATGGCCAGCCAGACCTCGCGGCGGGACGGGTCGGTCATCCACAGGTCGGCCAGGTGGTCGACGAGCTTGTTCATGTGGCGCAGCCAGTCCATCGAGGGGATCTCGCCGTGGAAGTCGGCCAGCTCCTGCGATACGGCGACCAGGTCCTGCCGGTTGAGTTCGCACACGATGACGTATTTGTTGGCGAAGAACTGGTACAGCGTCCCGATCGGGACCTCGGCGCGTGCCGCGACCTCTTCGCAGGTGAACGATTCGAACCCGACCTCCACCAGCAGCTCCCGCGAGGCCTGCAGGAGGGCGTCGAACTTGCGCTTGCTGCGTTCCTGCGTGGGCCGGCGCCGGGGCATGAGTTCCCGCGGGTCGTCTTGCAACTCCAACGCGGGGTCCGCACGTCGGTTCGACCTCGTTGCCGTGCGCGCTTCCACCACGTCACCAGGCTAGCGGTAGCGACACGCTGATGACACGCGGCGGCACCGACTGAGTCCGGTTTGGTTGCCGTTCATAACCCATCCGTACCAGATGTGGTGACGAACACATAACCGAGTGAGCGTCCATCGACCAGGCGGAAGGCTGATCAGTAGTGGCTCGATTAGTGGTGACATTCGGCGTTTCCACCGAGCGCGGCGCCGTGCAGGCGGTGGCGCTCCGCAGCGGCCCGGACAGTTTGCCGGAGCGAATCCTGCACCATCGCACCCAGCGCATCCGCGGCGACGGCAAGCACGACCTGGCCCACGCGGTCGAAACGGCGCTGGAGGATCTGGACGCCGAACTCGGCGCCGACTACGAGGCCGCCGGTGCGGCGGTCACCTACCGCGACGCGGCCGAGCGCCGCGCGATCGTCACCGGTCTGGCCTCGAGCCCGTGGCGCACGGCGTCGCTGGTGTCCGCCAAGTCCGCGCATCTGGCCCTGGCCCGCGCCATGACCTGGGTCGACGGCTTCGATCACCTGGTCATCTGCGAGGTGGTACCCGGCTATCAAGGCTTCTCGCTGATCTCCCCGGGCCGCGACCGGGTGGTGGCGGGCCTGACGGCGGCGGGCGGCGCGGTCACCCGCGAGACGATGCGGCCCGCGGTCACCGCCGCGTGGGACCAGTTCGAGGCGGCCGGTGTCGACCCCGACGCGGTGGTACTGATCGGCTCCGCAGCCGGCGATGCCGCCGTCGCGTCGGCGCTGGGCACCGGCTTCGGCGCGTCGATCGTGCCGTGCAAGGTGGCCGCGGCCGGGTCGGCGATCGGCGCCGCGCTGGTGGCGCAGCCGGAGTTGTCCGACACGGCGGAGAGCGGCCCCCGCGCCCGGGTGTCCCGCGGCGCCACGGCGGTGTTCGCGGCGGCGAGCGTGCTGGCGGGCGGGCTGGTCGTCGGCGGCGCCTACCACGCGACAGGCAAGTCGCGCACCGACTCCGAGCTGACCGATGCCCGCATAGCGGCCCAGACACACCGCACGGTCCCGAGCGCGCATCCCATGCAGCGGCGGGATGCCCTGCGCGGGAGCGACGAATCCGCCGGCTCGGAGCCCGATCCCGAGATCATCACCGTCGACCCGGCCGCCGTGAACTGGCGACCATGCGATTCCGACCGGCTCGGGATACGCCAATTCGATTCCGAGCCCGCCGATTCCGAGGTCTCGGAGGGACAGCCGCTCCTGCATCACTCCGATGCGGAGCCGGCGGCCATGGGCTCGTCCTCGGTGATTCCGGCGCCCACCGTCCAGGTCGGCGCACCCAACGGCTCGCTGCTGTTCCCGGGCGAGACCGCGCCGCCCCAGTTCGGCACCGAGGAATTCGGAAAGTGGTGGGACAACCACTGGCGCATGATGGTCCAGTGGGCGGCCCAGCTGATGCCGCGCGTATGAACAGCGAAACGGCCCGGGGCAGCACGTCCCGGGCCGTCGTCGTTCCGGCCGGTCTACACCGAAAGATCGCGGCGGAGCTTCGCCACGTGCCCGGTGGCGCGCACGTTGTACTGGGCCAGGGCGATCTTGCCGTCCTCGTCGACCAGGAAGGTGGAGCGGAGCACGCCGGTGATCTTCTTGCCGTACATCGTCTTCTCGCCGAACGCGCCCCAGGCCTCGAGCACCTCGCGGTCGGGGTCGGAGAGCAGCGGGAAGGTGAGCTTCTCGTTGTCGCGGAACTTGGCCAGCTTGGCCGGCTTGTCGGGGGAGATGCCGATGACGTCGATGCCCGCGCCGCCGAGTTCGGCCAGGTTGTCGCGGAAGTCGCAGGCCTGCTTGGTGCACCCCGGCGTGCTGGCGGCGGGGTAGAAGTAGACGATCACCTTCCGGCCGCGGTAGTCGGCGAGGGACACCTCCTTGCCGTCGGCGTCGGGAAGGGTGAATTCCGGCGCGGTATCGCCGGGACTGAGTCGGTTCTCGGTCATGTCCAAGCACGGTAATCGACGGCGGTGACAACGGCGACGACTTCCCCGCGCCGGATAGACTCGTCCCCTAGCGACGCACGACCGACGACGAATATTTCAGGAGACACTTGTGGCGAAGGAAACCGAGGGCATCGAGCGGGAGATCGAAGCCGCGCGCAATCGGCTCGCGAACACACTCGACGAACTCGCGGTGCGGGCGGACCCGCAGCGGATCGCCGACAACACCAAACACGCCGTGGTCGCGAAGGTCAACGAACCGAAGGTGAAGTACAGCCTGATCGGTGCGGGCGCGCTGGTGCTGCTGCTGGTGCTGGTGAAGGTCTTCCGGCGCTGAGCCCGGACACACGACACCCGGTGTGGCAGCGTGCCACACCGGGTGTCGTCGTTGACGCGAGTGCCGCTCTGGGAGCCGTTCAGACGGTCGGGCAGGCCATTCCGGTGCCGTCGGGGTCCAGGTGCGGGGAGTAGCCGGGCTCGCCGCGGAACAGCGGCGCGCGACCCGCGGCGCGGGCCTCGTCGCAGTTCTTGAATGTGCCACCGGCCGAACCGGTCTGGGCGAGTCCCGCGGATCCGGTGGCGCCGATGGCATCGTCGATGCCGGAGGAGCCGGTTCCGGCCGAGCCGGAGGGTACGAAACCCTCGGCCGAGGCCGAGGTGGAGAGGGTGATCGGGGCCGCGAGGGTGATCAGTCCCGCGCCGGCGGTCACGATTAGCCTGCGAACGTTCATGTATTCCTCGATGTCTGATGGGTCGTCTGAGACGGGGCCGGTCGGCACTCCCCGCGGGGCCGGGCCGGGATCCGCGGAGTCTACTGTTCTGATGGCTCGGCCAGTTGTCAACTGGGCGGCCGAGAGCCGCTTACTCGCCCAGCCGTCGCCCGGTCACGTGCTCCGCCGGAATGTGCCCCATCCGGCCCGCCTCGAAATCCTCGATGGCCTCGATGATTTCGCTGCGCGAGTTCATCACGAACGGACCGTATTGCACCACGGGCTCGCGGATCGGCGCCCCGCCGAGCAGCAGGACCTCCAGATCCCCGGACGGGGTGTGCTGGTCGGCGTCGGCGGTCAGGGTGAGCGCGTCGCCGTGCCCGAACACAGCGAGCTGTCCCTCGGTGAGCGGGCGGCTCTCCGCACCGGCCGTGCCGCTGCCGCCCAGCACGTACGCCATCGCCGAGAACTCTTGCGGCCAGGGCGTTTCCAGGCGCCCGCCGGGGCTGAGGGAGGCGTGCGCGTACGCGATCGGGGTGTGAGTGGCACCGGGGCCCGCGAAGCCGCCGATCTCGCCCGCGATGACCCGCACCAGCGCGCCGCCGTCGTGCGAACTGACCAGCGTCAGCTCGCTCGCGCGCAGATCCTGATAGCGCGGTGGGGCCATCTTCTGCGCCCGCGGCAGGTTCACCCAGAGCTGGATGCCGTGGAAGACGCCGCCGGAGATCACCAGTTCCTCGGCGGGTAGTTCGTCGTGCAGGATGCCGGAGCCGGCCGTCATCCACTGGGTGTCGCCCTCGCTGATGACACCGCCGCCGCCGTTCGAGTCGTGGTGCACCATCGTGCCGTCGAGCATGTAGGTGACGGTCTCGAAGCCGCGATGCGGATGCCAGGGCGCACCCTTGGCCTCATAGGGCTCGTAGGCGACCGGGCCCATCTGATCCAGCAGGATGAACGGGTCGGCCTGGCGCAGTTCCGCGCTCGGGAACGGGCGGCGCACCTCGAAACCGGCGCCCTCGCGCTGGCGGTGTGCCGTGCTGATGCCGCGGACCGGCCGCTGCCGCGCGGTGCCGTCCGGTCGGGGCAGCCGCGGCAGTACCAGAATGTTGTCGACGGTGATGGCGGGCATCGGGACCTCCTCGGCGGGTTGGTGTCCATGTCAACCAAACGCCGGTTAGGATCATTCCATGGTGCGATGGCTCGGCGACGCGGAACAGGCGACATGGTCCGCGTACATCCGGATGCGGCAGCGCCTGGACGCGGCGATGGCGGCCGGGCTGGCCCGCGACGGCCTGTCGATGTCCGACTACGAGATCCTGGTGGCGCTGTCGGCGGCCCCCGGCGGCTGTCTGCGGGCCAAGGAACTGGCCGCCGAGATCTGCTGGGACAAGAGCCGCCTGTCGAAGCATCTGGGCCGGATGGACAATCGCGGCCTGGTATCGCGCACCCCGGCCGCCGACGACGCGCGCGGCGTCCTGGTGCGGCTGACCGAGGCGGGCCGCCGAGCCCTCGAAAAAGCCGCCCCCCATCACGTCGAGCTGGTGCGGCGGCTGTTCATCGACGACATGACCGAGGACGAGGCGAAGGCGGTCCGCTCCCTGGCCGAGAAGGTCGTGCGCGAGGCCGAGCACAGCACGGATATCGATCTCGGCTGACCAGGGTCGTCCGGTGGCGCGGAGTCTATTCGCCTGCGCTCGAACCCTTCTCGAACTGCGCCCGCTTCCAGTCGCCGAACGGCTCGTCCCGCTCGCGCACGGCCTCGCGGAAGCCCACTGTCGCCGAACGCAATTGGAAGGCGTAGCCCTCGCGGGTGTGCCGGGAGATGCCGTCGAAGACCGTGCTGACCATGCCCGAGTTCGTCACGCCCTGCGCCAGCAGCGCGCTGTTGAGTGCCAGCTTCGCCATGATCAGCTGATTGATCGGGACGCGTGAGATCCGTTGCAGCAGTTGCTCGGTACGCTCGTCGAGTTCCGCGGCCGGACAGGACTCGACCGCCAGGCCCCACTCGACGGCCTGCTTGCCCGTCAGGCAGTCGCCGGTGAACAGGAGTCGCTTGGCGCGCTGATCGCCGAGCCGATGCGCCCACATGCCCGCGGCGGGAATGCCCCAGACCCGGGTGGGCGGATAGCCGATCTTGGTGTCGTCGGCGCAGATGATCTGGTCGGCGAACAGGGCGATGTCGGTTCCGCCGGCGATGGCGAAGCCGTGCAGTTTGGCGACGACCGGCTTGTTCGCGTGCAGCAGGCTGGCGAAGCCGCGGTTGAACCGGCTCATCATCTGATAGTCGACCATGGGATCCCAAGTGCCCCAGGGGTTGTGGTTGCGGGCCTGCACGGCGGGGTCGAGCACGGTGCCGGTGGTGGGCTGGGCCGCGCCGGTGGGGGAGAACCCGCCCTCGGCGAAGATCGACAGGTCGTAACCGCCGCAGAAGCCCTTGCCGCGGCCGGATACCACCATGACGTGCACGCGCGGATCCAGATCCGCGCGCTCGACCGCGTGAGCCAGCTCGATCGGGGTGTCGGCGGTGATCGCGTTGCCCTGCTCGGGCCGGTCGAAGGTGATTCGCGCGATGCGGCCGGTCACCTCGTAGGTCAGCGTGCGGTAGGCGATATCGGCGTCCGGCGCGGGGAGGCCGGTGTACGGCGAATCGTCGCCGCTGGTCGCGTCGTCGCGCCAGGCCGCGGGGCGGGTGCCGGAATGGTGCTCGTAGTCGGGTGCCACATCAAGGAGTGAACCCCTGTTCATTTCTTGATGTCAAGGCCCCGGCTCGGGTGCGGTCCACGGCTTCACGGGCGGCTTCACCCACAGGATCTTCTCGTCGCGGTGTGCGCGCCGCGCCGCGGGATGCTCGGGGTGGCGGGCGGCCCAGTCGTCCTTCTCGTCGAGCAGGCGCGCGACCATGGCCCAGGTCTCGTCGGTGCCGGGCGGATTGGTGTCGGCGGCGCGGGCGAGTTTGCGCCGGGTCGCCGCGGGCAGGGCGAGCAGGTCGGCGCCGGTGATGCCGCGCTGCCAGAGGTAGGCGGCGAGGCGGCGCGCCTTGTCGGCGCGGCCCTTGGCGGCGTGGTCGGTGTGTGCGTAGTCGGGCATGGCGGACTCGTATCGCGGGGACGGTGGCGTCGATCCTAGTCGCTCACCATGCCGAGGGCCGGACCCTGCCCGGCGCCACCACCCGCGCCAGCGCGTCGCGCAGGCCGGCGGTCCGCTCCCTGCCGAGTGCGGCTTCCCATCGCGCGGTGAATTCGGCGGCCGCGGCGTCGGCGGCCCGGGTCGCCGCCCACCCGCGCGCGGTGAGGGTGATGAGCCGGGAGCGGGCGTCGCGCGGATGCGGATTGCGTTGCGCGTAGCCCTTGTTCACCAATTCCTCGACCAATTGACTCGCGGCCTGTTTGGTGACGCCGAGGTGTTCGGCGATCTCGCCGGCCGTCGCGCCGTCGGGCGCCATGCGGGCGAAGGCGAAACCGTGAGTGGGACGCACATCGTCGAATCCGGCCGCGGCCACCGCGGCGTGCACGGCGTCGGTGACCTCCGCGGCGGCCGCGAGCAGCAGCATGGGCAGATCCTGGGCGGGTGCGGCGGCTCGGGTCGGCATGGTTGCATCTTGGCACTTGACAGATAGGTCAAGCAGCTTGACTATATAGTCAAGAAAGTTGACTAAAGAGGAGTTGTCCGATGCCTGTCGTCCGTGCCGCCGAGGCCGATGTCCACGAAATGCACAACGCCCGCTTCATTTCCTACGCCCGGCCCGGCACCGGCAGCACCGAGCTGTGCGTCTGGCAGCTCGAGGTGGCCGCCGGCACGGCCGGGGAGCCGCATCGCGTGCTGCGCGAGGAGGTGTTCGTGGTGCTGGCGGGCGAGATCGTGCTCGCGATCGATGATGCGGCAGAACGGTTGTCGGCCGGTGACGCCGCCGTCGTCCCGGCCGGCGCTCGCATCCGGGTCGACAATCTCGGCGAGTCGCCGGCCGTGCTGATGGTGAGTGTGCCGGTCGGCTTCTCCGGTGAACTCGCCGACGGGAGCCGGTTCACCCCGCCCTGGGTGAGCTGAACCGCCGCCGGGTTCAGGCGACCCCGGCGCCGATCAGCGTGCCGATCTCGGCACAGATATCGTCCAGTGTGAGAGGCGATTCCGGGTCGTGCCGGGCGAGTTCCTGGGCCAGCGAGTTCACCGCGCCCATCACCGAGATCGCGAACAGCCCGTAGTGCCCCCCCCCCCCCCCCCCCCCCCGCCCCCCCGCGGGCCCCCCCGGCGCCCGCCCGGGGCGGGGCCACACCGCGCGTTCGGCCTCACCCTGCAACAGCGCGCCGATCCGCTTGCGCCACTCGGCCCGCCACCGCTCCACGGCATCGCTGACCCCGACCACCTCGATGTAACACACCCGCGCCGAACCAGGTGTGCGGCAGGTGATCTGGAGATACGCGCGAACCCCGCGGGCGATTCGCTCGGCCAGGGGCAGTTCGGCCGCGGCGTCGATCTCGGCCAGCCCGGCGGCGACCGCGCGGCCGATGAGGTCGTCCGCCAGGGCGATCAGCAGCTGCTCACGGCTGCTCATTTCCTCGTAGAAGCTGCGCGTGGAAATGCTTGCCGCGGAACACAACTGCTCGATGCTGGTGGCCGAATACCCCTGGGTTCCGAATAATTCGAGCGCGGCCTGCAACAGTCGTTCCCGTCGTTGTCCGGCCCGCTCTTCGGCGGTGCGACCGCCGTAGTGGCGCCTGGCCCGGGCGCCCTGCTTCGTAGCCACTGCCGCGACGTTACTCGAGCGCGTCAGATCTGGTCAACCTGTGATGCAGACCACCTATGTCACCAGGTCGCGCGGCATCTGTCTCAGTAGGCCCGGCCGAAGATCACCCGTTTACCGTAAGTGGACGGCGCGCCGCAGCGGACGCAGGCGCCCGTCGCCGGTTCGCCGTCCAGCGGGATGCATCGCGGGGTGGCGGCGGTGCCGGACTTGATGTCGTCCTCGCAAGCGGGTGTGCCGCAATGCAGCGCCAGGGCCCAGCCGGTCGACACGGCGTCCGCGAAATCGTCCCAGCTGACGACTGTTCGGGTGTGGCTGTCGCGGAATTCGGTGGCGCGGGCGAGCAGGAAGGCCTGGAATTCTTCCAGGATGCCGGGCAGGACCTCCGGCAGAGTATCGATCGGCACGGCCTGTTTGCCCTCGCCGCCGAGCCGCCGCACCAGCATCGCCGTCCCGGCTTCCAGATCCCGGGGTCCCAGTTCGAGCCGGACCGGGACGCCGCGCATCTCCCACTCGTTGTACTTGAACCCGGGGCTCAGCTGCGGGCGGGCGTCGACGTGCGTACGCACCCCGGCGGCCCGCAGGCGGCGGGCCAGCTCGTCGGCCGCCTCCTCGACCGCGGTGTTGCCGCCGCGCGTGATCGGAACGATCACCGCCTGGTACGGCGCCAGTCGCGGCGGGAAGACCAGGCCCTTGTCGTCGCCGTGGGTCATCACGATGCCGCCGATCATGCGGGTGCTCATGCCCCAGGAGGTGGTGTGGCACAACTCGTCTCGACCGGCGTCGCTGGTGTATCGGATGTCGAAGGCCGTGGCGAAATTGGTGCCCATGTAGTGCGAGGTGCCCGCCTGCAGGGCGCGGCCGTCGCGCATCATGCCCTCGATGGTGAACGTCGACACCGCGCCCGCGAACCGTTCGCCCGGCGTCTTCTCGCCCGGAATCACCGGCATCGCGGCCAGATCGCGCGCCACCTCGTGATAGATGTCGAGCGCGAGCTTCGTCTCCCGGTGCGCGTCGGCCGCGTCGGCGTGTGCCGTGTGGCCCTCCTGCCACAGGAATTCGGTGGTACGCAGGAACATTCGCGGGCGCAGCTCCCACCGCACCACGTTCGACCACTGGTTCAGCAGCAGCGGCAGATCCCGGTGCGAGCTGATCCACTTGGCCATCATCTCGCCGATGATCGTCTCCGACGTCGGCCGCACCACCAGCGACTCTTCGAGATCCTTGCCGCCGGCGTGGGTGACCACCGCCAGTTCGGGCGAAAACCCTTCCACGTGTTCGGCTTCCCGGCTCAGGTAGCTCTCCGGGATCAGCAGCGGGAAGTAGGCGTTCTCGTGACCGGTCGCCTTGATCCGCCGATCCAGCTCGGCCTGCAACTGCTCCCACAACCGATACCCGTACGGTCGAATGACCATGGTGCCCTTGGCAGGTCCCCGGTCGACGAGTCCGGCCTTGAAGACCACCTCGTTGTACCAGGCAGCGAAGTCCTCACTCTGGGCGGTCACACCGCGCTCATCCCGTGCCATGCCCAGAGAGATTACTGGTCCGGGCCACGATCACCCGACCCCGCCCGATCCCACAACTCGCCCCGCCCCCAGGGCAGCAACAGCGAACTGGCCACCAAGATCACCGCGCCAAAGTATTTCGGCTCTACGCCCGATTGTCAGACGAGCGCGGTCAGGGGTTCGCGGGGGACGAAGGCTACTCCGCGGCGGGTTAGTTGGAGGCGTAGGCGGCCTACTCGGGCGAGGATCAAGGCGACGACGAGCGCGGCGGCGGCGGAGACGGTGCCGCAGGCGAACAGGCCGATGCGCGGGCCGAATTGCTCGGTGATCCAGCCGACGATGGGGCCGCCGATCGGGGTGCCGCCGGTGAACACCATCATGTAGAGCGCCATGACGCGGCCTCGCACGGTGGGCTCGGTGGCCAGTTGCACCATCGAGTTGCTCGATGTGTTGAACGTCAGCCCGAGCAGGCCCACGAGCGTCAGCATCGCCGTGAACAGCCAGTACTCCGGCGCGAACGCGGTCACCGCCTCGAGCACGCCGAAGCCGACCGCCGTCATCACCAGCATGCGCAGCCGCACCTGGGTCCGCCGCGCCGCCAGCAGCGCGCCGAGCAACGACCCGGCCGCCAGCGCCGTATTGAGCAGGCCGTACATTCCCGCGTCGACGTGGAAGACGTTGTAGGCGTAGCCGGACAGCACGGTGGGGAAATTGAATCCGAACGTCCCGAGGAAGCCGACCAGCACGATCGGCCAGAACAACTGCGGCCGCGCACTCACATATCGCAACCCTTCCCGCAGCTGCCCCTTCCGGCGCGGCGCCGGCGGCAGCGACCGCAACTGCGCGGGCCGCATCATCAGCAGGCTGCCGATCACCGCCGCGAACGACAAGGCATTGACCGCGAACGCCCACCCCGTGCCGACCGCCGCGATCACCACACCGGCCACCGCCGGGCCGACCAACCGCGCGGACTGGAAGTTCGCCGAATTCAAACTCACCGCGTTCCGCAATTGTCCCGGCGTGACCAGCTCCGCGACGAACGTCTGTCGCGTCGGATTGTCCACCACTGTGACCATCCCGAGCAGGAATGCCAAGAGGTAGACGTGCCACACCTCGACCATCCCGGTGAGCGTCAACACGGCGAGCGCCCCCGCGAGCAGGCCCATGGCGCTCTGGGTGAAAAGCAGCAGCCGCCGCTTGCCGAAGCGGTCCGCGATCACCCCGCCGAACAGGCCGAACAGCAGCATCGGCAGAAACTGCATAGCGGTGGTGATACCGACGGCGAAAGAACTGCCGGTAAGACTCAGAACCAGCCAGTCCTGCGCGATCCGCTGCATCCAGGTGCCGGTGTTCGACACCATCTGACTGGCGAAATAGTAGCGATAGTTGCGGACCGCCAGCGAGGCGAACATCCCGACTGTCGAAGCCACGTCCTCGTCCCTGCGCGTCGTGCCCTCCTCCGCTGTCGATCTCTCTGTTACCAGGATATTTCATTAGCTTTCCTAAGTGAAAGTGATTTTCGTCTGTGCGGCTACTCTGTTCGGCGTGGCAGACGAGGGCGGCGCTGTGCCGGTTGTGACGAAGAAGGTCGGGCGGCCGTTCTGGCAGGAGCTGCCGTTCCTCGTGGTGATCGCCGCGGTGATCGCGGCCGTCATCGTCCACCTCATCGGACGGCCCTACGTCATCCCGTCCGAGTCGATGGAAACGACGCTGCACGGCTGCGCGGGATGCACCAGGGATCGCATATTCGTCGAGAAGCTGAGCTACTACTTCCGCGATACGCGGCCGGGTGACGTGGTCGTGTTCGTGGGCCCGACCGATTCCTGGAACAAGAACCACGCTTCGCGCCGATCGAGCAACCCTGTCGTCCGGCCGGTGGAAGACTTCTTCTCGTTCTTCGGGCTGGTGCCGCCCGACGAGAACGACCTCGTCAAGCGCGTCGTTGCGGTGGGCGGGCAGACGGTGGAATGTTGTGACCCGCAAGGGCGAATCATCGTGGACGGCAAGGCCCTCGACGAGCCCTACGCCCGATACGACATCCCGTACCAGCCCGGCCTCGCCTACAAAGCGAGCTACGGCGCAGGCCGCGAATTCGGTCCCGTGCGAGTGCCCGAAGGCTATCTATGGGTCATGGGCGACAACCGAAACCATTCGGCGGATTCCCGCGCGCACACATCCGACGAGTTCGGTGGCACCGTCCCCGTCAGCGACGTTCGGGGCCGGGCTGTCTTCAAGATCTGGCCACCCAGCCGACTCGGACCGGTAGAGAGCCCTCGCTAATCGAGTCTCGGTGACCCGTTCTGATCAAAGCTCGCCGGCTTCGCGACGCCGGTCGATCTCCGCCTGCCTGGCCGCTTCCTGTCGCCGCGCTTCCTGGCGTTGCTGTTCCGCACGCTCGCGCAGCCCACGCAGGAACGCCTCGTCCGCCTCCGAATTCTGCGGAACATAGCGTCCGGGCCGGTCATATTCGGGGAATCGGCTCGGCGCTGTGTTACGGCCCTCGGAGATCGGCCGCCCGATGAACAACCACAGCAGCGCACCGACGGTCGGCAACAGGATCACCACCAACAGCCACCCGGCCTTCGGCAACTGCCGAATTCCGCTCTCCGGCGCAGTGATCACATCGATCAGGCAATACACCCACAACAGGAGAGTCACGACCCCCACAACGGCGTACGGCATCCCCCACTCCTTCGTCTACCGCGAGACGCTCATCCTACAGAGCTTCCGGCGCAGGGCAATTCGCGCGAACTCACCGCCCCGTGCAATTGACCGCCGCGTACTTGCCCGTGGCGGTCCGCTCGTCCGCCACCACCCCGTCCACGGTGATCCGGCACGTCACCGAGGTGCCGTTGGTCTGCGCGCTGAGCCCCGAGACGGTCACGGCCGAACTGTTCACCACGGTCTTCACCCACGGCGCGCGAACACCCGGTTCCTTCGCGAGATCGGACTGCTCGTCGAAGTAGGCGACCGTATTCAGCCCGGCATTCGAGATGACTTCGTAGGTAATGGTTTTGGGCTGCGGTGTGGTCGGCAACGGCGGAATAAGCACCGCCGGAGTGGGCGCGGGGCTCTCCGCGGGGGGAGTCGCCGCCGCAGCGTTCTCGGCGGATGACCGGATCGCCAAGTCCACGGCGGCGCTGATCACCGCAGCACACCCGCAGAGCGCGAGAATCGTGGCCCCGAACAGGATCCACGGCCACAGCAGGCGCTCCTTCGGACGCGGCGGAGACTCCGGCTGCGACGGAAATAGCGGCGGCATCGTCATGATCTGTCCTCATCTGAAACATCGATGCCTCGAAGCCTCTACTCCGATTCCCGCACCGCAATAGGGCATTTCGTCCCTGCTTTGCCCCCGAAGCTGGATGACGTGTCCCCCTCCCCGCCGACGATGCCGTGCTCCGTGTCCGGTGCGGCGCGCTGGTTGCCTCATGACAAATGCCCGGGTACGACAGGCATTGTTGCCTCACTCGAGAATGCCCGCGTAACACGCGATACGCGCACGTCGAGCAGGGTAACAAGGGAGATGCGGATGACATTTCATTGTCGTGCGGCGGCGGCTCGGCTCTAGTGTGGTTCGAGCATGAATGTAATACTCCGAGCGACGGTGGCCCCGAGCGAGGAGGAAGCGGAATGTCCGAGATTGTTCGGGCCAGGCGACCGAGATCGAGTCGAGACATTGTGGATCGATCGTTGCTGGCCGCCTCGGCAATGGTCACCGAGACCGCCACGGCGCCCGCGGGCGACTTCGAGCGCTGGTGGGAGGAGATGCGCTCCGACA
The DNA here is from genome assembly GCF_029868745.1 of Nocardia wallacei. Taxonomy (GTDB): domain Bacteria; phylum Actinomycetota; class Actinomycetes; order Mycobacteriales; family Mycobacteriaceae; genus Nocardia; species Nocardia wallacei_B. The sequence goes on along the minus strand of NZ_JARWOP010000323.1, from coordinate 33,852 downwards.
CAGAGCTCGCGGTCGAGCGCGTGCCGTTCGCCGACCTGCGGAACTGGAAGTTCGATGCGGAGACCGGGAATCTGGGGCACGACAGCGGTCGCTTCTTCACTGTCCAAGGTCTGCAGGTCACCACCGAACAGCCGCCGGTGCCGCATTGGACGCAGCCGATCATCAATCAATCCGAGGTCGGCATACTCGGATTGGTCGTCCGGGATTTCGACGGCGTGCTGCATTGTCTGGTCCAGGCCAAGGTGGAGCCGGGCAATATCAACGTGGTGCAGGTGTCTCCCACGGTCCAGGCCACGCAGAGCAACTACACCCGGGTACACGGCGGACTGCCGGTGCCGTACCTCGAATACTTCACCGCCCCCGACAAGGCCCGGGTGCTGGTGGATGCACTGCAGTCCGAGCAAGGGTCGTGGTTCTATCGAAAGCGCAACCGCAACATGGTCGTCGAGGTCACGGAGACCGTACCGGTGCGGCACGGTTATCGCTGGATTACCCTCGGTCTGCTGCGCCGCATCGCTGCCGTGGACAACCTGATGAATATGGACTTGCGCACCGTCTTCGCGTGTATCCCGTTCGACCGGAGTGCGGAGGTCCTGGAGGGCCGGGTCGAGGATGATTTCCGGCTGGCGGTGGCCCGCTCCCTCTCGCCGCGCACCGGCGCATTACATACCAGGATCGAGGTGATGCGCTGGTTCAACGACATCAAGATCCGGAATTCGATTGCCGCCCAACTCCTCCCGTTGCGCGAGGTGCGCGGATGGCGGCGCACCGAGGGCGACATCGCGCACGAGAGCGGGAAATACTTCTCGGTGATCGCCGCGGCGGTGCGTTCGTCTCGACGCGAGGTGCGTGAGTGGACGCAGCCGTTCCTCGCTCCGGTAGGTATCGGGGTGATCGCATTCCTGGTCTGCGGATTCGCCGGGGGGCTGCATGTCTTGGTGCATGCGCGGATCGAACCGGGCTACCTCGACATCGTGGAGTTGGCGCCGACCGTCCAGTGCACGCCGGAGAATTACGCCGATTGGCCCGACCGGTACCGACCGCCGTTTCTGGATGCGGTCCTCGAGGCCGAGCCGGGACAGATCCGCTACGACGCGATTCAGTCCGAGGAGGGCGGCCGCTTCTTCCAGGCGCAGAACCGCTACCTCATCATCGAGGTGGACCAGGACCTGGACGTTCCTCCCGACTATCTGTGGATGACGGTCGGCCAGCTCACGGGCCTGCTCGAACACGGCCACTACCTGAACGTGCAGGCGCGCAGCCTGATCGCGTGCTTGAATTCGGTGTGGTGAGCGGCGATGTTGCGTACCGCCGAACCGGTGGACCTGAAAATTTCCATCCTGGGGACCATGACATTCACAGCCGGTGATCGCGCCCCGATGTTGAGCGCTGCCAAGCCGCGGCAACTGCTGGCACTGCTGATCATGAATCCGAATCGGCCGGTCCCGATCGACAAACTGGCGGCCGAACTGTGGGGTGATACCCCGCCGAAAAGCGCGGTCACCACAATTCAGACCTATATCCTGACCCTCCGGAAGTTCTTCACGAACTCATTGGCCGTCGACGCCAAGGTGGTGACGAAAGAGGTTCTCGTCACCGAACCGGTGGGCTACACCCTGCAAATGCGCTCGCGGCAGCTCGATCTGCACGACTTCACCGATCTGGCGGCGCGCGGACGACTCGCGTCGACCGAGGGCCGGATCGCCGAGGCCGCGGAATTACTTCGCAACGCGCTGGATCTCTGGCGCGGATGTCCCTTCGCGGATGTTCCCATCGGGCAGGTGCTGCGTCCGAAGGTTCGCGGTCTCGAGGAGGCCAGAATGGTCGCCTTGGAAGATTGCATCGATGCCGACCTGCGGCTCGGCCGCCACCGCGAGGTGATCAGCGAGCTCTCCGAATTGACCGGCGAGCATCTGTTCAACGAGCGGCTGCACGGTCATCTCATGATCGCGCTCTATCGCAGTGGCAGACGGCTGGAGGCACTCGAGGTCTTCCAGCGATTGCGCGCCCGGATGATCGACGAGGTGGGGCTGGAACCGTCGAAAATGCTGTGGCGCGTGCACCAGGCCGTGCTCGCCGACTCCGGGCTGGAGTATCTGTCGGACTGACGGACCGATCGCGCTTACACCAGCTGTTCCAGGGATCCGACCAGCTCGGCCGGGCTCGGCGTCGCCAGCATCCCGGCCCTGATCGACTCGGCTCCCGCCCGATACGACGACTCCCGCAACACCAGGGCAAGCTCCCTGCCGAGCACTTCGACGGTGGCTTCCTCCTCGGCGGGCAACTCGGCGGCGAGGAGGTGGCGACCCCCGCCGCCGGCCGCCCACTGCGATCCGATCAGCGCGGGCTCCGGCCTGGTCGTGATGATCAATTGAGGCACGCCGTTGATACCCGCGGTGAGGGTGGTTCCCGCGCCGCCGTGGTGCACCACCGCGGCGCAGCCGGGCAGCAGATACTTCAGGGGCAGGTCGATCGCGACGCGCACGCCTACCGGCAACTCGCCCAGTTCGACCCGCATCTGCTCGGTGGTGGCGAGCACGACCTCGACGTCCAGCGCGGCGGTCGCCCGCAGGACCCCGCGGACGAGATCCGTTGGCGCGGCGCCGAGTTTGGCCTCGGTGGCGCCCCACGTCACGCAGACCCGCGGCCGCGGACCCGGCTCGAACAACCAGTCCGGAACGGCGCCGGGCCCGTTATAGGGCACGTACCGCACCGGCAGACACCGTCCGTCCAGCGGTAGGCGGATCGCGGGCGGACACGGGTCGATCCAGGCCGTCGGCGTATTCCGGATCGGCGCGGCGCGCGTGGCGTAGAGGTCGACGTACTCCGGCAGCGGCTCGGAGCGGAAGTCACGCATCTCGGCGCGCTGTGGACCGGGCGCGCCCCACAGGGAACTGACATTCGGCACGTCCAGCACCGACGCGGTGACCGCCCCGGCGAACGACAATGCGTCGTGCAATATCAGGTCCGGTCGCCAGCTCCGCGCGACCTCGATGAGGTCGTCGACCATCGCCTCGGCCATCCCGATGTGAATGCGTCCCACCGCCGCGACCAATTCGCGCTGTGTCTCGTCCAGCAACTCCGGGTGGATCGGCCACCTGTCCGGCCACCGCCTATGGGCTCGGCGCGCCGTGCGTCTGCGAGCGGCGGGACCGGGAGTCATCTCGACATCCTTGCCGACCGCGACCGCAGGCATTCCCGACCGCAGGATCACGTCGGTCAGGCTCGGCGTGCTCGCCACCAAGACCTCGTGTCCGGCGGCCTGGCATGCCCATTCCAGCGGCACCATCGGAAAATGGTGTGACGGCCACGAAAATGTCGTGCACAGAATTCGCATGCCGGTATCCGTTTCTCTCCACGCGCGGGAATCGACCTCATGGTGCCACGCGCTACTCGAAACATCCTGGAGTCGTGCTGGATTCGACTGCCGCTTCAGCGTGGCTCCAGTGCCGCTCGATCGCCACGATGGACAGTGGAAGAGGTCGATCCGGTCCGTTTCCGGCCCGGAGTGTTCCCCTCGGAGACAACGGCAGACATGACAATTCGCCTGGGTGTTATCGGTTGTGCCGACGTGGCTCGCCGAAAGACCCTGCCCGCACTCGAACAGGTGCCCGAGCTGAACCTCGTGGCCCTCGCCAGTCGCGATCTCGACAAGGCCGAGACCTTCTCGGCTCGGTTCGGCGGCGAACCCGTGGCCGGCTACGACGCGCTGCTGGCTCGCACCGACATCGACGCCGTCTATATCCCGCTGCCACCGTCCCTGCACGCCCACTGGGCGCACCGCGCTCTGCACGCGGGATTGCATGTCTTGATGGAAAAGCCGTTGGCCACGACGAAAGCCGAAGCGTGGGCGGCGGCATCGGCCGCCTGCGAGCGCGACCTGGTCCTGGTCGAGAACTTCACCTTTCTGCACCACAGCATGCACGCCGCGGTGACACAGCTGGTCACCGACGGCGTCATCGGTGAGTTGCGCGCCCTCACCGCCGATTTCGCCTTTCCCCCGTTGCCGGACAGTGATATTCGTTACCGGCCCGAGTTGCACGGCGGGGCGCTGTACGACGCCGGCGTCTACCCGATCCGCGCCGCGCAATTGTTCCTCGGCCCGGAGCTGGAACTCGTCGGCGCCACACTGCGGATGTCGCCGAAGCACAATGTCGATATCGCGGGCAGTGCACTGCTGGCTTCGCCGACCGGCGTCACCGCGCAACTGACCTTCGGTTTCGCGCACGACTACCGCTGCGCGTACACACTGTGGGGCGAGCATGGGCGGATCAGCGTGCATCGAGCGTTCACTCCGCCGGACGACCTCGCACCGATCGTCCGGATCGGCCGCCAGGGCGTGATCGAGGAACGAAGACTGAGCCCGGATACCCAATTTCGCAACAGCCTGGTGGCATTCGCCCGGGCCGTCGGAACGGGGCGAGGCACCGACGTGGCGGCCATCGTCCGGCAGGCGGAGCTGGTCGAGGCCATCGCCACCACCGCGCGGCGTATCCGTTGAGCACCGATCACGACGAAGGAGCGGTCGAATGAATATCGAGGAACTGAATGTTCCGGATTCCTACCGGATCACGCCCGAGAAACATCATGACGAGCGCGGGTACTTCTACGAGGCAATGCGCAGCGGCCGGCTCAGCGACGCGGTCGGGCACCGGTTCGAGGTTGCGCAGATGAACTTCTCCGTCTCACGCCGTAACACCCTGCGGGGGCTGCACAGTGTACAGATCCCGCCCGGCCAGGCGAAATTCGTGATGTGTCTGCGCGGCAGCGCGCTGGACATCGTCGTGGACCTGCGCGTCGACTCGCCCACGTTCGGGTCCCACAGCGTGAATATTCTCGACGCGGCGGGCGGGATCGCCGTGTACATCGCTGCCGGGCTGGGCCACGCGTTCCTCGCGCTCACCGACGACACCTGCGTGGGCTATCTGTGCTCGACGACCTACGTGCCGGAGGCGGCTTACACGATCCATCCGCTGGACGCGGAACTGAATCTGCCCTGGGGACTGAGCGAACCGCCGATCATGGCGACGGAAATGGCGCACGCGATGAGCCTGGGCCAGGCCATCGAACGTGGTGTGCTGCCGACCTATGGCGAGTGCAAGGAGTACTACGCGAACAGCTAGCGCGGACACCGTCAGCGGCTCGCGCTCACCATGTAGATGTTGGTTCCGGCCATACTCGGATCCTGACCGGCGTCCACCTGGTAGCCGCGGCCGCTGAGCCGCTCCGTGACGCGATCCACCCGGTGGTCCAGATCATGCACCTCGACGACCACCCGGTCGATGCGCGGCCACGTGGCGTCGCCGATTCCGTTCATCACCTCCAGTTCCGCGCGTTCCACATCGATCTTGACCAGCGCCACCCGCTCGATATCGAACCGCGCCACGAGTTCGTCCACCGTGGTCACCGGCACGACGGCGTGGCTGGTGTCCTGGAACTTCGCGACGATGGCGCTCTCCCGCTGCGCCCGGGCGGACTCGGACAGGCCCGCGTTGCGCAGATAGGTCCGACTGACCTCGACCGTGTCCGCGAGATCCGGATACAGCGTCGAGTTGGCGGGGGACCGGCGGTAGTACGTCAATTCCGCTGTCCCGCAAGCAGATCCGACGGCGGTGTGCACCGCAACGCAACCGGGTGCGTGCCGCTCCAGGTTGGCGAGGAGGGCCGCGTGGCTGACCGGCGCGGGCTCGGCCGCGATCACCCGGAGGCCGGGGGCCGCGGCGACGAAGCAGAGTGTGGTGAGGCCGATATTGGCGCCGATGTCGAGCACGACATCGCCCGCGGACAGACCGGCGGCCGCTGCTCCGTAGAAAGGATCTTGAGATACCGACCGCCACAGCAGCTTCGCGTACAGCGGATCGGGAGTGAGGATCTGCCTGCCGTCGGGCAGGTCGTGTTCCGACAGCACAGTGCGGAGTTCGGAGTGCGACATCGTCATATCCCTTCGGCGGGCGTCGTGGGTGGGTCGGGTCAGGGGGACCGCCGCGGGACCGGTCGTGCCGGCAGTTCCCGCACGCCGCGGAATGCCGAGTCGCGCCAGAGGATCTCGTCCGGATCGACCGTGAGACGCAGATCCGGGTACCGACGCAGGATCCGCTCGAATGCGGTCACGGCCACCAGGCGGGCCAGCGGCGCGCCGACGCAGCGGTGCACGCCGTAGCCGAAACCCAAGTGCCCCATCGGCTTCAGCCTGCTCGCCACCGTCTGCGGTGCGTCGAAACGCCCGGGGTCCCGATTGGCCGCCGTGAGCGACACCCACACCAACTCACCCGCCGACACCTCGACACCGTCCAGGCTCACCGGTTCGAGAGTGACTCGCGCGGTAGTGAAATGGGAGGGACCGTCCCAGCGCAGGAATTCCTCGACCGCGGCCGGGATCTGCTCCGGAGCGGTGCGCAGCGCATCGAACAGCGAGCGGTCGCGCAACAACGCGAACAGACCGGTGCCGATGAGGTTGGCGGTCGTCTCATGGCCGCCCATCTGTAGCAGGAACAAGGTCGCGACCAGCTCATGCTCGTCCAGTCCGCCTTCGCCCTGCGCGACGATGAGCGCCGACAGCAGGTCCACACCGAGATCCGTGCGCCTGGCGGCGACGAGCTCGCCGAGGAACCGCACCAGGCTGGCGCCCGCGGCGGCGACCTGTTCGGGTGTCACCGTCCGTACGGCCTTGCGCGACTCCAGTCCGGGCATGGCGTCGAGCAGTAATCGCCGATAGCGATCTCGATCGCGCGGCGGCACCCCCAGCAGGTCGCAGATCGCGGCCAGCGGAATCGGGCGGGCGTAGTCGGCAATGAGGTCGACCACCGGTCGGTCCGCCATCCTGTCGAGCAATTCGTCGGCGTGGGCGATGATTCCGGGGCGCAGCGCCTCGACTGTGCCGGCGCTGAACGCCCCGGTCACGAGCTTGCGCAGCCGAGTATGCTCGGGCGGATCGGAATTGAGCATGTGCCGAACCGGTCCGGGCGTCCGGGTGTCGCCGGGCTTCGACAGATGACCCATGATCGCCGCGAACCCGTCGGCCCGGCGTCGGACATCCGCCGGCGCCCGGTCCAGGTCCTTGCCGATCCGGCGGTCGGTGAGCACCTTGCGGGCCAGGTCGTACCCGGTGACGAGCCAGCCGGTCTGGCCGTTGGGCAGCCGCACATGATGCACAGGCGCGCGCAGCTGTAGCTGCTCGTACACGCGGTGCGGATCGGCCAGGAAATCCGGCCCGAGTTCGACCAGGTCGCCCTTCTCGGTGATGGCACCGCGGGGCACCTTTCCACCCCCAGCGCCGCCGACATTCCCGGCCATCCGCATTCATTGACGGTACCTCATTGTTCGAGTTCCATCAATGAATGCAGCGCAACGTCTTTCGCGAGGTCGGGCGGTGTCCTGTGCATTCTTCCGAGGTCATTTCGATCGCGTCGCGGCCGGATCGGAGGCCTCCGACTTCGGCCGCTGCCGGGTGGTCAACCGGATATCTCGAAGCAGGCACGATGCCACGAATCCGAGTAGGGCACAACCCATCCCGGCCCAGAAGACGCCTTGTACGCCCGCCGTGACGCTGTCGTGCACAACATCCTGCACCTGTGCGGGGAGGGCGTGGACCCGCTCGGGCGTCAGGTTGTTGCCGTCCGCGGGTACCCCCGGGCCGAGCCCGCCGTGCTCGTCGGCGGTAGCGGTGAATCGCGACGCGTAGACCGTGCCGAGCACCGCCGCACCGACCGACATGCCCATCGTGCGCAGAAAGGTGCTCATCCCCATCGCGGCACCCATGTCCCGCAGGCCGACGCTGTTCTGTGCGATCAAGGTCGGGACCTGCAGGGTGAATCCGATTCCGATGCCTAGCACGATCATTCGCGCGATCAACGCCGTCTGACCGGTCTGCACGTCGATCAGGGCAAGCAGCAGCATGCCGAGGGCCGAACAGGCCATGCCGACGATCGGATAGAGCCGTATCCTGCCGTTGCGTGCGATGATCTGGCCCAGCAGGGCGCTGACGATCACGGCGGGAGCCATGATGGGCAGGGCGAGCAGGCCGCTGCTGGTCGCGGAGAGCCCCTGCACGAGTTGCTGATACGGCGCCATGAAGGCGGCCGCCGCGATCATGACGAGGCCGGAGATGAAAGCGAGCACGCTGGCCAGTGCGAAATCCCGGCCGGTCAGCACGTGCAGCGGCGTGATCGGTTCGACGGCCGTGCGTTCGACCCGGACGTACACCGCGAGCACGACGACGAACACCGCTGCCAGGGTGAGGATCTGCCAGGAATCCCAGGCGTAGCGCGCATGCGCCCAGCTGCCGATCAACACCAGCGCGGTGGTCCAGACCGTCAGCAGGAGGGCGCCGCGCCAGTCGATCACCAGCTTCGGCCGCTCCCGCGGCGGCAGGTGCACGGTCCGCCAGACGGTCAGCAGCACGATGGCTCCGAGCGGCAGATTGACGAGGAACACCCAGCGCCACGAGGCATTGTCGGTAATCCAACCACCCACCAGCGGGCCGCCGAGCAACGAGATCGGCATGATGGCCATGAGCAGCCCCTGGTATCTGGCGCGCTCGGCGGGCAGCACGAACTCACCCAGGATCGCCATCGCGCCCGCGACCAGCCCGCCGGCGCCGATGCCCTGAACGCCGCGAAACAGCGCCAGCTGCCCCATGTCCTGCGCCGCGCCGCTCAGCGCGGAGCCGAGCAGGAACAACACGATCGAGGCCTGAAAGGTGGCTTTGCGGCCGAGGAGATCGCCGGCCTTGCCGAGGATCAGTGTCGAGATTCCGGAGGTGAGCGTATATCCGGTCACCACCCACAGAAGTTGTTGCGCTCCACCGAGTTCGCCCACCATGGTGGGCAGTGCCGTGCCCACGATGGTGTTGTCCAGCATCGCCAGCAGCAGGGCGATCAGCAGGCTGCCCAGAACCGGCAGAATCTCGCGGGCGGTTCGTGCGGCGGGTACGTCGTCGACCTGGGGTGTCGGCCGGGTCACTTCCATCTTTCCCTCGTCAATCAGGTTGTCGCACAGGAGCTGTCGCGCAATCCTGCCCACGCATTGCGGGCGCGACATTCCCATCCCTTCGGGCGCTGGAATAGATCAGAGTACCGGGCGTCGAGCATCTTTGCGTGACAACAGATATCACGTGTTGCCGACCGCGGTGCGCCGCGCTACAAATGACAGTACGCCAACATTGGTGGATCACACCAGGTGAAAGCCGGTTCAGGCGGAGGGGACGGTGCCGGACGATGAGTCGACGACAAATGGTCACCAACGCGATGGCGCTGCGGTATCGGGCCGCGGGAAAGGACCGAAAGAATGCGATCCTGACCGAACTGTGCCTGCGCACCGGCTGGCACCGCGATCACGCACGCAAGCAACTGCGCGCCGCGCTGGATCCGAAAGCCGTTACCCAGCAGCGGCGGCGGCCTCGCCCACCGAGCTACTCCGCGGAGGTATTCGAGGCGTTGCGCACGGTATGGCTGGCACTCGGCACACCGTCCGGTAAGCGGTTGGCGCCGTTCCTGCCCGAGGCGGTGGCGCGCTTACGCGCCTGCGGGGAGCTGGACATCGATGACCGGACGGCGGCGAAACTGTCGGCGTTGTCGGCCGCGACCATCGACCGCAGGCTCGCCGACGACCGGAAACGGTTACGGCCCGACGCGGCGTCGCTGTCACCGGCACGGCTCCCTCGCCCCACCGATGAGCGAGAGCAGCTGTTGCTCAACGAGATTCACGCGAAGCTGCGGTTGCATCACAACTTCTTCTCGCCGCGTCAACAGCTCGTGGCCAAGCATCGGGCCGGGACCAAGGTGGTCCGGCGATACGACACCGCGCGCACGCCGTATCAGCGGCTCCTCGACAACCCGAACGTCCCCCAGCACGCCAAGGCCGCGCTCACTCGGCGGTACCACGAGCTCAACCCCGCTCAGCTGCGCCGCGATATTCTCGCCCTGGCCGGCCAGCTGACCGATCCGGAGCGGCGCCGGCTACGTCCGCCGATGCTGCTGTGGGCGGACACCGTCGAAACACAGTGCCCGCGAGATCAACTCTCGCCGGTCGCCCCTGGCCGGTAGCCGACGATGCGAGCGAAGATGTCCTGGCCGTGGCTGGTCGCCTCCGGAGCACCCACCGTCAGCCGGTAGGTACGGCGGCCGTCGGGCGTGCGCTCGGCGCGCAGGAAAAGGTCCGAACGGTGCCCGGCATCGTAGCGCCGGTGCACGAAATCATAGAGGTGCGTGACGATCAGGACCTTCACCCCCGAATCCAGGAGCGCCGTGACGATCGGGTCGGCGATAACCGCGGCCTCCTGATCGTTCGTGGACGCGAACGGCTCGTTGAACAGCACCATCGCACCGGGCCGGAGCTCGTCGGTGATCTCCCTGATTCGAGCGAGCTCCTCGTCCAGCCGCCCGTGTGTCATGCTCGAGTCCTCGCGCTGCACGAAATGCGTCCACACACCGTCGCGTACGTCGGCGGTGAACGACCCGGCCGTGACGAACATGCCGGCTTGCATCATGACCTGGGCCACGCCGACGCTGCGCAGGAACGTCGACTTGCCGCCGCTGTTCGCTCCGGTCACCACCAGCAGCGTTCGCCCGGCGGCATCGACGCTGTTGCCCACCACGGTGTTCGATGACAGGCACAGCGACGTGTCGCGCAGCTCCTCCGCACGTAGCGCCGGGTCGCTCCCGACCGTCGGCTCCGGAAAGCAGATCGGGACACCGCCCCGCCGCAGCCGATCGTGCAAATTCAGGCAGCCGAGATAGAATGCCAGCTCCGCGCGGAGCGACCGGAAGAACTCCTGAACATTGTCGGTCGCGCGGGACACCACCTCGGCGACCGCATCCAGCGGTGGCTCGATGACCGCCATCAACGGATCGTGCGGCAGCTCGAAATTGCTGGTCGCCTCGAATGCGGTACCGCCGCGGCGCGGACCGAACAATGTGCGTTTGACCTCTTTCGGCGGCTCGTGCAGCATGACCCGGTACGGCTTGTTGCCTGCGCCGAGAGTCGCACTGAACATGATCCCGTAGTCGGCGAAGTCCAGCGACTCCAGGTGCTCGGAGAGGGTCACCAGATAGTCCTCGTCGAGCAGGTCAGTCAGCACAGTGCACAGCCGGATCAATCCGTCGGAAGTGCATGCGCCCGCGTACTTTTCGCATGTTTGCCGGAGTCTACGCAGATGGACGGCCAGTTCTTCGAGCGGTTGCCGGGCCAAGCCGAGCTTCACCCGGGGCGTACCGCCGCGCCCGGAACCCCAGCGTCGCACCGCAACCGCCTCGGTGGCGATGGTGAAGAAGTCGTGCAGCATTTCGGGAGTCGCGAGGAAGTCGCCCAGGACGGATTGCCGGTAACGGATCACGTCCACGTCGGTGAGACTCGCGGGCACAACGGCTTTCACCACCTGCGCAACGAACTTGTCGCCGAGAGCCATGGCTGCGTACAGCTCGTCCAGGCCGAGATCGACGGGCATCGCCGCCCCGTGCCGGGCGAGGCGTCCGGCGCCGTTCGGTGGTTGCAGCAGGCCGACGGTGATCATCGCACCCGCTCCCGAATCGCGTTGTAGGTCAGCCCGTGTCGCTGCGCGACCACCGCCGCGTAGGTGAGCCCGTCGGGCGGGCGCCGCTCGATCCGGAACGTGCGGACCGGATCGTCACCCGATTCGATGCCCGCGACCATACTCACCACCTCCGGCCCCCATTCGGCGAGCTCTCCGACGAATGTCACGAATACGGCCACCGCACCGGAGGAAACAATGCGCCGCACCACCTCCCCGCCGAGCAGGGCCGCGTCGGCGGCCGTTGTGGTACTCAGGCTTTCGTTCAATACCACGATACTGTGCGGCGTGAGCCGGTTCAGGATCTCGTTCAGGCGAAACAGTTCCTGCGCGAGGGCGCCGTCCGGGTCGTTGGCATCGTCCTCGCGCACGAAATGCGTGAACAATCCGTCCGACAGCATGACCCGCGCCCGGGTACCCGGCACCGGGCAGCCCAGAGCCGCGAGATACATCAGCTGACCGAACATCCGGCCGAAGGTGCTCTTGCCGCCCTGATTCGGACCGGTCACCACCAGCACCCGCTCCACCCCGTCGAGCCGGAAGTCGTTGGTCACCACCGCGCTGTCCCCGCCGGCCAGTGTGTTGGCGAGCGCCAGGTCGTAGCCGCCCTCGACGAACATGCCGGTGAAATCCGCCGTCACCTCCGGATTGCAGAACCGTGCGCCGTGCCGCTCCAACCGCTGGACGAACCGCAGATAGTCGAGGTAGAAACGCAATTCGAGGTCGAATCGCGCCACCGTCGAGTCGATCACCCCGCGGTACTGCCGGGCGTGCTCAGCCAGCCGCCGGAACTCGCGGGGGTGACGGTCGGCAACGGTGGCGAGGATCTGTTCCTCCACCTCGTTCATGTCCGGCCACGGGTCGATGACACGCGGTCCGCGAGGATCGTTCACCGGACGGAGTCTGGCGAGCGCGTCCGCGATCACCTCGCTGTAATCGGACTGGCCCGCGTAGGACCCGACGACGACCTGACGGCCCTGGACATGAATGGTGTAGCGGAGGGACTCCAGCGCGGTCCGCACGCTCGCGCCGTCGTCCGCGAACCCGCGGAACTCCGCGCCGTTCAGGTGGGCGTCGAGCCAGGCGCGCCAGTCCAGCAGCCCGGCAGCGCGCAGGGGCAGTTCGTGCAGCGCGTTGCGCAACTCCTCGAGCGTCCGGACGTACACCGCCTCGCCGTCGAGTTGCCAGCGGTCTCGCTGGTAGGAGTTCTTCATCTGCTCGGTGCGCTCGAGATGTCTTCGGACCGAACGCATTCCGGCGACGAAGGCATCGAACACCGCGCGGACCGCGTCGTCTCGGAGATCGTCGAACACCTCGTGGCGATACCGCACGACGGACACGTCGGACAGTGGGCGCCCATGCACCGCCGCGTGCAATTCGCCACCGGCGGCAGCGAATATCTGATCGAGATTCAAGTCGGTGAGGGCCTCGGGCGCGATGGCGACCGTGCCGGTTTCGCCGGCGTGCCCCCAGACGATGCTGCCGAATCGCATCAAGCCCCGTTCCTTCCCCTCGCTCGACGCGAAGGTAGCACGGGACCGTGCCTCCGACCAGCATTCAGGACGCATTCATCAATGTCGGCGGAACAGTCGCGCAAGACCGAGATCACGCTCGAATCACCTGCGTGAGCGACCGCACGACCTCGGCGGGGCTGGGCTGAGCCATTATCTCTCGCCTGAGTTCGGCCGCCGCGTTCCGGATGGCGTCGTCGCCCAGCGCCGCGCCGACCGATTCCCGCACCAGGCCGGGTTGCAGGTGCTTCGCATCCAGCCCGATCCCGGCGCCCGACTTCGTCAGCAGCTCGGCCACCAGCCCCTGATCGATGATCTGTGGCACAAGGATCTGTGGCACACCGTGCGCCGCCGCGGTGAGCATGGTCTGCGCGCCGCCCTGATGGAGAATCGCGGCACAGGTCGGGAGCAGGATATCGAGCGGCAGGTCCACCACCACCCGGCTGTTCGGTGGCAGGTCGCCCAGCTGATCTCGATCGTGCGGGCGGACCGCGACGACGACCTCGACATCCAGGCCGCGCAGCGCCTCGAGCAGTTCGGGGAGCAGCGACCCGGCGCCGCCGCTCAAGGCCTGCATGCTGGTCCCCCAGGTGAGGCAGATCCGTTGGCGCGCAGGTGGTTCCGACAACCAGCGCGGCAATGTGCCCGCCCCGTTGTAGGGCACGAAGCGGACGGGCGACCGGCGGGGGACTCCCGGCACCTGAATCAGCTCCGGACACGGGTCCACCGTGCGGAGGGCCGCGCCCGCTCCGATGTCGACTCCGTAGCGGTCGTAGAGCCGCCGCAGACCCTCCGGCCAGCCGACCGCGGCGTCACCACCGAGGCCCGGGAAACGCATCACGCGCAGGAAATCCGGGCCGAGCAGGTGGTGGACGAGCGGGGCACCGACGACACTCGCAGCCACCGGTGCGGCGTACATCAGGGGATCGCCGATGACGAGTTCGGGCCGCCAGGCGCGCGCGAACTCGACGAGGTCCGGCGTCGCGTCCTCGGCGATCCGGACGTGCGGAATCATCATGAAGGCCAGGATGGGCGCCAGCTTGTCGTCGGGCAGCTTCCACAGATCGCCGACATCGCCGCTCAGCTCGCTGCGCGCCCGCTGCAATTCCGGCGAGCGCCGAAGCTCCGTCATTCCGGCCGAAAGGTCGGAGCGGCCGCCGATCGACACCGCGATCATTCCCGAGCCGGTCACGGCTGCGGTAATGCTGGGATGCGCCGCGACCCGGACCTCGTGCCCCGCCGCGCGCGCGGCCCAGGCCAGCGAGGTCATCGCGTAATAGTGGGTGGCCCATTCGAACGGCACGAACAGAATCTTCATCGGGTCCCCCGATCGACGACATCCTCGCCTTCGGGGTTACCGACGATGGCGTCGAACGAATGCGGAATCCACGGCGGGATACCGCCTTCGGCGTTGATTCCCTTCTCGATCACCGCGAGATTGTGATACACGTGCACACCCACCACCTGATTCGCGGGCGAGGCGCCGGGATCGTCGGGTCGCTCTTCGTAGTGAAGTTTGTCAAGGAGATTCTTCAGCATTCCGATGGCTGTCGTCGGCGGCGAGACCGATTCCGCGACCCCGCCGAACCCCGGACAATAGGTGGTCCACAGGTCCTCGATGACATACAGACCACCGGGCCGGACATGGTCGAACAATGTGTCGAACGAGGTCAGGATGTGCTCGTTGATGTGGCTGCCGTCGTCGATGACGATGTCGAAGGGCCCGTGTTCGTCCGCCAGCGTGGTCAGGAAGGCCGGATCGTTCTGGTCGCCGCGCACGGTACGGATACGTGGCTGTTCCACGCCGCGCTTGGTGAAGACATCGACACCGGTAACGACGGCGCGCGGAAAATACGCCTTCCACATCCGCAGTGACTCGCCGCCGGCATCGGGGTCACGATAACCACCGATGCCGATCTCGAGAATCCGGATCGGATCGACGCGGCGGCTCCGTAGATGCATCTCGTAATGCGGCGCGAACCAGTGCACTGTGCCCCACTTGTCGGAGCCGAATCGGACCGCCAGCTCGCCGAGGTCGGGGCAGCGGGCGGAGCGGCCGCTGAGCACCGCGTCGATCGCGCGGCCGATCGAGGGCCATGCCTGATCGAGTACCGGCAGGTAGACGGCGCGCACCGCGGGCTCGGCCAAGCGCAATTCGGTGCGGTGGGTGCCCGCGGCCCGCTCCCGCGGTGGCCCGTACAGATCGGCGACGAGGTCGGCGAGCTCGAACTCCAGACGCGCGATCGCGGTCTCCTCCCGCCCCGCGGTCACGCCGATGGGTTGCCCCGATTGCACGGCGAGGGAATGACCGAATGTTTCCCCGCCGTGGCGCAGTTCCAGATCGATCACCATGCGGTACTCGTTGGTGGGCGGACGACAGCGGAACACCAACTCGTCGACTATCAGCGCGCCGACCGCCTGCGCGCCGATGTCCTCGATGGCGGCGACGAGGTCTGCCGGTCGGCAGCCTGCCGCCAGGATGAGGCGTTCGGCCTGATCGGTGGGTCCCATCCCACTCTCCTCCAGTCACATCGGTCGCGTCGACCTGGTGGCTTCCAGATGTATTCGCTCCAGGTACTTTCCGTACTCCGAGGCCGATCCGACGGCCGCTATCGCCGCCGCCAGACCGTCCCGGTCCAACATGCCCATTCGATACGCGACCTCCTCGACGCAGGCGATTCGCACACCCTGCCGGTTCTGGATGACCTGCACGTAGTTCCCGGCATCCAGCAGGCTGGTGTGGGTGCCGGCGTCGAGCCAGGTGGTGCCCCGGCCCAGGTTCACCAAGTCGACTCGGCCCTCCCGGATGAAGCGGCGGTTCAAGTCGGTGATCTCGAGTTCCCCGCGTGCCGACGGCCGCAACTGCGCGGCGTAGTCGAGCGCCTCGTTGTCGTAGAGGTAGAGGCCGGTGATGGCCAGCGACGAGGGCGGTCGATCGGATTTCTCCACGATGTCGATCAGGCGATCATCCCGGCCGAAGACTGCGACACCGTATCGTTCCGGGTCGGCCACCGAGTAGCCGAACAGGGTGGCGCCGTTCAGTTTCTCGATGCTCTCCTGCAGAATTCGGGCGAGGTTGTGCCCGTGAAAGATGTTGTCGCCCAAGATCAAGGCCACCGGGCCGTCGCCGACGAATCCGCGCCCGATGACCAATGCCTCGGCGAGCCCGTTCGGTTCGCCCTGCACGGCATAGTGCACCGCTATGCCGAGACGGCGCCCGTCGCCGAGCAAGGTCTGGAAGTGGCCCACATCGCGAGGGGTGCTGATCAGCAGAATCTCGCGGATGCCCGCCAGCAGGAGCACCGACAAGGGGTAGTAGATCATGGGTTTGTCGAAGACGGGCAGCAGCTGTTTCGACATGACCTGAGTCAATGGCGTGAGCCGGGTGCCGTGCCCTCCGGCCAGGATTATGCCCCGCACACGATCCCACCTCCGGTATGCATCGGCTCCCCCACCCAAAACCGCTGCCGCGCAAAGAGTGTCGGCTCCGGCGCGAGCAACACAATGAATGACAGTACGCGAATGCAGCGACCCCGGCAAGCATTCACACTGCATTCTTTTGCATTGTCGGACCGTTCGCCGGCGGCGGCCGAGGACCTCGCGGAACGACGACATAGCCGTCGGTATCCGCCTCCGGGCGGATCCAGCCCGGCGTGCTCGGAGGCCGGCCCGGCGCGCCGAGCCCCGCACGTTCGGCCGGACCACTCGCGTGCTCGGCCGAGACCGTGCCGTAGACGATGCGAATCCGGTCCAACGAAGTCGGTTGCATCCGGCAACACAACACGGGATCGGCCGTCGCGCCGGGCATTACCAAATGACGTGATCAAAGGACAGAATGCTCATGATTGCCATAGTCTTAGGCAGCCGCAATGATAAGCCAGCAACAACGGGGGAAAGACTGTGATGCGAGTTCCGGTGACGCCGACCTTTGAGGTGAATTACAACGCGTTCTCATTCCCGGCTGCTGTTGCACCCCCATGGCTCAATGATTTTCAGTGCCGACGAACTTGCACACGCCATGTTCACCACCGGGCGTGCCCCTGGTGACCGATTCGGTCATGGCGGGGCATCACTGTGGGAATTCCTGCACCGCTCAGCTGTCGTCCCAGCGTATATTCGTCGTCGCCCTGACGGCGGGCTTACTCGCTCACGGCTTGCACATGAATTGGACAGATCGGAGCTGGTTGGCCTGTCTTACGCGCTTTGCTGAAGCGAAAGGGCGCTCTCGGGGTATGGAGAGAGCGCTTCGTGGCAAGCTCGTGGACCAGAAACGTTCTGTGCTGTCGATCGAGTCAGCGCCACCGAGCCTCGCGCTGGGGTGCGTCGCTCACTTTCCAGGTGCCGGGGAGAACTTGGTTGTAGACGCGTTCGATCCTGATGAATCCGCAGAAGATTCGATACGGATTGACGACTTGACGATAGACCGGTATCTGTACTCCTATTACGTCCCCTTCGTGGAAGCTCTGAACCTTGGTCAACCGTACGTCGCAAACTCGGGCATCCAGATGGAAGCGGTAGATTTCGGCGTCTTCGGACTTCGAGTCAGCCTCCTGCAAGGAATAGCCGATCTGACGAGAAGCATACCTGCGGATGATTTGGCCGGATTCGGTGAACGTGTCTACGCAATCACCAGTTCGGCAACCGACATTGGCGCGCAGATCCGGCCGGACGGATCAATTATCTCAACAGACTGGGCGGATGCTGTACAGAGAAGGGATTGGAACGTCGAATAAGAATATGATCGTGTGATGTCAAGTCCGGAGATCAACGTGGCCAGCGGCAAGGTCCGGCGCAGGCTGAGCCGAGCTATCTTCAAACGGTTGTACGTCCTCGACGGCAAGATCATGAGTTCCCGTCGATGATGGTGAGGGCAACGCCGAGTCCGCCCGACCCGACCGCCACAGTGAGCAACTCGACCACACCACCGTCGGAAGGCGCACCGGTCACCTGCCGGACCCGACCACGGAAGTTGCGGTTGCCGTTGAGCCAGTCGGCCAGCGCCATATAGTCGTCGACTGCCCCGCCCTCGATGCGAATCTGCAGATCCACCGCCCCGTCCCTTCGACCGTCCGGCCATAGCTACGGCATGTTCAGCGTGCACATGGCCCATATGGCGTTGGACGTGTCAGGACCATGTGTAAGACATCGGCGCAGGGTGATTATGGACAGAGTTTCGTGTATGCGGGTGCGGTCGGCACGTATTTGTTCCATTGGTCGTGGGTGAAGAAGGTGGGGGCCGCTTCGCACAGCGAGATCTCGGGCCGGATTGTGAAATCGACGTCCCACAGCCGGACGGTGTTGTCCCGGTCGGCGGTGGCGAGGGTGGTTCCGTCGGGACTGAACGCCATCGACTCCACCTGGCCGGCGAGTGGTTCACCGATCGTTCGGCGGGAGCGTACGTCCCATAACCGGACGGTGCCGTCGTGGCTAACGGTGGCGAGAGTGGCCCCGTCGGGACTGAACACCACTGAGGCCACCGGGCCGGTGTAGCCGGTGAACGGCTCGCCGATCGGTTGACGGGTGCGCACGTCCCACAACCGGAGGCTGTTGACAGTGTTGTCTTCGTCGGCGATGGCGAGGGTGGCCCCGTCGGGACTGAACGCCATCGACGACACCCGGCCGGTGCGGCCAGCAAGTGGTTGACCGGTCGGCCGACGCGAGCGCACGTCCCACAATCGGACGTTGTCGAACATGTTGCTGCCGACGGTGGCCAGAGTGGTCCCGTCGCGACTGAACGCCACCAAGGGTGACGTGCCGGTATCACCGATAGGCGGGGAATCGATCGGCTTTCGGGAATGCACGTCCCACAGCCGAACAGGGCCGTCGGCGCTCGCTGCGGCGAGAGTGGTCCCGTTGCGATTGAACACTATCGAGGACACCGCCCCCTCGGTGCGGCCCGTGAGCGGGTCACCGATCGGTGTTCGGGAGTGTGCATCCCACAATCGGACGGTGCCGTCGCTGTCGCCGGTCGCGAGGGTGGCCCTGTCGGGACTGAACACCAGTGAGGACACCGAGCCGGTGAGGGGTTCGCCGATGGGTTGTCGGGAGCGCACGTCCCACAGCCGGACGGCGCCGTCATTGCTGCCGACTGCGAGGGTTGTCCCGTCGGGACCGAACGAGTACACCTCGCCGGCGTCGTTGGTGAAGGGTTCGCCGATGGGTCGCCGGGAGTGCATGTTCCATAGTCGGACGGTGTTGTCCCAGCCTGCTGTGGCCAGGTCGGTGCCGTCGGGACTGAACGCTAACGAGGACACCAGGCTGGTGTGGCCGGTGAGGGGTTCGCCGATGGGTCGCCGGGAGCGCGTGTTCCATAGTCGGACGGTGTTGTCCCAGCCTGCTGTGGCCAGGTCGGTGCCGTCGGGACTGAACGCCACCGACGACACTGGGCCGGTATGGCCGGTGAGGGGTTCACCGATCGGCTGCCGAGTGGGCACATCCCACAATCGGATGGTGTGGTCCTGGCCGCCGGTGGCCAGGCTGGCGCCGTCGGGACTGAACGCCACCGACGACACTGGGCCGGTGTGGCCGGTGAGGGGTTCGCCGATCGGCTGATGGGAGCGTGCGTCCCACAGCCGGACGGTGCCGTCGGCGCCGCCAGTGGCCAGAGTGGTCCCCTCGTTACTGAATGCCACCGAAAGTACGATCCCGGTGTGACCGGTGAGTGGTCCGCCGTTCGGTTGCCGGGAGCGCACGTCCCACAGCCGGACAGTGCCGTCGGCACTGCTGGTGGCGAGAGTGCCACCGTCATGGCTGAACGCCACCGAGTACACCGAGCGGTTGTTGCCGCTGAGTAGTTCGCCGATGGGTTGTCGGGAGTGTGCGTTCCACAGCCGGACGGTGCCGTCGGCACCGCCGGCCGCAAGGATGGTCCCCTCGGGACCGAACGCCACCGAGGACATTACGCGGTTGCTGGTGAGTGGTTCGCCGACCGGTTTCCGGGAGCGCACGTCCCACAATCGGACGGTGTCGTCGTTGCTGGCGGTGGCGAGGGTGGCGCCGTCAGGACTGAACGCTACCGAGGACACCTGGCCGGGTACGGGGAGCTTGGCTGTGGCCGGGTTGCCGGCGGCGAGGAGCAGGGCGTGGCGGGTCTCGGGGCCGGGAGCGATCCTCCACGCGGCCAGGGCGGTTACTCGGGAGCCGTCGGGGTCGGTGGGGGCAAGTTGTTCGCTGCGGCTGACCAGTTCGGCAGCTACGGCCTGGTCGCGTTGGCGTGCGAACCGGACGCTGGCGCGGACCGCGACAAGGGTGGCGGCGGTGAGTGCGACAACCAGGAACATCAATACCCCGACGGCCGCGTAGCGTTGCCTGCTGCGTCGGCGCTGAGCCCGGATGCCCGCGGCGAGGAACTGTTGCTCGCTGTCGCCGAGGGGTGGGTAGCGAGCTGGATCGGCCGCGACGTGATCCGCCGCGGCGGTGGCCGAGTCGAGGATCCTGCCGGAGTACAGGTGTGCAGCGTCTCGGTCCTGGCGTTCCCATTCGGCCGCCGCGGTACGCAGCCGCGCACACACCGCTCGGTTCTCGCGTGTTTCGGCCAGCCAGGTGTCGCGCAGCAGCGGCCACGTCGACAACAACACCTCATGGCTGATCTCGACGGTCTCGGCGCCGAGGGTCAGCAGTCGCTCGCCGGCGAACGCCGCAAGTACCGCGTCGACGTCGTTGTCGTCGACCCCACGCCAGGACAGATCGCGGCGCTGGACCCGGTCGGCGGTGTCGGCGCCGTCGGTTCCGGCGATCACCAGCCGGGTGAACACCCGCCGCGCGACGCTTTGCTGCGACTGGGTCAGTGAGCTGTAAGCACGATGAGCGCTGTCGGCCACCGCGCCTTCCAAGCCGCCGCTGCGTTCGTAGGCGCCGATGGTCATCGGGCCCGCGGCCCGCAGGCGCCAGGTTCGGTCCAGTGCATAGGACAACAACGGCAGTACCCCTGCCACCGACCGCTCCGTTACCGATGCGGTGGAATCGGCGACACGGGTGCGTATTTCACGTAGCAGTTGGTCGGTGAGATCGTCATCGACGCGGGAGCCTGCTTGTTTGGCCGGCTCGGTAATCGCCATCCGCAGCTGGCGCTCGGTCATCGCGGTCACCAGATAGTGGTGCTGGACCGCATCGATCAGTTCTTCGTAGTCGCCGCAGCCGGCCTCGAAATCGGCGCGAACCACTAGAACCACCAGCACCGTGGTTTCCGCGTGCCTGGTCGTGGCCGCCGCGTGTAGTGCTGTGATGAACGCCTGGCGTTGCGTAGGGTCCGGGCACTGGGTGAACACCTGCTCGAATTGGTCGACAATCAAGATCAGCCCGCCACCGTCGCCGGACTCGGGCGTGGACAATCTGCGGGCGGCTTGGGCGGCGGTCACGGCGAATCCCGCTGGATCCGTATGCAATTCGCGGCGTACTGTCGTCGCGTCCAGGTCGGCAAGTTGCGCGGTGGCGATCGCTAGTTCGTCGAGCGGAGAGTGCCCGGCGGTGAGCAGCAGGCACGGCCACGCGTGTGCCTGCGGCGCCCCCTTCAAGCCCTCCCGGTGGATGCGAGAGATGACACCGGCACGAACCAGCGACGACTTTCCCGCCCCCGACACTCCGGTGACTATGAGAATCCCGGCCTGCTTCAGACGCCGGGAAAGCCGTTGCCGCACTTCGTCGATCGCGGAGTCACGACCGTAGAAGAACGGCGCGTCCCGCTCGGAAAACCAGCCCAACCCTCGATACGGCGACTCGACCTCGCCGGTGAACCCGATCAACGGCGCCGGCGCTACCCCATCGCTCCACGTTCCGTGGTAGCTGTAGATCACCTGCGTGTTGTGATCACCGATCTGCACACCCTGTGCGTGGCGGGCATCCACCGCCCGGCCGGAACCAGTACCCGCATCGCCGCCCGGACCAGCTACGTCGGTACCGGTCTCGCGACCGTCACTGGTCATCCGAACGTGTTGTGCTGGTTGCTGTAATCGCCGATCTGCACACCCTGCGCATGGCGCAGATCAATCCTGCTGCGGGCCTGTTCGACGCGCTCGGGCGGCACCTTCGACAGCAGAGTCTCCGCGATCGAGCGCAGCTCACCGTCCTCGGCCGAACGACGCAGCCGCAGCGTGTCCTCGAGGTCGCCGACATTGCCGCCCGGCACTGCCTCGTTCGCCTCGATCACCGCAACGGCACCGGAATTATCACCGCCACCGGTGAGCCGATCACGCAACGCCGTATACGCGTCGCGAACCGTCGCGGATGCGGCATCCTTACCCCCGGCAGCGGCACCGGCGATCAACGCCGTCGTGATGATGGTCAACGGATCCACCTGCGCTCCCTCCCTGACACTGTTCAGGCAAGGTAACACAACCATGCGGCCGCAGACACTCGGAAACATCGAATTACCTTGCCAGGCAATATAAGTCAGAAAGCACCCGGATTCGCTGGCTGTTCGGTGGCTTCGGGTTGCCCGGACGCGTGCGGGTCGGCCCGGGTCAGGGGTTGGTGGCAGCTCGGTTCGGGGTGGGAGTTGTCTACGACATCACACCCGGCGACGAATCCAAGTGGATCAGACTGCGCGACAATGGAACCGGCACCACCCTCGCCGTCGAAGAGATCACCAGCGACGCCATCGACGGCACCCGCGAAATAGAGGTGAGCGTGGACGACTTCGAAGCCACCAACACCCTGCTCGAGATGCTCGGCTTCACCGCCAAGTCCTACCAGGAAACCCAGCGCGTCAGATTCACCCTCGACGGTGCACAACTCGAACTCGACACCTGGCCGCGCATCCCGCCCTACCTGAAATCGAAGCAGCTACCAAGGCCGACGATGAATTGCGTTCAATGCAACACTACGCACCGTCGCGATGAAGGCTTCGTCGCAGGTAGAGAGCAATTGATGCCGTAGCGCATTGCCCTGAAAGTTGGGCCTAGCTGGTGTATATATCAGTTCATGACCATGTTTCGGGGGAGCATCTACATCTACGGCACAATAGACGATGCTGTTTGGCTCGTAGCTATCTATGCCAAGCATATGGCGCTCGAGATCGGTGGCGAGGCGGCGCACTTCTCTATGAAGGAAGACTGGTTCGATTCTTTCAAGCTGGTGTCGCAGTGGTTGGAATACAACGAGGACCTCACCACGGACGACTTGCCGGAACATAGAAAAGTTCTGGAGATCAGTTGTGTTTTCGACTCGCTGACGAAACTGGAGCCGGACAGATTCATCGAAAATACGATCGATGCCGCACTGGCGGACTTCTATCGATACGGTGGGCGCCCGAATCTCGGTGATCCCACTTCCATCCCCTGGGCCAGTTCGTCCGATGAACTCGGCGAAGAAGAGGTCGAGCGTTTCCGGAGGCAATTTCCGGCGTGATCGATTAGTTTGCGAACACCACTCTCGACGTATCGGCCCCGAGCCCTCGCCAATAGCGGAGAATAACGCCCCGCGTGCGATGCCGATGGGCGTGGTTCCGAGAACACATGGCACCCGTCGTCGACCTTCGCCGAATGCCTCTATCTCCGCCACGGCTTCCGCCGCGCGGGGATGACCGGGGCCATTTTCCCGACAAGCGCTGGTCGGCGCAGGGTGGGGACATATGCGGAGGCGAGGCACCGTCGCCACAATGGAAGGGTCAGTGGCGACGGCACCGCGCTGCGGTGGTGCTAGAACATGGCCAGGTCGGGCGGGGCGAGGTAGGGATCTTGGGTGCGCCAGGCGAGGAAGCCGCGGATTTCGGGGATGTCGCTGATGGCGGTGGTTTGCAGGGTGAATGCGAAGGGTTCGCGCGCGGTGGGGCAGCGCAGGCGGAGGGGGCGCTGTTCGTCACGGCCGTAGGCGACGTCGATGCTGGTGTTCATGTGGTGGGTGAACAGCGGGTTGAGCGAGAGCTGGTGGTAGAGGCGGATCACCTCAGGGCTGGTGCGGTAGCGGGCGATCGTGCCGCGGAGCATGCCGACGAGCCATCGTCCTTCGCCCACGGGCTCGGCGAGTAGCGGTGCGGCCGGCGAGGGCGCGGGAGCGGGCGGCAGCGCCCATCGCGCGACGTTGCAGCTGGGACATTCCCGTGAGGGCGTCACCGAGCGGCACTACATCGCTTCCCCGGTGCAAGCGCCGGATTCATCGGCCGTGCTGGAGCTGGGGCTTGGCACGACCAGGTGAAGGAATGTTTGGTGCCGAATTCTTGGCATAGTCTTGGCGATTGCCCGACCGGACAGGTCATGCGCATCCATGCGTAGGCCCTGACCTGGTATTTTAGGTGCGCCATCAGGGACTCGAACCCCGAACCCGCTGATTAAGAGTCAGCTGCTCTGCCAATTGAGCTAATGGCGCTGGTGCGTGGCCCGGTGGCGGGGCCCTGGGGGCTCCGTTCCGGTGCGGGGAAAACCATAACAGGCGGGTGTGGGGAAAGTGAAATCGCCTGTTCAGTGGGGGTGGGGAGGGAATGTGTCGCCGGTTGTTAACGGATGGGGGCCGGGAACGGATGAAGGGGCAGACCATGCGGCGGGCCCGCCGTGTTTGCGCGTTTCGGGCCCTTCCAGCTGGCAGAATAGGCGGGGCGTGGTCTCGACCGATCCCCGCGAGCGTGGTGGGTTGAGCAGCATGCCGGGGCGGCCCGGCGGCGCCGAGAACATGAAACGGGGTTGGACATGGGTATATGGCGGGGTCGACGGCGGTCGAGGACGATGCTGGGGGCAGTGGCGATACTGTCCGTGCTGGGGCTGGCGGCCACCGCGTGCAGCAATTCGGGCGCCGACGGCACGAAGGCCGCGATCGAGCCCAACCCCGTGGCCGACCTCATCAAACCCAAGCTCGTGGTGCCGGTCAAGGACGGCGAGGCGGGGGTGTCCCCGGGCGTGCCGCTGCAACTCCGCGCCGAGGACGGCAAGCTCGCCTCGGTGACGCTGGTCAATCCGGAGGGCGTCCAGGTGCCGGGGCAGGTCGCGCCGGACGGGCAGTCCTGGCAGGTGGGCGAGCAACTCGGCTTCGGCCGCACCTACCGGTTGCAGGCGGAGGCGGTCGGGCTGGGCGGCAAGACCTCGACCGCGCTGAGCTTCACGACGCTGTCGCCGCGCAACCGCACGCACCCGTGGCTGCTGCCGGGTGAGAACGAGGTGGTCGGCATCGGCCAGCCGGTGGCCGTGCAGTTCGACGAGAACATCCCGGATCGGCGCGCCGCGCAGGAAGCGATCAAGATCACGACGAATCCGCCGGTGGAGGGCGCCTTCTACTGGGTGAACAACCGCGAGGTGCGGTGGCGGCCCGAGCACTTCTGGGCGGCGGGCACGCGGGTCAACGTCGACGTCAACACCTACGGCAAGAATCTCGGCAACGGCCTGATCGGCGACAGCGACATCCACTCCGCGTTCACGATCGGCGAGCCGACCGTCTTCACCGCCGACGACAACACCAAGACGGTGGTCGTGGAGCGCAACGGAGAGGTGATCCGCAGCATGCCGACCTCGATGGGCAAGGCGTCCGCGCCCACGAACAACGGCATCTACATCATCAGCGACCGGTTCGACCACATCATCATGGATTCCTCCACCTACGGCGTCTCGGCGACCGGTCCCGACGGCTATCGCACACCCGTCGACTACGCGACCCGGATGTCCTACAGTGGCATCTTCATGCACTCCGCCCCGTGGTCACTGGGCGCGCAGGGCTACTCGAACACCAGCCACGGCTGCCTGAATCTCAGTCCCGTCGACGCGCGCTGGGTCTACGAGAACGCCAAACGCGGCGATATCGCCATCGTGAAGAACACGGTGGGCGACACGCTGTCGGGCATCGACGGGCTGGGCGACTGGAACATCCCGTGGTCGGAGTGGAGGGCGGGCAACGCCGACGGCAGTTGGTGACGATGTGATCCCGGCGATGCCCGAGCCGCTGCGCGGAACCCGCTTCGCCCGCCCGCACGTTGACCGTGCGACGGCAGACAGCGAGGAGCGGGCATGTTCGACCAGTGGCTGGATCCGGAGGAGGCGTACGCCCGCGGCCGCGCGCTGCGGGAGGACGACGATCACAGCGAACATCGGGAACTCGCGCTGCCCGACGACCGTCCGTCGATCGTCGATTTCGTGCACGCGAGCAATGCCGATCGGGTACCTGAGCTGATACCGCTGCGGGTCGGGCGCATGCTCGAGTCGCCGTTCGCGTTCTTCCGCGGCAGCGCCGCCCTGATGGCCGATGACCTCGCCGTGACGCCCAGCAGTGGCCTCACCGCGCAGTTGTGCGGCGACGCGCACGCGGCGAACTTCGGGCTGTACGGCACTTCCGACGGTCGAATCGTCATGGATATCAACGACTTCGACGAGACCGCGCCGGGCCCGTGGGAGTGGGACCTGAAGCGACTGGCCGCCAGCCTGGTGCTGGCGGGCCGGGTGGGCGGAGTGTCGGAGAACGGCTGTCGCGAGGCCGCGCACGACGCCGCCCGCAGCTACCGCCGCACCATCGACCACCTGGCGCGGCTGCCGTTCCTGGAATCGTGGACGGCGCTGGGCGACGAGTCGGTGATCGACCGCGTCGAGGCCGACGAACTGCTCGACGACTTCGCCAAGGCCGCCGGGAAGGCGAAGAAGAACACCAGCGCGAAGATCGCGGCGAAGACGACGAGCGCCGAGGGCGGGCAGTGGCGATTCGTCGCCGACCCGCCCGTGCTGACCGAGGTGCCCGACGCGACGGCCGATGAGGTCGTCGCCGCACTGGACGATTACGTGGACACCCTCCGCGAGTCGCGGGCGCATCTGGTGCGGCGGTACACGGCGTGCGACGTGGCGTTCCGGGTGGTCGGCACGGGCAGCGTCGGACTGCGCAACTATCTGATCCTGTTGCGCGGCAACGGCGACGAGGCTTTGGTGCTACAGGCCAAGCAGGCCCGGCCGAGCGCGTTGCAGCAGGCGCTGGGCCTCGCACCGGTGCCGCACGAGGGCCGGCGGATCGTGAACGGCGCGCGGCTGGTGCAGGCCGAGACCGACATTCTGCTGGGTTGGGCGACGATCGGCGAGCGCCCGTACATCGTGCGGCAGTTCCGAAATCGCAAGGGCTCCATCGAGGTCACGGAGCTGAAGCGCGACCATCTCGACGACTACGGCCGCCTCGCGGGCGCTCTGCTGGCCCGCGCGCACAGCCGCTCCATCGACCCGCGCATCCTGGCCGGTTACTGCGCGGACGGCGACAAGATGGACCCGGCCTATGCCCGCTACGCCCTCGATTACGCCGACCGCACCGAGGCCGACCACGAGGAGTTGGTTCGCGCGGTGAAAGCCGGTGCGCTCCCGGCCGAGGAGGACTGACGGATTCCGGTTCACCGCTGAATCCTGTCGCGTCGCAAGCTTTCCCGGTACTGGCTACCTGATGTCCGATGAACCTCGCGCCGACCGCGGGTAGGGTTCATGCGGCCGGAATCGGTTGCGGAGCACAGGGAGGGTGACGATGTCGGACGCCTCGGTCGAGGTGCTGTTGGACGACTTCGAGGACAAGGGGAAGTGGGAGATCACCGGCGACGGGGCGAGCCGTACGCATCTGACCACGTTCGCCGAGGGAGCGCCCGCCAAGCGGCCCGGCGTCTACAGCGACGGCGCCGCGGGGGCTGATCACCGGGCGTTGGTCCTGCTGGTTCGTTTGGCGACCGACGGGCTGGAGGTCGAGTTGGTGGCCAAGCCGGGCCGGGCGCTCGCGATCGCCGGGCAGCTGGACGCGGTGAACCTGTGGGTGCGTTCGCCGCACGCCTCGATCGACGTGTACGCGCGGATCGGGATCGCGGAGGAGTCGCGGGATCTGTTGCTGGGCAACGTCTCCGCGCACAGCGAATGGCAGCGCGTGCAGCACCGGGCGGAGTCCGCGTTCACCGGTGCCGAATTGCTCGGTCTGCGGGTGCGGCTCACGGAGGTGGTCAAGCGACAGGGTGAGGTCATGATCCTGCTCGACGACCTTACGGCCCACACGACATCGTAATCCGTTGTGCTGCAGGGGTTTCGACCGCACGCAGGCGCGGTCGTCCTACTCCGAAGGAGAGTCGGGGGAGCGGACCGACAGCGCGATCAGCATGGCGACGCGCTGTTGGGGATCGTTCAGGTGCAGCGGGACGATCCGGCTCATCTGGTTGATGCGGTTGCGCACGGTGTTGGGGTGGACATCCAACATCTTTGCGGCCGCGGACAATTCGCCGTGCGCCTCCAGCCACGATTTCAGTGTCGGGAGGTAGTGCGTGTCGTTGCGGGCGTCGTAATCCGCCAGTTGCGCGACCGGATCCCGCGCGGGCAGACGGCCTTTCGACGCCACCGACTTCAACCGCTGAATCAGTACCCGGTCCCACGCGGTGTCGTAACAGACCGGCACCGGGTCACCGGAACTCATGTGCAGTGCCATGCACTCGTCGGCCTCCTGACGGCTCGCCGCGACCTCGCGCAGATTCGCGGGCCCGCCGATCCCGGCGAATATCTCGATGTGCGCGGGCAGCCCGGCGGCCAGATCTCGGACCCAGCGATAGGCCTGTGCCGGATCGTCCCCGGTCGGCAGCAGGGTGTAGACCGTGTTGCCGAACAGCGTGCTGCGTCCGACCCGGGACCAGCCGAACCCGGTGGTGGCTCGTTCGAAGGCGAGCAGAATCCCGGCGTGCCGCTCCAGTTCCGTGTGCGCTTGCAGTGCGATCACGCGCAGGTGCTCGGCCGGTATGCCGAGTTTGCCGGCGACCGCCTCGTCGTCCGGGCTGCCCTCCAAAAGCTGGATCACCAGTTCGGATTCGACCTGCCGCTCCAGATCGGCGCTGACCCGGGACCGCAGCAGATGCAGTGCGACCGTGCGGGCGCCGTCCTCCAGGATCCGCGACTGGGTGGGGGAGAGGGGGTCCTCCGACGAGATCCACAGCGATCCCAGCAGTTCGCGTCCGGTCCGGACGGCCGCCACCGTGCGTCCCCGCAGTCCGTGCTCGGGTGACGGCGGAATGTGGAACGGGGCGTCGGTGCGCGCCAGGTGGTCGAACACGCCCTGGTGTTCGAGTAGGCCGCGTACGTGGTCCGGCATGCGACGGCCGAGGATAGTGTCTAATCGGACCGGATCGGTGTCGTGAGGCGTACTCGAATACGCCATCACCCGGCACAGCTGGTCCTCGATCGTCACGGGGGCGTCGAGGGTGGCGGCGAGCGTGTCGGCGAGGGCGAACAGGTCGCTCGGCCCCCGGCCCGATTCGGTCTCGCGGCCCTCGAGCACCAATCCGTAGACCACCGACGCGATCTGGCTCCACGACACCGCCGGGTCCGCGAGAAGTAATGCGGTACCGGCCTTTTCGAGCGTGTCGATGAGAGTTCGGCTGGGCTGCTCGGTGGTCCGGGCGACGACGAGCATGGCCCGCGTGCGCGCGGCCAGTGCGACGGCCTCCTGCAGATCGGCGATGCCCACGGCGAGGAAAACGTCCCCGACGGCGGAGTGCGGGCGCACCGGGTCGTGCACCGTCACGCTGTGCAGCTCGGTGTCGCGCGCCGCCGCGTGCCCGTGCAGCCGGGTGCCGTACCTGCCCAGGATGTTGATCAGGCGATCCAACTTGACCATCGCTACCGACCGCTACTCCTGCTGCACGAACTCACACTGCCTCCGGTGACTGTACGGCATCCCCAACGACACTCTGGCAGATTGTGCGAATCGGACAATCTCATCCGGTCGCCGGTGGGTCACTCTGAACGTGGAGGTCGGCAAGTGCGCCGCATCGCGGTCGATCGAAAAAGGTGAGGGCAGAGAATGTATTCGTCACAACTGCTACAGCTCGTCGGTGTGGCAGCCGCATTCTCGTATGTGGCCTGGCTCGTTGTCACTTCGCGACAAGTGTCGCGCCGCCGCTGTGAACTCTGCGGCCACCTCTACGTGGCCCACGACCCGACCGTGGGGGTGTGCCGCGGCCGGGCGAGCACCGTCCCCGGCGTCGGCCCCGACGACTGGACCCTGTGCGCCTACGACCTCCGCTGCCGCTGCCGCGGCTTCATCACCCTCGCCGACGACATCGGTGTCGACCCGGGAGACGAAACAAGCCCGAGTCAGCGGATCGACCGGCCGACCCGGGCGGCTCAGGGCGGCTGACACCGCAGTTCAGCCCAGGACCGACCTGCATCGTTCTGCCCCAGCTGCAAAAGCGGAAGGGCGTTGTAACCGGTCGAGTTCAGTGTGCCGGGCGCTTGATGCTGATGATGGTGAGTAGTTTGTCGAGGCCTTGATAGTCGGCCGGATTGGTGGTGTACAGCGGGAGACTGTTGGCAATTGCGATGGCTGCGATCATCTGGTCGGCGAGTCGGCGTCGCGGTTTGCGACCTGCGGCGATGACGGCCGCGGCAATGCGGCCGTAGATGCGGGCGGCTTCGGCGTCGAACGGTATCGGGTCGAATTCGTTCTCGACGCGTTGCAGGATCTCCAGCCTGCGGGCGCGCTCCTCGTGCTCGTCGTAGTCCTTCTGTTCGGTATTGCTGCGGACCTCATGCGGCCCGGCGGACAGCTCTGCGAGGGTGATTGCGCTGATCGCCATCCTGGCGGGCAGTTCGGCTGCGTCGATCCACTGCCGCAGGATGATGATATTCGTGTCGAGCAGGCCTGCGTCTGCGAGCGCTGGATCAACGCTCATATGCGTCGTCCGCGTCGTGCTCGAGTGCGATGTGTTGGTCGGCGCGGAAGGTTGTGAGGTCGATCGAGGGCGCGTTGCGGGACATGGCCGCGAACTCTTCTTGGGTGACGAAGCGGCGTTTGCGGCGCAGCGGAATCAACTCGCCGATCTCGTGTCCGTCGCGGGTGACCGTGAAGGACTGACCGTGCTGGACCGCGTCCATGATCTCCTTGGACCGGTTGCGTAGGTCGCGCTGGGTGATTTCAGGATGGGCCATAATGCCCAGTGTACGCGCTGTAGCACCAGGTGCCACCGCGTGCTTGGTGGAAGTAGGGACCGCGGGAATTCCACGAAAACAGGTCAGGTCCGGTCGATTGACCGGACCTGACCTGATCTTCAGGGTGGCTGACGGGACTCGAACCCGCGACAGCCAGGATCACAACCTGGTGCTCTACCAACTGAACTACAGCCACCATTGCCGGTTGGCACCGGCGGGCTAGATCGTATCGCGTACCTTGGTGAAGCGCCTAATCGGGGCGGTGAGCTGGGGTTTATTGAGGGGAGAGGAGGTCGGCGGCGACTGCGGCGATGTCGGCTGTGGCCGGGCCGGGGGCGGGGACGAAGGCGGTGCGGCGGTAGTACTCGAGTTCGCGGATGGATTCCTTGATGTCGGCCAGGGCGCGGTGGGCGAGGCCCTTCTCGGGCTGGCCGAAGTAGATGCGCGGGTACCAGCGGCGGCACAGCTCTTTGATGGAGCTGACGTCGACCATGCGGTAGTGCAGATGGGCGTCGAGGTCTGGCATGTCGCGGGCGATGAAGCCGCGGTCGGTGGCGATGGAATTGCCGGCCAGCGGGACGGTGCGGGGCGTGGGCACGTACTGCTTGACGTAGTCGAGCACCTGGCGCTCGGCCTCGGCCATGGTGACCGTGGAGCGGCGAACCTCCTCGGTGAGGCCGGACCGGGCGTGCATCTCCTGGACCACCGGCGGCATGGCGGCCAGCGCGGCGTCGTCGGCGTGGATGACGATGTCGACACCGTCACCGAGAATATTGAGATCGCTGTCGGTCACCAGCGCGGCGACCTCGATCAGCTTGTCGCTGTCCAGCCGCAGGCCGGTCATCTCGCAATCCATCCACACCATGTATTTCTCCGACACCCGGTCGACACTACAGCGCGGTCGGCGGCCGTTCGGCGAACCGGCGGCCGGTGCGTGGGATCGGCCGGTACTGCCGTACGGGCCGCCGCAATGCGGGACCGGATGTGGCACGACTGTGTCGCCGTGAAGTTGCTGTGCACGGGTTGCTCCCGCGCAGTGGTACTGAGGGATATGGTTTGCGCAGATCCGCGCTTTGGTCAGGCGGTCGGCAATGTTGGCGGGAAGTTGGCAGGGCAGACGGAGGATCGGTGATGACAACCCCTCAGGAGAAGGCCGCGGCGGCGCGTCAGGCGGCTGCGGAGGCGGCGCGGGTCGCTGCGGAGGCGGCGGCCGCGGCGGAGGCCGCTGAGCGCGAGGCGACAGATGCGGAGGGTCAGGAGCAGGACGCGGAACTCTCGGCTGCCGCTTCCGGCGATGCGAAAAGCTCTGCGCCGCAAATGGAATCCGGCAATACGGTCGCGCAGGAGATCGCGGCGGGATACGCCTTCGAGGGTGCCGCGCTGGAGCTGGGGACCGTCGTGGTAGGCGAATCCGTGGATCCGGCTGCGCGCGTGCGCATTCCGCTGCGGATGATGAACCGGCACGGTCTGGTCGCGGGCGCCACGGGTACCGGTAAGACGAAGACGTTGCAGGGCATCGCCGAACAGCTGTCCGCCGCCGGGGTGCCGGTGGTGTTGGCCGACGTGAAGGGTGACCTATCGGGACTGTCGCGGCCCGGGGCGCCCGGCGACAAGGTTGCTGCGCGGGCCCGGGAAACCGGCGATAGCGAGTGGGCCCCAGCGGGTTACCCGACCGAGTTCGTCTCCCTGGGCACCGAGGGTATCGGGGTGCCGATTCGTGCCGCCATCACGTCGTTCGGTCCGGTGTTGCTGTCGAAGGTGCTGGGGCTCAACGAGACTCAGGAATCGACGCTCGGCCTGATCTTCCACTGGGCCGACCGGCAGGGGCTCGCGCTGCTGGATCTCAAGGACCTGCGGTCGGTGATTCAGCACCTGACCAGTCCGGAGGGCAAGGAGGATCTGAAGGGCATCGGCGGCGTCTCGGCCGCTACCGCGGGTGTGATCCTGCGGTCGCTGGTGAATCTGGAGAACGACGGCGGTGACACCTTCTTCGGCGAGCCGGAATTGGACCCGGCCGATCTGCTGCGCACGGTCGACGGGCGGGGCGTGATCACGCTGTTCGAGCTGGGTGCGCAGTCGTCGCGGCCGGTGCTGTTCTCCACCTTCCTGATGTGGGTGCTGGCCGATCTGTTCCAGACGCTGCCCGAGATCGGCGACATCGACAAGCCCAAGCTGGTCTTCATCTTCGACGAGGCGCATCTGCTGTTCAATGACGCGTCGAAGGCCTTCCTGGATCAGGTGGAGCAGACCGTGAAGCTGATCCGGTCCAAGGGTGTCGGCGTATTCTTCTGCACGCAGTTGCCGACCGATGTGCCGAATCAGGTGCTGTCGCAACTGGGTGCGCGGATACAGCACGCGCTGCGCGCCTTCACCCCGGAGGACCAGAAGGCGCTCACCAAGACCGTGCGCACCTACCCGAAGACCAGCGCCTACGACCTGGAGCAGGCGCTGACCACATTGGGTATCGGCGAGGCGGTGGTGACAGTGCTCTCGGAGAAGGGTGCGCCGACCCCGGTGGCCTGGACGCGGCTGCGCCCGCCGCGGTCGCTGATGGATACCATCGGGGAGGACGATATTCGCGCGGCCGCGCAGGGTAGTGAGTTGCACTCGAAGTACGGCGAGACCATCGATCGGGAATCGGCGTACGAACGTCTCGCCGCGAAAGTGGCTGCGGCGGAACCGGAACCGGAGCCCGAGCGCCGGCCCTCGAAACCCGAGGAGTCGGCGGCCGACCGGATCATGAAGAACCCCGCGGTCAAGGGATTCCTCCGCTCCGCCGCCACCGCCGCGGGGCGCGAGATCAGCCGAAGTATTTTCGGGACTCGGCGGCGGTGACCCTG
This sequence comes from Nocardia wallacei, assembly GCF_029868745.1. GTDB lineage: Bacteria > Actinomycetota > Actinomycetes > Mycobacteriales > Mycobacteriaceae > Nocardia > Nocardia wallacei_B. The sequence goes on along the minus strand of NZ_JARWOP010000323.1, from coordinate 143 downwards.
TCTTGGGGGGGGCGGGGGGGGGGGGCGGGGGTGGGGGGGTGGCGGGGGGGGGGGGGGGGGGGGGGGGGGGGGGGCCGGCCCGCGCGCCCCCCGCCCCGCGCGCCCCCGATCGTTGGGAGGTCGTGGTGGGCGCGGAGCTCCGG
>NZ_JARWOP010000322.1 GCF_029868745.1 Nocardia wallacei | reverse complement strand
GGGGGGGGGTGTGTTCCGCGTGCGGGGGGTGTTGTTGGGCGGCCTTGGCCGGTTCGGTTTGCGGCATGAGCATCCGCCCTAAAACCCCCGTGACGCGCCGAAAACCATGGTGGTTGGTGTATGGGTTCGGTTTTTTATTGTGCGGGAGTGGGGGGTGGTTGGAGGTGGTAATCGGGGTAACTGTGTTCGGACGTTTCGGTTTGCTTGCTTTGTTATCGCAGGTAGCGGCGCCAGCGGAACTGTAGGCCGGTGGTGGATTGTTGCCAGTCGGTGGTGGAGTCCATGTGCCAGTCGGGGCCTATGGTGGGGGCGTGGGCGTCGCCTTTCACCTTGGTGTTCACCTCCGTGATTATCAGTTCGGTGGCGTAAGCCATTGCGGCTCGGTAGATTTCGCCGCCGCCCATGACCCAGGTGAGGTCGGCGTCGGCTAGTTTCAGGGCCTCTTCCAGGGAGGTGGCGCGTTCGGCGCCGGCGGCGGACCAGGTGGGCTGGCGGGTGATCACGATATTGCGGCGTTCGGGGAGGGGGCGGGCGCGTTCGGGGAGGGAATCCCAGGTGCGGCGGCCCATGAGAACGGGGTGGCCCGAGGTCACTTTTTTGAAGTGCGCCATATCCTCGGGGACTCGCCACGGGATGGTGTTGTCGGCGCCGATGACGCCGTCGGGGGTCTGGGCCCAGATCAGGCCTACTCGTGCCGTTCCGGGTTTCATACCGCGACCGGCGCCTTGATGGCGGGGTGATGCTGGTAGTCGACGACCTCCACGTCCTCGAAGGTGTAGTCGAACAGCGAGGGTGCGGGGCGCAGGCGCAGGCGCGGGAAGGGATACGGCTCGCGGCGCAGTTGCTCGCGGACCTGCTCCACGTGGTTGTCGTAGATGTGGCAGTCCCCGCCGGTCCAGATGAAATCGCCGGGCTCCAGGCCGGACTGCTGGGCGACCATGTGGGTGAGCAGGGCGTAGCTCGCGATATTGAACGGGACGCCGAGGAACAGGTCCGCGCTGCGCTGATACAGCTGGCAGGACAGTCGGCCGCCCGCGACATGGAACTGGAACAGCGCGTGGCACGGCGCCAGCGCCATCTTGTCCAGCTCGGCGACGTTCCACGCCGACACCAGCATTCGGCGCGAATCCGGATCCGTGCGCAGAGTGTGCAGGACTTGGGAGATCTGGTCGATGTGCGCGCCGTCGGGTGTCGGCCAGGAACGCCACTGCACGCCGTAGACGGGGCCCAGTTCGCCTGCGGCGTCGGCCCATTCGTCCCAGATGGTGACGCCGTGCTCGCGCAGCCAGCCGACGTTCGAATCGCCGCGCAGGAACCACAGCAACTCGTACACGATCGACTTCAGATGCACCCGTTTCGTGGTGATCAAGGGGAAGCCCGCCGAGAGGTCGTAGCGCAATTGGTGGCCGAAGACGCTGCGGGTGCCGGTGCCCGTGCGGTCCGCCTTCGGCGTTCCGGTGTCCAGCACGTGCCGCAGCAGGTCCTCGTACTGCGTGTCGCGGTGAGCGGGAGGGGTTCGGACGCCGTCCATGTGGGCCGAGTCTACGCACGGCCGAGCGTGGTGCGGGCAGGGGTGACAGGCGTCGTGGCGCGCCTGGCAAGCTGAGCGGCGTGCGGCAGCTCTATGTGATCGGGATCGGCGCGGGGGATCCCACCCAGGTAACGGTGCAGGCCATCGAGGCCATGCGCCGGGTGGACACGTTTTTCGTCATCGGCAAGGGCGACGCGAAACAGGAGCTGGTGGCGGTGCGCACCGCCATCCTCACCGCGCACACCGACCGCCCCTACCGGACCGTCGAGATACCCGACCCGCCCCGCGAGCGCAGCGTCGGAGACGCGAATTACCGTGGCGTGGTCGAGGATTGGCACGAGCGCCGGGCCGCCCTGCTGGAGGCGGCGTTCGCGGGTACCGAGGGGGTCGGCGGCATCCTGGTGTGGGGCGACCCGTCCCTGTACGACAGCACCCTGCGCATGATCGGCCGGGTGCTCGATCGCGGTGTGCTGCGCTTCGAGCACACCGTGATTCCCGGCATCACCAGCGCCCAGGCGCTCGCCGCGCGACATCGCATCGTCCTGCACGAGATCGGCGAGCCTGTCCACATCACCACCGGTCGCCGGCTACGCGAGGAAGGCGTCGCCCCGGGCGAATCCACCCTCGTCATGCTCGACGGCGAAGCCTCCTTCACCACCGTCCCCGGCGCTGATCTACATATCTGGTGGGCCGCCTACTTGGGCATGCCGGACGAAATATTGATCGAAGGCCCCCTGCACGAGGTGGCGGATACGATCGTGCGCCGGCGGGAGGAACTCCGCGCGGCCAAGGGCTGGATCATGGACATCTACCTGCTGCGACGCCGCTGACCCCGCATCAGGCCGTGTGGTCCTGCGCGGGCTCGCCCAGGGCTGTCGCCATGGTTTTCAGGTCGGACAGCAGGTGCCGCAGGCGTTCGGCGGTGAGGTCGGCGGTCATGCGCTGTTCGATCGTCAGGATGTCGGCTCGCGCGGCGCGGAGGCGCTCGGTTCCGGCCGGGGTGAGCTGAGCGGGGAGCGCCCGGCCGTGCGGGGCCTGGTCGGGGCGGGTGACCAGGCCGGCGGCTTCCAGGTTGCGTAGCACCACGTTCATGGATTGCCGGGTGACGAACGCGTCGCGGGCGAGGTCCGCGTTGGAGCGGGCGGTGTCGCCGTCGAGCAGTTCCAGGCAGACGTATTGCGGGACAGTCAAGTCGTGCCGCCGCAGCCGGGCGTCCATGGTTGCCCGCAGCGCCGCCTGCGCCCGTTTGAGTTCGTAACCGACCAGGTTGCCGAGTTCCGTCCGATCCATGTCAGAAGTTTGACATGCCGAGTGGCCGCACGTACCGTCTTGCATGTCAAAGTTCTGACATAGGAGGTCATCGTGAAGGTCACCGGATTCGATTTCATCGGCTTGCAGGTGCGCGATCTGGCAGGCGCCGCCGCGTTCTACGAGGAGCGGCTGGGTCTGCGCCGAGCCGCGGCCGCCCCGCCCGGCGCCGTCGTCTTCGACACCCGGCCCGTCCCGTTCGCGGTGCGCGAGCCGCTGCCGGGTGTCGACCTGAGCGCCGTGCCGCGGCCCGGGCTGGGTGTGGCGCTGTGGTTGCACGCCGACGACGCGCCCGCGCTGCACGACGAGCTGGCCGCGGCCGGGGTCCCGATCGTGCGGCCGATCGCCGACGGTCCGTTCGGCAAGCATTTCGCCTTCGCCGACCCGGAGGGCTACGTCATCACCGTGCACGACGGCGAGTGATCGCCGATGTCGGTGGTGGCCGGTAGTCTGCGAGAGTGCCCGAGTTACCCGAAATCGCGGCGCTCGAGCGGTTCCTCGCCGAGCATGCGGTGGGCGCGGTCGTCGGGCGGGTGGATGTCGCGGCACTGAGCGTGCTGAAGACATTCGACCCGCCGATCACCGCGCTGTCCGGTCGCGACGTCCTCGCGGCGGGGCATTGGGGAAAGCATCTGGGATTGAACTGCGGCGGCCTGTGGCTGATCACGCATCTGTCCCGAGGTGGGTGGCTGCGCTGGATCGACGAGCCGAGTCCGAACCCGCCCAAGCCGGGCAAGGGCCCGCTCGCCCTGCGCGTGCACTTCTTCACTCCCGAGGGCGCGACCCCGGCCTTCGACCTCACCGAGGCGGGCACCAAGAAGCGCCTCGCGGTCTGGGTGGTCGAGGATCCGCAGGCTGTCCCGGGCATCGCGCGGCTGGGTCCCGACGCGCTGGCGGTCACCGAGGCGCAGTTCGCCGAGATCCTGCGCGGCACCTCGCAGCGACTGAAGACCGCGCTCACCGACCAGACGCTGCTGGCGGGCATCGGCAACGCCTACTCCGACGAGATCCTGCACGCGGCCAAGCTGTCCCCCTTCGCCACGGCGGGCTCGCTCGCCCCGGAGAAGACGGTGCTGCTCTACGAGGCCATGCGTGCCATCCTCACCGACGCGGTGAACCGTTCCGTCGGCCAGGACGCCGCCCGGTTGAAGGGCGAGAAGCGTTCCGGCATGCAGGTGCACGCCCGCACCGGCCTGCCGTGCCCGGTGTGTGGCGACACGGTCCGCGAGGTCGCCTACGTCGACAAGTCGTTCCAGTACTGCCCGACCTGTCAGACCGGCGGCAAGATTCTCGCCGACCGCAGGATGTCGCGCCTGCTGAAGTAGTTACCCCAGCGCCGGGACGCGGACGCCTTCCCACGCAAGACGTTTCGCGCGCTCCGGGTCCACTTCCACCCGCGCCGGATGGTCGATGATCCGGGTGCTGCGCCGCTCCACGGAGTACTCCGGCCAGGAGTCGAGCGGTTTCCCGGTGCGCGCGAAGGCCAGCCAGTTCTCCTGGAACTCGTTCTGCACGGCGCGGAATCCGCGCTGTCCGCCGGCCGCCGTCATGGCCCGCCCGACCGCGGTGTCGACGCCGCCGAACACCGGGATCAGATCGAGCGCGTGCGTCGCCCCGAATCCGGCCAATTGCACCGCGCGCGGGGCGAAGTCGTAGCGATACGCGTAACAGCTCGCATGCTTGCTGTGCCCTTCCAGCAGGGCGATCGTGGGCCGCCAGAAGACGAAGTCACCGCCCATCCGCACCGCCGCGCGACGGCCCGGAAACCCCGGATAGGCAGCGACGACACGCTTTTCGAGGTCTTCGCCACCGCACCGGGACAGCGCGGTGTGCAACTGTGCCGCGGTGGTGGGCAGCGTCCGGTCGAAGCGCTGGAACAGCGTGCCCTCGTCGCGATTGGTGCCGATGATCAGCGGAACCGGGTGCGCGCTGCCGTCGGCGCAGGCGTCGACGGGCGCCTGTGGCAGATAGTCGCCGTCGACCACCGGCGCGGCGGGAAAGCTGCCCGGCTGTTCCCACAGCACCTGCCCGACGGCGCGGTCGACCGCCTTGCGAATGTCGTTGGCGCCCAAGGTAGTGAGCGCTGTGGCGGCGTCCTCCCTCGCGACGCCGAGGTTGTCCAGACAGCGGCGGGCGAAGTCGCGCGCCTCCTCAGCAGTCATCGCCCAGTCCGCCGGAGCGCTCTGGGCGATGCCCCGATGGAACAGGCCCGCCGCCGCGGGTGTGGCCAGCAGGCTCACCACGGCGTGCGCGCCCGCCGACTCACCGAAGATGGTGACATTGCCGGGATCCCCGCCGAATGCCGCGATATTGCGCTGCACCCAGCCCAGCGCCGCCACCTGGTCACGCAGGCCCAGATTCGATTCGAAAGGCCTTTCCGCGGTGGAGAACTCGCTGAAGTCGACGTAACCGAAGGCGCCGAGCCGGTAGTTGAGCGACACCACGATCACGTCGCCCCGCAACGCCAGCCGTGCTCCGGAGTAGAGGCCCAGCGCCGACGTGCCGAGCACGTAGCCGCCGCCGTGGATGAACACCAGCACCGGCCGCGGCGCGGACGACGGTGAGATCGGCGCCGTGACATTCAGGGTCAGGCAGTCCTCGGCGGTCGGCTGGGAGCGGCGCGGGCCGATGAGGGCCCCGCGCCGGTGCTGCATGGCCGCGAACCCGAAGTCGGTCGCGTCCCGTACGCCGGTCCAGGGCTGGACCGGTTGCGGCGCCCGGAAGCGCAGGTCACCGACCGGGGGAGCGGCGTAGGGGATGGACCGCCAGCGCAGCACGCGGCGGCCCCGACGACCCCGCACGATGCCGTCGGCGGTCGTGATATCTGTCGTTGCCACCATCCAGCGATGGTATCCGTTACTGGAGGTACCCCTCGACCTGCTTGGCGGAGTTGGACTGGGCCTCGTCCGGGTTCTCGCCCCGGTCGGTGCGGGCGCGCCGCTGTCGCAGCAAGTCCCAGCACTGGTCCAGCATCACCTCGAGATCGGCCAGCTGGGCGCGCTCCTGCTCCGGATCGAGCGACCCGCCCTCAGCCTTGGACCGCAGCTGATGCTCCCGATCCACCAGGTCTTTGATGCGCGAGAGAATGTCCTGTTCGGTCATGGGACCATGCTACGGAACGGTGCGGGTGAGCCCGTGGGAGCGGCGCATTCGCCCGTCGGGGGTGAACTCGCCGAACAGGTACAGCTCGGTCGTGATCCGGCGTTCGTTGCGCATATGGGCATGGATGGTCAGCCGGGCGGCGACCCGGCCGCCCTCGGCCAGCGCCTCGTGCACCTCGATCCGGTAGTCCCGCAGGTTCTTGCGGATCGGCCGCAGATGGGCAACCAGGCGCTCGCGATCGATGCGGATGCCGTCGCTGATCTCCACCACATCCGGGGTGTGGAAGCGGTCGACGATCTGTCCCGGATCGCCCTCACTCAGGGCCGTGTCGGTGAAGCCGGTGAAGAAGTCGGCGATGAACTGCTCCGGGGGGAGGTGTGCTGCGTGGTCCATGGGCGCTCCAGCCGTAGAATTCTGACAACGCTGTAAACGTTAGGCTTCGGCCGTAAGTTTGACAAGGGTGTAAGAGTTGGTCAGTTCGAGTGCACCGCGTCGCCGCGCCGACGCCGAGCGCAGCCGCGCGGCCATATTGGAGGCCGCGACTCGGCTCCTCGCCGATCGGCCCGGCGCGGGGCTGGCCGCCATCGCCGCAGAGGCGGGAGTCACGCGCCAAACCGTGTACGCGCACTTCGCCTCTCGCGACGAACTGCTCGCGGCGGTGATGGATATCGTGACCGAGCGGACGGTCGCGGCGATGAACGCCGCCGACCCCGACAGCGGCCCCGCGGCCGACGCCCTCGTGCGCATGCTCGAAATCAGCTGGCGCGCCTTCGAGAGCCATCCGGTGCTGCACCGGGTGGAGGCGACGCCCCAGGGCGATCGGGACCGCCATGTCCCCGTCGACGATTATCTGCGACGACTCATACGCCGAGGTCAACGTGCCGGAGAGTTCGACCGGACGCAACCGCCGAGCTGGCTGGCCGCCGCCGTCATCGCGCTGGGGCACGCCGCCGGGGAGGAGGTCAAGGCCCGGCGCATGAGCGTCGAGGAGGCCGAGGAGCGGCTGCGCGTGAGCGTGCTGCGGCTGGTCGGGACGGACTGACGAGCGGACCTATGCGGTCGCCAGGCACTTCGCCGCGATCGCCAGGGCGGTGCGCAGGTCCGTCTCCGACAGCGCCGAATAACCCAGTGGCACTCCGAAATTCCGCTGCTCGCCGAGGTGGTGCCGGGCGAGGCGGTCGAGGAGGACGCCGCGTCGCCCTGCGGCCGCTACGGCCCGTTGTTCCGCCGCGGCCGACGGAAGCGCCACCAGCACATGGGAACCCGCATCGTCACCGAGGACCTCCAGACCGTGACCGCGCAGCTCGTCGACCACCGCCGCCCGCCGCGGCGGCATCTTGCGGCGTAACCGCCGCAGGTGGCGTGCCAGATCGCCGTGCCGTGCCAATTCGACCAGCACCTGCTGGCCGATCGGCGCGGGGCCCGTCCCGGTGGTATTCCGGTGTGCTGTCACCGCTTTCGCGACAGCGGGCGCCGCCACGAGCCAGCCGACGCCCAATGTCGGACTGAGAATCTTGGACGTGGTCCCCAGATGCACCACCACGTCCGGGGCCAGCGTGGCGAGCAGCGGCAGTGGGGCCGTGTCGTAGCGCAATTCGCCGTCGTAGTCGTCCTCGATCACGAAAGCTCCCGTGCGGCGGGCGAATTCGATCAACTCCACGCGCCGCCCCGCGGGCATGCGGGCGCCGAGCGGAAATTGATGGGCGGGAGTGCAATACACCGCCGCCACGCCGGGCGGTATCAGGTCGACCCGCAGCCCCTCGGCATCCACCGGCACCGGCGCCACCCGCACGCCCGCCGCGCGGAAGGCGCCCACCGCCCGCTGGTAGCCGGGATCCTCCATCGCCACCACGGCCCCGGGACGCAGCAGCGTGGCGGCGAGTTCGGCGACGGCGGCGCTGGTTCCGGCCGTCGCCAGCACCACGGTGTCGCTACCGGCCGCCAGGCCGCGGTGCCGCAGCAGATGCTCCGACACCATGGTCCGATAGTCGGGATCGCCCCGTCTATCCTTGCGCGCCACGGGAATACGGTCGGAGGCCGAACGCCACGCACGGCGCCAGGCGGCCCGGTCGATCGCCGCCACACAGGGTGCGCCGGGCGCCAGATCGTATCGCGGCGAGGCGGTTTCGTCCTCGAAGGCCGGATCGGCAGGTTCCGGCGCCGGAACGGGAGCGGCCGTGAGGAATGTGCCGGATCCGTGCCGCCCGGTCAGCCAGCCCTCGGCGTGCAGTTGGTCGTAGGCCGCGGTGACGACGGTGCGGCTGACTCCCAGCCGGCCGGCGAGCGCGCGCGAGGACGGCAACCGGTCGCCGCCGCGGAGCCGGCCGTGGGGCGCCCCCCCGCCCCGGCCCGCCGGGCCCAGCCACCGCCCCACCCCCCCGCCGCCGCGCCGGGGGCCCCCGGGCGGCCCCGCCCCCCCCCCCCCCCCGCGGGGCGGGGGGGGGGCGGGGGGCCCCCCCCCCCGGCCCCCCCCCGCGCCCGGGATCCGCAGCCCGAAATCGTAGAT
>NZ_JARWOP010000321.1 GCF_029868745.1 Nocardia wallacei | reverse complement strand
ACCACGTTCCCGCGCCACTACATTCGCGTCACCGCCTACGACGCGAGCTACGGCAGGCAGACGACGGCCCTGAGCTTCCTGGTGCAGCGTCCGGCCGAGGAGCCGGGGTTCCTGCTGACCCGGGTGGAATCCGACGACCGCCGCCAGCGGTACGGCTGGCAGCCGTACGCGACCGGATCCCCGTCCGGCCGCCGCTACGGCGCCTGAGTCGGCGCGGATGGTCACCGAAGGCGGCCGGGACACCTCGCCCGGCGGATTCCGGATGTACCGGCCCGGCGCCGCGAACGGCTCGGCGAGCCCCCGAGACCCGGACGGCGGGGAATCGGCGGCAGCCCCGCCGTCCGGCCCCGTGCTGGAAGACGATGCGCTCCTGGACCTTTCGGCGGATCTGGTCGACAGCACACTGGCGCGGCTGGACGCCGAACTGGTGGGCCTGGCGGCCGTGAAAGGTCGGGTGCGTGAGATCGCGGCGCTGCTGCTGGTGGAGCGGGCTCGCGAGCGGTTCGGGCTGGAGTCCGCCCGCCCGACCATGCACATGAGCTTCACCGGCGGTCCGGGTACCGGCAAGACGACGGTGGCGCTGCGCATGGCCGAACTCCTGCACACCCTCGGCTACATCCGGAAACCGAAGGTGCACAGCGTGACTCGCGACGACCTGGTGGGCCAGTTCATCGGCCACACCGCACCCAAGACGAAGGAGGCGCTGGCCCGCGCCGCCGGGGGAGTGCTGTTCATCGACGAGGCCTACTACCTGTTCCGGCCGGAGAACGAGCGCGACTACGGCCAGGAGGTCATCGAGATCCTGCTGCAGGAGATGGAGGCCGAACGCGCCGGCCTGGTGGTGATCTTCGCGGGTTACCCGGATCGGATGGAGACGTTCTTCTCGGCCAATCCGGGGCTGTCCTCGCGCGTCGCGCACCACCTCGAATTCCCCGACTACAGCCACGACGAACTGCTGTCTATCGCGGAGCTGATGACGGCGGAGCTGAATTTCGCATTCGACGCCGACGGGCGGGCGGCGTTCGCGAAGTACCTCGAATTGCGTATGGCGCGACCACGTTTCGCGAACGCGCGCAGCGTGCGCAACGCGCTGGACCGGTGCCGCCTGCGGCAGGCCAAGCGGCTGGTGGAGCTGCACCGGCCGCTGGGCCGCGCCGATCTGGTGACGCTCACGGCCGCGGACGTCTACGGCAGCAGCGTCTTCGCCGACACACACGACCGATCCCCGTGAGGAGTTGACCGGCGTCATGCCCGAGGGACTACAGACGCTCACCCGGTACACGATCGAGCAGGAGCACCGCCACCCCGGCTCCTCCGGCGAGTTCTCCGCGCTGGTGAACGTGCTGGCCACCGCGACGAAGATCATCGCCAATCAGGTCACCCGGGGCCGCATCGTCGGTTCGCTGGGCGCGCAGACCGCCGACAGCCTGCCGCCGACGGTGCACCGGCGACTCGACGCGATCGCCAACGACATCATGGTCGCCGAATCCCAGTGGACCGGACTACTCTCGGCGCTGCTGTCGGAGCAGACGGCCGAATTCCACCCGGGCCCCGCCGAATACCGGCGCGGGAAGTATCTGCTCGCCTTCGATCCCCTCGACGGCTCGTCCAATATCGACGTGAATCTGCCCGTCGGAACGATTTTCAGCGTGCTGCGCGCCCCCGAGGAGGACCGCGTGCCCGCGGCCGAGGACTTCCTGCAGCCCGGCGTGCGCCAGGTGTGCGCCGGTTTCACCCTGTACGGCCCGGCCACGATGCTGGTGCTCACCACCGGCAGCGGCGTGGACGGCTTCACCCTGGACCGGGAGATCGGCGCGTTCGTGCTCACCCACCCGCGCATGCGAATCCCGCAGGACACTTCGGGATTCGCCATCAACGCCGCCAACGAGCGGTTCTGGGAGCGGCCGGTGCGGCGCTACGTCCACGAATGCCTCGAGGGCGTGGACGGCCCGCGCGGCCGCGACTTCAACATGCGCTGGGTGGCGTCGCTGGTCGCCGACACCTTCCACATCCTCACCCGCGGCGGAATCTACCTGTACCCCTACGACACTCGCGATCCCGAGCGACCCGGCCGGGTGTCGCTGCTGTACGGGGCCAATCCGATCGCCTTCGTCGTGGAGCAGGCCGGTGGGGCCGCCACCACCGGCGGCGACCGGGTGCTCGAGGTGGCGCCGCGGGCGCTGCATCAGCAGGTGCCGATCATCTTCGGCTCGCGGCGGGAGGTCGAGCGGATCGTGGGCTATCACCGCGAACCGGAGGCGGGGCCGAGCTTCGATGCCTCGCTGTTCGGCACGCGCTCGCTGTTCCGTCCCGCGCCGCACTGAGACCCGCTGCGCGCCGATGAGTTCCACCGCAGGGAGAGGCCATGTCGCTGAAGCATCCCGTGGTCGCCATCACCGGGTCCTCCGGTGCCGGAACCACCAGTGTCACCAGGACCTTCCAGGAGATCTTCCGGCGCGAGGGCATCACGGCGGCCATCGTGGAGGGGGATTCGTTCCACCGGTTCGACCGTCACGAGATGAAGCTGGCGATGGCCGAGGCCGAACGGAACCGTAATCTGCACTTCTCGCATTTCGGGCCGGAGGCCAATCTGCTCGAGGAATTGGAGACGCTGTTCCGGGACTACGGCGAGACCGGGGTGGGGCTGGCGCGGCGCTACCTGCACGACGAGGGCGAGGCCGAACCCTACGGCCAGGAGCCGGGCACCTTCACCCCGTGGGAGGAGCTGACGCCGGGTAGCGATCTGCTGTTCTACGAGGGCCTCCACGGCGCCGCGGTGACCGGCGTGGTGGATGTCGCGAAGTACACCGATCTGTTGGTGGGCGTGGTGCCGATCATCAATCTGGAGTGGATTCAGAAGGTGATCCGCGACAAGACCGATCGCGGGTACTCCAGCGAGGCCGTGATCGACACCATCCTGCGCCGCATGCCCGACTACGTGAAGTACATCTGCCCGCAGTTCTCCCGGACCTACGTCAATTTTCAGCGGGTGCCGACGGTCGACACCTCCAATCCCTTTATCGCGCGGACCATTCCGACCGCGGACGAGAGTTTCGTGGTGATCCGCTTCGCCGATCCCAAGGTGATCGACTTCCCGTATCTGCTGTCGATGCTGCACGACTCGTTCATGTCGCGCCCCAACTGCATCGTGGTGCCGGGCGGCAAGATGGACCTGGCCATGCAGCTCATCTTCACGCCGCTGATCCTGCGCCTGATGGACAAGCGGCCCAAGCGCCTGGCCTGATCACTTGCGTTCGGCGACGGCGGCCGCCTCGATGGCGTCGGGATGGTCGTGGACCCAGCGCGGATCGGCGAACCAGGTGTAGGCGGACACCAGGGCCGAGGCGACCACGGCCGTGTAGAGCATGTCGCGGCCGTCCACGACCAGGCTGACCAGGCCGCCGATGACACCGCCGAGAGCGAAGGAGAAGTACAGCACCGCGTAACCGAGCCAATCGCGGGCGGTGCCGCCGGCCAGATGGCGTTCGATGCCCTGCGCCAGCTTCACCAGGGTGCCGGTGACGTAGGTGAGGGGGATCGACACCTCGCCGTTCTTCACGAAAGAGGTGTTGAGCGCGCCCATGCCGAACGCCACGAACAGGATCGGCGTCAGCCCCAGGTTCCGGTCGTGGTCGGTCAGCACGCGGTCGATCACGGCCGCCAGCAGCAGCGCGATCGTGGCGAGGACCGTGGCGCCGTGCGGATGATTGCGCCACAGGTGCCGCCGGCAGACGGAGGCGACGATGACACCGACGACGAAGCAACCGATCAGCGCAAGCGCGCCGCCCGCGAGGGTGTAGTCACCGAGGAAGTTGCCGAGGATGGCGCGCTCGGTGTTTCCCGTCATGAAGGTCACGAAGTAGCCCGCGGAATGGGTGTACGCGGCGGCGCCGACGAAGCCCGCCAGCGTCGAGAGCACGGCGGAAAGCCGCGTCTCCAGGTCCCAGAACGGTGCGGAGGAAACGTCCGGTTTCGAGGTCACAGCGACAGGCTAGCAACATATGCATGACCATGCATGAATTGCGCTTTCCCACTCGTGTGAAGCGAGTCTACCGACGCACCCTATCGTGAGCGACGGGCCGCGCACGGGTGCGACGCGAGAAGGAGGGCCGGTGCGGGTCACATGGGATCAGGATCACCGCGGTAGGCCGTGCTACCGCCCACCCCGGACCGATCGGGTTGGAGCTGCGGACCGCCTGAACCGCGGTCAGGACTGGCGGGTCGGCGTGAGGTAGGACGCCAGTGCCGCGGTGGTGGCAGCGCGACCCAGCTCGAGCGCCCGCAGGAGCAGCCGTTCATCGCGGGCCACCCGCCCCACGGTGGGCGAGCCCGCAGGCGGGCGGATCTGCAGGATGGCGGCGTGCTCGGCCATGGCCCGCTCGTCGCGATGGTGCTGCTCGGCGCGGGCCAGCCAGCCGTCGACGACGCCGGGCGCGTTCCGGGCGAGGAACCGGGTGACCACTCGGCGCTCCAGTTCGGAAGGGACGCTGGGTATTTCGTCGGCACGGCGCGTCCGCAGCACGAGCGCGTGGGTAGCGCCCTGGGCCAATGCGGTGCGGATCGGCACCGACTCCGACATTCCCGCGTCCACGTAGCGCCGCCCGGCGAGTCTCACCGGCGGCCCCGCGAGGATGGGCAGCAGGTACTGGCCCGCAGCGCGCGCTGCAGCGACGCGACATCGGTGAGATACGGATGCAGGTCCACGGCGGCGCCGTCGGCGGCGTCGGTGCCGATCGGGTGGAAGGTGACCGGGTTGGCGAGGATGGCCGCGAAGTCCATCGGCACGATCCGCTCGTACACCGCGTGCACCAGATACCGGGTGTCGACCACGCAACCGCCCCGCAACGCCCGTGCCGGCGAGATGACCCGCCGCACCACATCCCCGTGCCAGGCCCGCCGCGCCCGGTTCGCCCGCCCGCACAGCAGCCAGGCCCCGTTCAGCGCACCGGCCGACGACCCGTACACGGCATCGAAACAGGGCAGCAGGCCCGAGTCCTCCAAGGCGGCGACCATGCCGTGCGAATACACCCCGCGCGCCGACCCGCCCTCGACGACCAGGGCCAGCCTGGCGTCGTCGGCGCGGCGTCCGGGTGTGCTGCCCTCGGCGTGCCGCCGCGCGACCAACTCGCCGACCGCTGATCGGGTATCGCTGTTCGGCACCGGCAGCCTCCTGGAAACAATCGCGTGTCTGTTTAGCACACGCGATGCGGAGGCAGCGGGGTGGAAGGGTTCGGTGCGGGCCGCCCCCAGGGGGATGGGGTCGGGCGGCCCGCCCGATCAACAATGCCGTGTCACCGCGCGGCAACCCCAGGGACTTTCGTCCTCTACCCGGTGGCCGGAAGGCCGTTCGTGGCGGCCGGTAGCCTGCCTGCATGCTGACCGAACCGGGCGAGCGGCTGATCGACACGGTGGCGTGGGTGCTGATCGAGGACGGGCGCATCCTGTGCGCGCGACCGCGCGGAAAGGACGTCTTCTTCATCCCGGGCGGCAAGCGCGAAGGCGCGGAGAGCGACCTGCAGACCCTGCTGCGCGAGATCGCCGAGGAGCTGACGGTCGCGCTGCTGCCCGGCACCGTCGCCCACGTGGGCACCTACGAGGCCGAATTGCCCGGCGGCCCCGGCGGTTCGGTGCGAATGGCCTGCTACACCGCCGACTACACCGGCACCCTCGAACCCAGCAGTGAGATCGCCGAGATCGCCTGGTTCGACTACGCCGACCGCGCCCTGGTGCCCCCGGTCGATCAACTGCTGTTCGACGATCTCGCGGCGGCCGGCCTGCTGCCCGGCGGCGGCGCACCCGCCCCGGGATAACGCCGCGGGGGACTGGTCCCGGCCCGGAATGGGTACTTTGCCAGTCATGCGCGGGGCTGCAGCCGCGCCGGGGAAAACAAGGAGTCAGCATGGCCGATTTCGCGGCGGAACAATCCGGTGGCGGCACCGAGCCGAGCCTGAAACGCGTGATGGGGCCGGGGCTGCTGCTGCTCTTCGTGGTCGGCGACATTCTCGGCACCGGAATCTACGCGCTCACCGGAAAGGTCGCCGGTTACGTCGGCGGCGCGGTGTGGGTGCCGTTCGTGGTCGCCTTCGTGATCGCGCTGATCACCGGGTTCAGTTATCTGGAACTCGTGACGAAATATCCGCATGCCGCGGGCGCGGCGCTGTACACGCACAAGGCGTTCGGCATTCAATTTCTCACGTTCATGGTCGCTTTCGCGGTGCTGAGTTCCGGCCTGACCTCCGCGTCCACCGGTGCGCGCGCGTTCGCCGCCAATTTCGCCGAGGCGTTTCATCTGGATCTCGGTGCGGGGATCGGGATCACGCTCGTCGCGGTGGCGTTCATGGTGCTGGTCAGCGTGGTCAATATGCGCGGGGTCAGCGAGAGCCTGTGGGCGAACGTGGTGCTGACCTGTGTGGAGGTCAGCGGACTGCTGATCGTCGTCGGAATCGGATTGTGGGCCTTGGGCTTCGGCGACGGCGATTTCGGCCGGGTCACCGATTTCGAGACCGGCGATCGGACGGCGCTCGGCGGGGTCATCGTCGCCACGACCCTGTCGTTCTATGCGATGGTCGGGTTCGAGGATTCGGTGAACATGGCCGAGGAATGCAAGGAACCCAGCCGCATCTTCCCGAAGATTCTGATCGCCGGACTTGTGATCACCGGGGTGATCTATGTACTGGTATCGATCACCTCGGTCGCGCTCGTGCCCGTGCGCGAACTCGGCGCGGGGGATACACCGCTGCTGAAAGTGGTGGAGATCGGCGCGCCCGCCTTTCCGACCCGGATCTTCGCGTTCATCACGATGTTCGCGCTCGCCAATACCGCGTTGATCAACATGATGATGGCCAGCCGACTCCTCTACGGCATGGCGCGACAGGGCGTGATACCGCGGGCGCTCGGCCGGGTGCACCACCGGCGGCGCACGCCGTGGGTCGCGATCGTGTTCACCGCGCTGCTGGCGATCGGTCTCATCGCGTTCGTCGGCGAGGTACCCGAACTGGGCGGCACGACAGCGCTGCTGTTGCTGGCAGTGTTCACCATCGTCAATGTCGTGGTGCTGATATTGCGGCGGGATCCCGTGCCGCACAGGCACTTCCGCACGCCGACGATACTGCCCGTCGTCGGAGCGGCGGCCTGCGGGTTCCTGGTGACACCGTTCACCGACCGCAATCCCCAGCAGTACGCCATCGCGGCCGTGCTGCTGGGCGTCGGTGTCGTCCTGTGGGCGGTGACCCACCCCGCGCTGTTGCGTAAGCTGCGGCCGGTCGATCACTGAGCTCAGTCCGGGAGCAGCGGCACCGACAGGCCCTCGCCGCGGCCGAGCAGCGCGGCGCGGGTCACGGTACCGGCGCCGAACCGGTCGCGGAGCCGATCGAGGGTCTCGTCGAGGGCCGCGCCGGGCCGGGTGTCGAGGGGCAGGGTGAGCTGGCGGGGGTCCGCGTCCTCGAGATTGGTCAGCGACAGGCCGACCAGGGTGAGGCCGCGTTCGCGGATCATCGGCAACGCCGCCGACAGCAGCGCGCGGGCGGTGCGG
Organism: Nocardia wallacei; assembly: GCF_029868745.1. Taxonomy (GTDB): domain Bacteria; phylum Actinomycetota; class Actinomycetes; order Mycobacteriales; family Mycobacteriaceae; genus Nocardia; species Nocardia wallacei_B. The sequence goes on along the minus strand of NZ_JARWOP010000321.1, from coordinate 12,528 downwards.
ACGATGACCGCCCCGTGGTCGGTCGCCTCCGGCAGGGTGTGGGAGCGGGTGACGCGGCTGAAATCGTCGAATCGCAAGCGCAGCACCACGGTTCGGCACAGTCGGTCCGCCGCCCGCAAGCGGTGCCCGAGGCGGTCGGCCAGGCCGTGCAGGTAGGCCTCGATTTCGGCGGGCGTGCGCGGCCGGCGTCCGAGGGCGCGCTGTGCGCCGATCGACCGTCGGCGCCGCCCGGTCTCGACGCGGCGCGGGTCGCGGGCCCAGGACAGGGCGTAGAGGTGCCGGCCGGCGGCCGGGCCGAGGATCGAGGACAGCGAGCGTTCGCCGAGTTCGGCCAGCTGCCCGATCCGGGTGATGCCGTGGTGGTGGAGCTTGGCGGCGGTGACATCGCCTACGCCCCAAAGTCTTTCGATCGGCAGCGGATGCAGGAAGTCGAGTTCGGCGTCCGGCGGCACCTCGAGCAGGCCGTCGGGCTTGGACACGGCGCTGGCGACCTTGGCGAGGAATTTGGTCCGGGCCACCCCGACCGAGATCGGCAGCCCGACCTGATCCCGGACATCGGCGCGAAGTTTGCGGGCGATGTCGACGGGCGCTCCCGCGATCCGCCGCAACCCGCCCACATCGAGAAACGCCTCATCGATGGAGATGCCCTCCACCTCCGGTGTGGTGTCGCGGAAGATCTCGAACACGGCCCGGCTGGCCTGCGCGTACGCCGACATACGCGGCGGCACCACGATCGCGTGCGGGCACAGCCGCAGCGCCTGCCCAGCGTTCATCGGTGTCCGCACCCCGAGCGCCTTGGCCTCGTAGCTGGCGGCCAGCACCACCCCGCCGCCCACGATCACCGGTTTGCCGCGCAGTGCGGGCGCGTCCCGCTGCTCGACCGCGGCATAGAACGAGTCCAGATCCGCATGCAGGATCGAGGACTCCGCCCGCGCCGCCATCCGCGGCCGCCGAGCGGCGGAATCCCCACGGTTCGAGAACTCTGCGACATCGGACACGAACATATGTTCGCATGGACGGGATCGTCACCGCATGCGGCATGTCTTGACCCAGATCGGCCGCGAAGCTATCTTCGTCCCGATTATCCGTCATTGATTATCGAGTAAGCGATAAATGTGGCGGGTGAAGAGGAGAAGAGAACATGCCCACATCAGATAGGGGTCGAGTCCGGACCGAAACGGGCAGGCGACCTGCCCTGCGCGCCGCCATAGCGATGGCCATCGCCGGGACTCTCGGCGTCGCTGGAATCTCCACCGCCACCGCCGACCCCGCGGCATCGCCTCCGGGCGCCTTCTCGGCGGCCGACTCGAGCACCGAAACCGGCGCGATCGAGCAACTCAAGACCAGCTATTTCCAGAACATCGACGCGAAGAACTGGGCCGGTCTACGCGAATTGCTGGCCCCGGACGTCGTGGTCGACACCACGGGCAGCGGCGGTCCCGTCATCGTCGGCAGGGACAACTTCATCGCGTTCCTGAAGCTCACGCTCGGCGCCGCCGAGACCCACCATCAGGGATTCGACCCCCGGATCACGGTGACCTCCGCGACGACCGCGGAGGCGGTGTGGCGAATGGAGGACGTGCTGATCTTCGGCGGGACCCTCGGCGTTCACGGCTACGGCCAATACGCCGATCGCTACGAAAAGGCCGACGGCCGTTGGGTGCTGGTGTACTCCAAGCTCACCCGCCCGGCTCGGTGACCGCCGCGGCCTTCTTGGCCACATGGCGGCCGATGGCCTCGACGCGCTCAGGTCCGAGCCCGATCAACGGATGCACCGACAGCAGCAGCGCGGCGTGACCGCCGCGGTCGAGCACCGGAGCGGTGATGGCCGCGACCTGCTGGGCCGGGTCCGCGGGAGCGGAGGGCGAACCGAGGGTGATGAAGTCCGCGCGCAATTGGTCGAGGGTCTCGCGAATGTTCGGCGGCAAAGCGATGGCGCCACTGTCGAGGGTGCTCAGCAGGCTCGCCGCCCGGCCCAGCGCCGGAGAGGTGCGGTCCACCTCGAATCCGCGATCGCGCGCCGCGCGCAGTGCCTCGGCCAACTGCCCGGCGACCTCGCTGCCCGCCGGCGCCGCCCGGGTAATCCAGGCACGCCGGCCCGGTTCGGTGTCCCAGGCGGCGAACGCGGCGCCGAAGGGCGGCGCGTAGGGAATGCGGTCGCCCGGCCAGAGCCGTTCGCCGCCGACGAATGCGGTGATCACGAGCGAGTCCTCGCTCAGCTTCTCCGTCACCGAGGCCGCATAGCCGAACTCGGCGGCCAGCTCGTTCGCCGCGGCCCGCGCGCCCGCGACGAACGGGCGGGTGTGCACCGCCGCCGCCACCGGCGCCAGCCCCGGACCCAGCGCGAAGGTCTTGGTCGCCGGATCGCGGCTGACCCAGCCCCGATCGCACAGCGTCTTGAGAATCGAGTGCGTGGTCGCCAGCGTCAGCTCCAACTCCCGCGCGATATCGCTGTAGCGCAACCGATTTCCGCCCGGACGCGACAGCAGCTCGACCACCTCGACCACCCGCTCCGTCGGCGCCGAACCGGAACCCCGCATCCTCGACTCCCTCCGCTCCGGCACCTCCGCCCGAGCCACGAAATTCCGCTCACATTATGACGAATATTCGATATTCGCAAGAACTCGAGCGCTACCAGTACTGGTGCCGTTTCCCGTCGGTGTCACCGATGAAGACCACCGCGTCGGCGGCGTCCAGATCCGCCGGGCGCAGCGGGATGTGGCCGCGCACGATCGGCTCGCCGGCTGCCGCCGACGATGGCAGCGCCGCGCGCAGTTCGCGTGCGGGGAACAGGGCGCGGCGGGTGGTCGCCTCGGCCAAAATGCCTTGGAGAGTGCCGGATTCGCTGTGCGGGTTGGCATCGGTGGCCAGGAACAGGTAGCGCTCGCCCAGGCTGAGGCGGACTATCGCACCGGCGCTGTCCCAGCTCGCCGTACCGGCCGGCGCGGGCTGCAGGTGCACGTTGTGGGCGAACACCAGACTCGGTCCGCGGCGACGCTCCTCGGTGACGATCGCGAGCAGGTTCTCGGCCATCATCTCGGTGCGCATGCTGAACATGGTCGCGACGCGGTCGGGTGCGGGATCGGCCATGGCGGCGTGATAGCGCAGCAGGCCCTGGGCTGTGCGCGCGTGCGCGACGGCGCGGTTGTACCCGGCCGGGTCGGCGGCCCGCAGGCCCGGGGCGGCGCGGCGCACTGCGCTGGCGAGGTCGTCCGCGACGATGCGGAGGGCGCGAGCGCGGTCGGAGTCGCCGATGGAGGCGGTCGCGTCGAAGGCGGCCGCCTCGTTCGTCCAGTCCGCGTCCGCGCCGAGCAGTTCCTCGAGGTCGCGGGCCGACGCGGGCCGCAGTGCCGCGGGCAGATAGTCGGCGAGTGCGGACAGCACGTGCCGCGGGCTCGGCGCGGCGGCGGTCTCCAGCGGTGCATCGAAGCCGTGGAAGCGAATCCGATCCTGCGGTCCGCGTCCGGCGTTGTACGCGCGGAGCCATTCCACGAGCGCCTTGTTGCCCGGGACGGCCCCGAACCCGTGGCTGAATCCGGTCGCGAGCACCGTCTCGATGTCCCCCGCGGCGCCGGCCACGTAATCATCGACAACGGACGCGGCGAAGATATCGATCTCCAGCAGGATCGATCGGTAGCCGCGCTCGACGAGATGGACGAGAAGTTCGTTGCGCAGCAACGGAAATGCCTCGATCCCGTGCGTCGGCTCGCCGAGGGCGAACAGCACAGGTGGCTCGGTGCGCGCGGCGAGCAGCTCATCGACGGCGCGGCCCAGGCTCGCCGCGTCGTCGAGTTGGCGGCCGATCCCACGCAGTGCGGTGGCAGTGGACATGAAAACCCCTTTGTCGAAGGAACTGCCTTCGACAGTATCGTTGAAGATTCGAGTGAAACTTCGGCCCGAATTACCTGGTACACAACGGAAAAAGCTTCAATCGGAGGTCTACCCTGCGACCCATCGATCTCGCCCGCGAGCACGGATTGTCGGCCCAGGCGATCCGTAACTACGACGAGGCGGGCATCCTTCCGCCGACCGAGCGCAGCGAGTCCGGCTATCGCCGCTACACACCGCTGCACGCGCAGGCCTTGCGCGCGTTCCTCGCATTGCGCCGCGGCCACGGACATGAACCGGCGATGGAGATCCTGCGCGCGGCCAACCGGGGTGATACCGAATCCGTATACCGGCTCATCGACGCCGCGCACGTCGCCCTGGTCGCCGAACGCACCACCCGGGCCGAGGTCGCGACGGCTCTGGGCAGCCTGTCCGGCCCATCGCCGACTCCGCTACACGGCCGACCCCTGACCGTCGGCGAACTCGCGCGCCGCCTCGACGTCCATCCGGCGACCTTGCGCGCCTGGGAAACCGAGGGCATCCTGCACCCCGTCCGCGACCGCGCGACGGGCTATCGCACCTACGGAGCCGACGACGTGCGCGACGCCGAGATCGCCCGCCGGCTCCGCCGCGGCGGCCATCCGCTGCGCCAGGTCGCGCGGTTCCTCGAGTCGCTGCGCGAGGCGGGCGGGACGGAGGCCTCCCGCGCCTTCCTCGACTCGTGGCAGACCCGGATCACCGTCCGCAGCCGCGACCTGCTCGCGGGCGCGGCTCAACTCGATGCCTACCTGACGATGCTCGAGCCCTAGGAGATCAGGGTGGTGACAGCGTGCAGCACAAGGCTGCGGCGTTGAGGTTCGGGTACCAATCGCGCGATGTCTTCCGCGGGTTGATGCCACATGTTCGCGATCGTCAGCACCAGGGCCAGGATGTGCGCGGCGGGTTGTGTGGTGGTCACCGTCCCGCGGTGCTGTGCCTGTTCGATCGCCTCGACTTTGGCCTGCATCGACTCGGCCACCGAGGCACGCTGCGCGGAGTCGCCACGCAGCAGGTGGTACCACATCAGGAACCGCATGACCTCCGGGTGGGCCCGTCCGGCGTCGTAGAGCTGACCCGCGTATTCGGGTAGCCGGTCGGCATCCAGCGGCACGGTCGCCACCGTCGTGTCCACGATCATGTCGAAGACGGCGTCGAACAGTTCGTCTTTGCCCTTGTAGAACGAATACACCAAACCCGCGCTGATTCCCGCGCGCTTGGCCAGCCGATCGATACGCGCTCCGGCCAGGCCGAACTCGGCGAACTCGGCCAGCGCGGCGTCGAACAGCTGCTGTCGTTTCGCTTCGGGATTCCTGGTGGGCACAGCCCCACGTTAGTTATTGAACGTTCATTTGACAAAGCGGCGTCCGATCCCGCAATCTGCTAATGAACATTCATTCAACAAGAGAGACGTGATCCGCATGGCGCATTGGACACCGGCCGACATCCCTGACCACACCGGCCGCACCGCCCTGGTCACCGGCGCCAACAGCGGGATCGGCCTGGAGACGGCCCGCGTTCTGGCCACTTGCGGAGCGCGGGTGATCCTCGCCGGTCGTAACCAGGCCAAGCTGGACGAGGCGATCGATGTCGTGCGCGCCGCGGCGCCGCAGGCAAAGACCGACACCCTGCTCCTGAATCTGTCCGACCTCGCCTCGGTGCGCGGTGCGGCCGAGCGAATCGCCGCAACCGAGACCATCGACCTGCTGTTCAACAATGCCGGGGTGATGAACCTGCCCACACGCCTGACCACTCGCGACGGGTTCGAGATGACCGTGGGTACCAACCACCTCGGGCACTTCGCCTTCAACGCTCAGGTCTGGCCCGCGCTGCGCCGCTCGGCCGGAGCTCGCGTGGTCACCGTCAGCGCGATCGCCGCACGCTGGCCCATCGGCAAGCTCGATGACCTGATGAGCGAGAACAGCTACCGCGGCATGTCCGCATACGCGAAGTCCAAGCGCGCCAACATCGTCTACACCCTCGAACTCGCCCGTCGTACCGCCCACACCACCGTCGAAGCCTTCGTCGTGCACCCCGGTGCGGCGATGACCGGCCTCCAGCAACACGGCACCGGACCGCTGACACGCCTGTTCACTCCGCTCGCGGCGCGCTTGCTGATGGGTTCCGCCGTCGGAGCCGCCTGGCCCTCGCTCTACGCCGCCACCAGCCCCGATGTCACCAGCGGAGAATTCATCGGTCCGGCCGGGCGCGACCAGACCTCCGGCACCCCCGGACCCGCGAAACTTCCGAAAGGCACCGACGATCCCGAGCTGGGCGCGCGATTGTGGGCCGAGAGCGAACGACTCACCGGAATCACCTTCGCGACCTAGCGGGGTGAGTCGGAACCGTGCCGACGCGACGAACCGAGATGCCGGAGCTGTTCGGCCCCTGGTTCATCCGTGATCTGCGGTGCCCGATACGGCCGTGCCGTCGCGAGGCCGGGACGCCTGCGCAGTTCGAACGCCGTCAACGCGCTCACCACCGTCGAGCGGATCGCCAGGCGGGCGGTGCGCGAGTCGGAGCAGGCCAGGCGCGCTATCCGCAGGTTGGTTGTCACCAGGCAAATTTCGACGCCCTCCCGGTGGTATGCCGCGGCGTCCTCGGCCAGCGCGGCCAGCGTGCGCAGCGAGATGAAATCGAGTGTGGTGGCATCGACGATGAGGGCGCCGCCCGCGGCGCGCGCGGTCTCGGCGGCCTCCCGGACTCGCTGTCGCCACAGTGCCAGCGTGTACGCGTCGGCTTCGCCGCGCACCGACAGCACCGCGATGTCGCCGCGCCGCCGAAGCCGGAAGAACAGCTGATCCTCGGGCGATCTGGCGAACCAGGTCGGAGGAGTGGTGGAAATGGAGTAAGAGCCGGCACTGGGAGTCATGGTCTTCCCCGAATCGGGATGAATGCCTGCGGCATCGTGGTCAGGCCGACCCTGCATTCTCAAGGCGAACCCGCGTGCTCGTGTAGCTCAGAATACGCGCCCCCGCCGACGAGCCTCCCGCGAACTCGTCACAGAGGTATAACAAGCCGTAATGGCCAGAACGAATGCCAGGACAGCGCATCCGGTCCGAGTGAAGTGGAACAGCTCCCAGCGTCGCAGGATGTCGGCGTAGTCGCTGGGCGGCGTGCCCGTTGCCCAGCGTTTGATCTGCTGATTGATCGGCACATTCCCGAACCGGGTCACGAGGAACGACGCGACCGTCAGCGCCGAGGCGCTCGCCGCCACCCGCCGCGCCCAAGACGTCGAGCGGACCGCCAGCAGCAGAGTGCTCAACACGGCCAACCCCATCAGAATCTGCATCACCGGGCCGTTGACCCGCATCAGAGCGGTGTGGAATGTGAACCGAACATCAAGGGGCACTTCGCGAAACGCGTACAGCACATTCACCGCGCCGTACCCGAAGGCCCCGGCCAGCAGACCGGGAAACAACAGGGCCGCCGCCCGGACCGTCTTCGACAACATCGGAACTCCCATCCCTCATCGCAACTTCGTGTTGCGATAGAATCAGCGTGCCCGACCGTTGTCGATATCGCAACAAGGAGTTGCAATGGGTTCTGTCGCACCGCCCGGCCGCGGGCCGAAGGTTCGTGCCGCCGTGCTCGCCGCGGCGGCAGCCGAGTTGGGCGAACGGGGCTACGCCGCATTCACCGTCGAGGAGGTCGCCCAGCGCGCCGGCGTGCACAAGACCACCGTCTACCGGCGTTGGCCCGACCGCGACGCCTTGATCGCCGATGCCTTGGCCGACAGCGTCGCGGCGGAATTGCCCATCCCCGATACGGGTTCGGTCGAGGCGGACCTGCGGGCGCTGGCCCGCAGCCTGGTCGCGTGGATCAACAGTCCGTCCGGCCGTGCGGTCCTCGCGGTCATGGTGCCCGCCGCGGGCTCACCGGCGCCGCCCGATGTCATGCGGCACGCCTTCCGTGATCGGATCCGCCGGGCACTGCCGATCGTGCCGCGGGCGATCGCGCGCGGCGAGATCCCCGTCGGCACCGATCCGGCCGAACTGATCAAAACCCTTGTGGCGCCGATATATTTCCGCGTCCTGATTCCGCGCGAACGGGTGACCGAGGACACCGCCGACGCGGCCACTGCGGTGGCGCTGACCGCCGCCCGCGCCGGTCTGTTCAGCTGATCCGGCGAACCTGTGTGGCGGCCACCGCTATCGATGCGACGGCGACGGAAACTGTTGGGGTCCAACCGAACCAGCCGACCGCTGCGGCGCCGAAGGCGGTGCCGGCGCTGCCGCCGACGAAGTAGACCACCATGTAGGCGCTGTTGAATCGGGCGGGTGCGGCCGGATCGATGCCGAGGACCGTGCTCTGATTGGCGACCTGCGCGGCGAACAGGCCGGCGTCGAACAAGCCCAGGCACAGCAGCGTGACCACCGTATTCGACAGCGAGACAGCGAGAATCGCCGCGCCGAGCCCGGACAGCGCCAGCCCGAGCAGGATGACCCGCCGGGTGCCGACCCGATCGGTCCACGCCCCGGAGATCCGGGTGGCGAGGATGCCCAGCAGGCCCGCGACGGCATACAGGCCGATGCGCTCGGGCGAGTACGAGAACGGCGGGCCGGACAAGGCGACCGCGAGCCCGGCCCAGATCGCGCAGAATGCGAAGAACCACAGGGCGCCCCGGCCGGCCGCCAGCCGCAGCAGCGGGTAGCGCGCGTACAGGCCGGGTATGCCGCGCAGCGTCGCCAGGTAGCCCGTCGTCGCCGTCCCCTTCGCGGCGGGTAGCACGAGCCGGGCGGCCACGGCGAGGGTCGCGCACGCCGCCGCGAAGACCAGAAGCATTGCGCGCCAGCCGATGACGTCCGCCAGCCAGCCGCCCGCGATCCGTCCCGCGAGAATGCCCGCCGAGATTCCGGCGGTCACCATCCCCAGCACGGTCGACCGCCGCCCGGGCTCCGCGAAACGCCCTGCGACCGAACTCAATTGGGCGCCCACCGAGGAGCACGCGCCGACCAGTCCGGTCACCAGGGCGAGCGTCCACGGTGATTGCGCCACCGCACTCGCGGCGGAAGCGGTTGCGAGCCCGCCGAATTGGACCGACAGCACGTGGCGCGGCGGGTACCGGTCGACGAGCGGCACCAGCAGCGCCAGACCCAGCAGGTAGCCGATCGGACCACCCGCCAGCGCCGCACCGATCGCCGCCGGTGTGGTGTGCAGCGATCCGGCGACCTGCGCCACCGCCGGTTGCAGCGGATAGACCGCGGCGGTGCCGAACGCCGCCGCCAGCGCCATGAACCACACCACGGGTGTCCGCAATGCCGTGGCGCGAATGTCCGGAGTCGTCTCGAGTTGCATGGCGTCGACAGTAGGAACGCCGCGACGCCGATTCCGGCGGGAAACGGACGATACCGTCGCTACGCCCAGCCGCGCCGCCGTAAGCTGCCGAGTACCAGTTCACCTCGTGCAATGACCCCACAGAAGGTAGGGCATCATGGCGCTTCCGGACTTCGATACCACGGCCGTTCGCTCACTCGCACTGGAGATCGACAGCGTGTTGATCACGCCGATCTCGGAGGTGTCCGGCCTCGGCTTCGGCCAGGACGTGATCGAGCTGAAACAGAACACCCCCGACGGCAAGTACCTGGTGCGGAAGCTGCCCGGCCGTCCCAAGGCGGGCGAGGTCACCCTGACTCGCGCGGTGACCGACGACAAGAGCTTCGAGAAGTGGATCACCGAGAGCCGCTCCGGCGATCCGGCCGCCGCCCGCAAGAACGGCGCCGTCATCATCTACGACCTCACCGGCCGGGTGGTACGCCGCTGCGAGCTGACCGCCATGTCGCCGAGGGCATTCGAGGTCGGCGCCGTGCGCGCGGGCGACTCCGGCGTACTCACCGAGAAGCTGATCGTCACCTACGAAAATCTCGAGATCGAGTAGCGCGGGCTAGCCGTTGGGCAGAATCACCGCGCGCCCGTTGATCTTTCCGGCGTGCAGCCGTTCGTAGGCGAGCGGCGCCTCCTCCATCGCGAACGTCTCGACGTGCACGTCGATCGCTCCGGCTCGGGCCAGGTCCAGCACTTCGCGCAGTTCGCCGCGGCTGCCCCAGTACGGGGCGGTCACCGAGACCTCGAAGGGCAGTACCCCGAAGCCGACGGGGATGGTGCCGCCGCCGATGCCGACGATCGTCACATCGCCCTCCATCGCGACGCATGCGGCGGCCGTGGCCGTGGTCGGTGCGGCGCCCACGAAATCGAACACGGCCGTCGCACCGCGGCCGCCGGTGAGTTCGCGCACGCGTCCGGCGGCCTTCTCGTCGGAGGTCACCACCTCGTGGGCGCCGACCGTGCGCGCCAGTTCGAGCTTGTCGGCGTTGACGTCCAACGCGATCACGCGGGCGGGACTCACCGCGCGCAGCAACTGAATGGCCACGTGCCCGAGTCCGCCCGCGCCGATGACCACCGCCGTCGACCCCGGCACCAGCTTCGGCAGCGACCGTTTGACGGCGTGGTACGGCGTGAGCCCGGCATCGGTCAGCGGCACCGTCTGTACCGGGTCGAGACCGTCGAGCGGTTCCAGGTGCCGGGCGTCGTCCACGATCAGGTACTCGGCGATGGCGCCCGGCGCGCCCAGGCCGGGCGGGAAGATGCCCAGTTCGGTCGCGCGCAGGCAGTAGTTCTCCCGGCCCGCGGCGCAGGGCGGGCACGCGCCGCAACCCCAGGGTCCGTAGACGGCGACCGAATCGCCGACCGAGAACCCGGTGACCCCCGCACCGAGGGCGGCGATCGTCCCGGCCCCCTCGTGCCCGAGCGTCAGCGGCAACCGGTAGGGGAACTCACTCTCCGGCCAGGACATCACCGCGATGTCGGAATGGCAGACGCCCGCCGCCGACACCCGCAACAGCACCTGGCCCGGTCCGGGCTCGGGATCGGGCACCGTGACCAGTTCCGGTGCCGCGCCGATGGTTCGATACTGCAGAGCCTGCATCGCGATACCCTCCGTTGTCGAGTTCTCGATCGGATCGGTCGATTCGCCCCGCCGGCCGTGTCCGGCCACCCCCGAGCGTAATGGCTACCCTGCGGCATCCACGCCCGCTTTGATCGGAATGTAGCGATTCGCGCAGTGGTGCGTGATTGCCTCCGCCGCCACTAACTAGAACGCGTTGCGAGGTCCGACCCGACCACCCCGTGGCCGCGGTTCCTCCGGCGACCATGCTTCATACCCAGCGGTTCGATCACTTTCATCGCCGACACTCGATTTGACGACACCGAGGCGCTAGGCTAATTCTGAAACGTGTTCTAGTGTGTGCGGCGAGGCTTTCCAGCGCCGGAAGACAAGAGGAGTCCACCAGGCCATGCGTACCGAGATCTGCGAACGACTGGGTATCGACGTCCCCATCTTCGCTTTCACCCATTGCCGCGACGTCGCCGCCGCGGTCAGCAACGCCGGCGGCATCGGTGTGCTGGGCGCGGTGGGATTCACCGCCGAGGAGCTCGAGGTCGAGCTGGCCTGGCTGGACGACCATGTGCAGGGCGTCTACGGCGTGGACCTGGTCATCCCGTCCAAGTACGAGGGCAAGGGCATCGACGGGCTGAGCCCCGCGGAGCTGGAAGCCAAACTGGCCGAACTGGTTCCGCAGGGCCATCGCGACTTCGCCGAGAAGCTCCTCGCCGACCACGGCGTGCCGAAGCTGCCCGAGGGCGAGCACCACAACCAGCTGCTCGGCTGGACGGCCACCACCGCCGGTCCGCAGGTCGAGGTCATCCTGAAGCACCCGAAGGCCAAGCTGGTCGCCAACGCGCTGGGCACCCCGCCCGACGACATCGTCAAGCAGGTGCAGGACTCCGGCCGGTTGATCGGCGCGCTGTGCGGGTCGGTCAAGCACGCCCTCAACCACAAGCGCGCGGGCCTGGATTTCGTCGTCTGCCAGGGCACCGAGGGCGGCGGGCACTGCGGCGAGGTGTCCTCGCTGGTGCTGTGGCCGCAGGTGATCGACGCCGTCGGCGACCTGCCGGTGCTAGCGGCCGGTGGCATCGGCAGTGGCCGCCAGGTCGCGGCCGCGATGGCGATGGGCGCGGCGGGAGCCTGGACCGGGTCGATCTGGCTGACGGTCGAAGAGGCCAATGTGCCGCCCGCGCAGATGCAGAGCTACATCGACGCGACCAGCCACGACACCATCCGGTCGCGGGCGTGGACCGGCAAGCCGGCCCGCATGCTGCGCAACGACTGGACCGATGCGTGGGAGTCGGCCGACAACCCGGACCCGCTGCCGATGCCGCTGCAGATGATGGTCGCCCTCGACGGCGTCAAGCGGGGCCACCGGTACCCGGAGGCGGCCAAGGACGTCAACTTCAACCCGGTCGGGCAGATCGTCGGCATGATGACGAAGGTCGAGCGCACCTCCGATGTCATGCAGCGGCTCATCGAGGAGTACCTGGAGTCCTGCGAGCGGCTGAACAAGCTCAACAACATCTGACCCGCTGTCGGGGGGGGGGGGGGGGGCGCCCCCCCCCCCCCCCCGGGGGGGGGGCGGCGGGGGGGCGGGGCGGCCGCCCCCACGCGCGGGGGCCGCAAAACAAACGCGCGGGGGGGGGGGGGGGGGGCCCGCCCCCCCCCACCGACAGCGGGTCAGATGTTGTTGAGCTTGTTCAGCCGCTCGCAGGACTCCAGGTACTCCTCGATGAGCCGCTGCATGACATCGGAGGTGCGCTCGACCTTCGTCATCA
>NZ_JARWOP010000320.1 GCF_029868745.1 Nocardia wallacei | reverse complement strand
CTCCCTGGGGGGGGGGCCCCCCCCGCGCCCGGGGGGGGGGCGGCCCCGCGGTGGGTCAGAATTCGCTGCCGAACAGGCCGCCCGGACCATACGAACCGGTGGGCGGCGGTGCGGGCACCATCACCCAGGGACCGCAGTTGGTGGTCTGGAAGGCGACGTCGCCCGGCTTGATCAGCACCCGGACCGGGTTGGTTCGGGTCAGGTCGCTGGCGATGATGAACTGGTTCGGATCGGGGTCGGCCGCATCCGGCACCTTGCGCAAGCGCTGCCAGTAGCAGGCGTGCACCGGATCGGTCGTCCCGGGCGCCTGGTAAATGCCGGGCTGGATGTCGACACCCACCCGGTACAGCCCGTCACCGGGGACGTTCGTCGCCGGGTCGGCGGCGGCGGTTCCGGATCCGAGCACGGTCACCGCGGAGGCCACGGCTCCCGCGATCACAAACGTGCGTCCACGCACGGCGTTCCTCCTCGACTTCATGTGCGGGCTACCGATCGGTCCGGACAACCCGCGGAAGTTCCCCGTGACTTCCGGGGGTCCGGTCTATCAGAGTTCGCGAGACCGATTGGCCGAAATGATGAAATTTGGTGGCGCGCCACAGTCGTCGGACGGATTCCCGAAAATTGATGTGCGCGCAGCGATGCCTTCTGCGCGCTTCTCGCGATATCCAAGCATGAGTGGTCTCCGGTCTGTTTCCCCCGACAGTGACATCGCCTGCGGTCCGCGGTGCGCACGACTGTGTACCCGGGCCGGGCTGGCCGCGGTGCTCGCCTCCGACCAGGGGCTATTGCATTGGCGGGCGATGCGGAGGCTGGGTGATACCGGTCTGGCCGAGCACGCGGTGCAGGACACGCTGCTGCGGGCGTGGCGCGGCTGCGCGACCTACAACCCCGACAAGAGCAGCGTGCGCACCTGGCTGCTGTCGATCGAGCGCAACGTGCTCACCGACCTCGCCCGGATGCGTGCCGTGCGGCCGGCGGAGGCGAGCTGGGACGACTTCGCCGAGGCCGCCGACCGGCGCGGTGCCCGCCCGGACTTCGCCGACACGCTGGCAGACGGGCTGCTCGTTTCCGAACTGCTGGCCCGGCTGCCCGATCCCCAGCGACACGCCGTGGTGCAGGTGATTCTGCACGATCGCGCTTACCGAGATGTTGCTGAGGACCTCGGGGTGCCGGTCGGGACGGTCAAGACTCGGGTGCATTACGCCCTAAGATCACTGCGTCAGCTCCCTCGCAGCGCCTGATTACAGCAGTAACGGTTCGATAACTGTGCTTGCGTGGTGAGACCGGTGTTGCCAGAGTGAACCACTGGGTTTGGTGTTACTAGTGGGAAGGGAGGGGCGCCCCGCTACTGGGTGCGCCGTCCGCACATGAAGCCAAGCATCGTCAAGGCCGGTCTCTGCCTCGCCGTCACGGCCGCGGCCCTCGTTCCATCCGCCGGGATGCTTCCGGCAGTCGCAGTCGCCGCCCCCACCGATCCGGACATGTCGACGAAGCTCGCCGGCAAAACGGTGTTCCTCGACCCGGGTCACCAGGGCTCCGACCACAACCAGGACATCAGCCGCCCGGTCGGCGACGGCCGCGGCGGCACCAAGGAATGCCAGACGACCGGCATGACCACGGTGAACGGCGTGCCCGAGCACACCATCACCTGGAACGTGTCGCAGCTGGTGAAGCAGTCGCTGGAGGCGATGGGCGCCAAGGTCGTGCTCAGCCGCGCCGACGACAGCGGCTGGGGCAGTTGCATCGATGAGCGCGCCGCTGCGGCGAACGACTCCGGCGCGGACGTCGCGATCAGCATCCACGCCGACGGCGCGCCGGTCTCCGAACGCGGCTTCCACCTGATCGTGCCGCAACTGCCGATCCCGGATCCCACGGCTCACCAGGTGCAGTCGGGTGCCGGGCTGGCCGCGACCAAGGTCGTGCGCGACGCCTACCTGCAAGCCGGTTTCCCCACCGCGACCTACGGCGGCGCGGTCGACGGTCTGCAAACCCGCGCCGACATCGCCGGGCCCGCGCTGACCAGGGTCCCGGACGTCTTCCTGGAAATGGGCAACGGCGCCAACCCGGAGGACGCAGCCCAACTGGAGTCCCGCGAAGGACAACTCCAGCACGCCGTCGCCATCGCCACCGGCCTGACCGGCTACCTGCTCGGCTTCGGCGGCCCGCCGCTGCCGTCCGGTTCCGCCGAGGGCCGCGCGTCGGCGAATACCCCACCGGGCCAGGAGAATTCGCTACCGAACAGCGCCCCCGCCGACGCATTGCAGGGCAATGCGCCCGGCCGTTCATCGACGACCGCGCCTGCCGACGAAACGCCGGGTAACAACCAGACCGCACCCGGCTCCGCCGGAACGGCCGGGGGCGCGGCGGCACAATCCGCGCCCAACGGACTCGCGCCGACGGACCAAACCGCGCCAGGCGCGCCCGCACCGGGAACGGAGCAATCGCCCTCCGCAGCCACGCCGCCGGGCGCATCCGCACAAACCCCGCCGGGCGCTGCGGCCCAGTCCGCACCGGGAGCAGATCAACCTGCGCCGGGCGTCGGGGCTACGGGTACGTCGGTGCCAGGCGTGAATCAGTCTGCGCCGGGTGTCGGGGCTGAGGGTGCGGCTGCGCGGTCCGTGCCGGGTGCGGGTCAGTCTGTGCCGGGTGTCGGGGTTGAGGGTGTGCCAGCGCGGTCGGTGCCGGGTGCGGGTCAGTCTGCGCCGGGGGTTGGGGCTGAGGGTACGTCTGCGCAGTCCGTGCCGGGTGCGGACCAGTCTGCCCCGGGTGCTGGGGCTCCGGGTGTGTCCGCTCAGTCCGTGCCGGGTGCGGGTCAGTCTGCCTCGGGCGTCGGGGCTGAGGGTGCGGCCGGGCCTTCTACTCAGGGAACGGGGCAGGTTGCGCCGGGTGCGTCTGCGGAGGCTGGGCCTGAGGCGGGAAAGGGGGCGCCGGGGGTGCCCGCGCAGGGAAGTGGTGGGGCGGCATCAGGGGCTGGGCTTCCGAATGCGTACGCGCAGAACGTGCCTGGTAGCTACACCCCGGGGACGCCGGACGCGCCGGGTCCGGGTTCGCCCAATGCGTACACCACGCCGAACGCGCGTACCTCGCCCGACGCCTACGCTCCCGGCGCACCGAGCGGGACCACGCCCGGGAACTCCGGAAAAGCACCGCAAGCTTCTCCGGGCACCGCGCAGGGCTCCGACCCGTCCACCGCCGTGCAGCCGGGCGCAACTCCGGACTCTGCCGCCAGCTCACTGGTCACGACCGCCATGCAGCTCCTCCTTCCCTTGGCGAAGTCGCTGGGTATGGATGACGCCGCGGTCAACTCCGAGCTGATCAACCTGGCGTATACCCTGGCCGCCACCCTGCTCGGACCGGGCAGCTCGGAAAGCCAGGGCACCGGAACCACTCCGGGAACGCAGAGCGCTCCGGGCGCCCACAGCGGCCCTGCCGCCCGGTAACGTCCCACCACACCCCGGCGCCCCCCCCCCCCCCCCCGGGGGGGGGGGCGGGTGTGGGGGGGCACGGCGCAGAAGGAAGGTTCCCCCCC
>NZ_JARWOP010000319.1 GCF_029868745.1 Nocardia wallacei | reverse complement strand
CCGCCTCCCCCGCCGCCGGCGGCCGCGCCCCCCGCCCCCCCCCCCCCCCCCCCCCCCCCCCCCCCCCCCCCCCCCCCCCCCCCCGCGGCCCGGCGGCGAACGCGGCGGTGGCCTACGCGTTCCTGTCCGGGCGCAGTCCGGCGCTGATCACCGCGCTCGGGGAACATCAACTGGCACAGACGATCCGGCGCGACCTCGACAGGTACGGGGTCGCGCCGGTGGATGTCACGCCGGACAGCGCCGAGCGGCCGCCGGTGTCCTCCATCGTGGTAGCGACCGAATCCGGGACCCGCACCATCGTGTCGCTGGACGGTTCGCGGATCTCCGCACCGTTCGACCGCGGCAGGCTCGGGCCGTTGCGCGACGCCGTCGTCGTGCTGGTGGACGGGCACTATCCGGACCTGGCCCTCGGATTCGCCACCGCCGCACGGGAAACCGGGGTCACCGTGGTACTGGACGCCGGTCGCTGGCGGCCCGTCCACGCCGAACTGCTGCCCCTGGTGGACATCGCGATCTGCTCGTCCGCCTTCACTCCGCCGGGGATCTCCGGCACCCCGGCCGAAGTCTTCGACGACCTCCACGCTCGCGGCGTACATCAGGTCGCGATCACCCAGGGCGACAAGCCGATCCGGTACTCGGAAGCCGAGCCGGTCACGGGTGAAATAGTCGTCCCGCGGACACCGGCGGTCGACACTCTCGGCGCGGGGGATATTCTCCACGGCGCATTCTGCCACTATTACGCTGCGGGACAGTCGTTTACGGACGCACTGCGCGCCGCGGCGGCCGTCGCGACCGAGTCGTGCGCCTATCTCGGCACCCGGTAATGGATGCGGCAGCACCCACGACCGGATCAGAGCACGAGATAGTGCCGCCCGCTCGCGCGCAGCACCAGCTCCGCGCGGTCGCGGGTCGCGGCGACCAGCTCAGCGTTCAGCAGATCGCTGCGCGCCACCTTCGCCTGCGCGAACTCCGCGGTCTTGCCGCCGCGAATATGGCGACGCAGCAGGCGCTTTCGCAGCAGCTCGGGTGGCGCGTCGAGATACCAGGCCGCGTCGAGATACTGCCGCACCTCGGACCATCCGGGCGATCCGGCCGCGCCGAGCAGCAGGTAGTTGCCCTCGGTGATCGCGATGCGCTGCCGGTCGAACAGCACGCCGTCCGCGACGGGCTCGTGCCGCGACCGGTCGTAGGCCGGCCACGAAACCGGCTGTCCCACCGGCGCTTCCCGCAGTTTGCGCAGGCGGTCCAGGTATGCGGAGACATCGAAGGTGTCCGGCTCGCCCTTGCGGGCCAGCGCGCCCGCCGCGCGGAGTTCGGCATTGGTCAGGTGGAAACCGTCCATCGGCGCCACCTCGGCGACCGCCGCGCCGCAGCGGTCGTCGAGGGTGTCACGCAAGGCCACGGCCAGGGTGGATTTGCCCGCTCCGGGCGGACCGGCGATACCGAGTACGAACCGCCCGTCGCGCCCATCGGCCCGTTCCAAGATTCGCGCCGCCAGTTCCTCCAGCGATATCTCGCCTCGTCCGACCATTCGCCGACCCTACCCGCGCCCGTGCGCCGCGGGACCCGGAACGACGACGGGTCAGCGCGGGATCAGGGCATACACGCCCGCGGGCGAGCCGGACCCGCCCCGGTGGATCGCGCCGCCCGCCAGCACCCAGGCGCCGCTCTCGGGCAGGTCGGCGAGGTTGGCGAGGCATTCGAGACTGATCCGGTGCCGCCGGTACAGCAGCTTCGAGACCGTGTAGGAGTCGTCGGCGCCGAGGTCCGGGCCGAAGGTGTCGATGCCGAGGGCGCCCCGGCGCCCGAGCCGTCCGGTGTCGATCAGCCAGTGCACGGCCGACGGCGCGAAACCCGGTTGGCGACCCTCGGATTCGCCCACGCCGAGGAAATCGGGAGTGCCCCACAAGCCGTCCCAGCCGGTCCAGGCGATCACCGCGGCGCCCGGCGGGATCGCCCCGTGCCGCTCCTCCCAGTCGCGGAGATCCGCCACCGTGATCGCGTAATCGCGGTTGCCGGAACACTTCTCGCGAACATCGATGCGCACGGCCGGCAGCAGCAGGTCCTCGGGGTCGAGCTGGTCCGCGGCGGCGCCGGCCGGATCGAAGTGAATCGGTGCGCCCCAATGGGTTCCGGTGTGTTCGGCCTGAACGATCCGGCGCAGGAAGTACCCGTCGTGCTCGATGGTGGCCACGGTCTCGGCGGTGAAGGCCGGGTCGCCGGGATACAGCGGCGTCGTCGCCGGATCGTGCACATGCGACAGGCTCACGATGCGCGCGAACGGCACCGTCACCCCGCACTCCGCGGAATGACCCGCCCCAGTGCGCGCAGGTCCCGTTCCAGCAGCCGAAACATTCGGTAGGTCAGCACGAATGCCAGGATGCCACCGACGCTCAGCACGCGCACCGGCCCGATCACCTGCCACAGCTGGTCGCCGGGAACCAGGGTGGCGCTGGCGACGCCGAGCAACGGCACCGACGCCGCCGCGGCGAGGTAGAAATTGGCGCGCCGGGCCAGCGCCCACAGCTGCCGCCCGTCCTCCGGTCCCACCGCGCCCGCGACCAGCAGCTGCGGATACACCGAGCGCACGGCGTACATCGTGACCAGGAAGAACGGGTAGGCGAGCGCGATCGCGGCACAGACCACCTGCGCGGTGTAGAAGTGCGCGAAGTTGCGGGCGGGCAGTGTCACGCCGATCGCCATCACCGCCACCGGCCAGGCGATTCCGGCCAGCAGCCACATGCCGAACGGCACCCACACCAGCCGGTCACCGAGCGACAGCACCTGCCGCCGCGCCACCGCCAGCTCTCGCGCGTCGACCTCGCGCGCGGCGTCACCGGGGCCGGGGTCCGCTTCTGCCCGGCGCCGCAAGCGATGCGACATGAGCATCGCGCGCCTGCTCAGCAACACCATCAGCAAGGCCGCCAGCGGGAACGTGATGAGGTTGTTGATCAATCCGACCGTGGCGTAACGGCCCTGGTCCGCCGCGGCCAGCCGGTCGATGACGAGGCTGTCGTTGAGCCGGATGTTGTAGAAGCTGGCCAGCACGTTCGGCAGTCCGACGCAGGCCGTGGTGATCGGGAACCACCAGGCGCGCGCCCGGTAGCGCAGGCTCGTCGGCGGCGGGTCCACCAGGTCGCGTGCTCGGGCGTCCAGGCACAGTTCCAGTTGTCCGGCCAGGTCGGACCCGGAGCGCCAGCGCCGTCGCGGGTCCGGGTCCAGACAGCGCAGCAGCGTTCGACGGAGGGTGGCCGGGGTGTCGGGTGGGAGCTGCGATTCCCGGTCATCGGTGGCGGGTTCGTCGCCGGCTCCGGGCTTCTCCTCGAAAGGCACACTGCCCGTGAGTAGTTCCCACAGCAGCACGCCCAGCGCGTAGATGTCGGCACGGCTGTCGAGAGCGGCCACGCCGGTCGATCCGTCCCGTTGCTCCGGAGCCCGGTACATGACCGAATCATGCTCGGCCGCCGCCGTTTCCGGCGCATCGGCACGGAAATCGGCCAGCTTCGGAATGCCTTCCGCGGTGAACAGGACGTTCTCCGGCTTGATATCGCGATGCGCCACACCGCGGTAGCCGGCGTAATCCAATGCCGCGGCCAGCCGACGGCCCACCCACGCCACCGTCTCCGGCCACGACAGCGCCGCGATCTCGGCACGCACGGTCGAGTCGGTGGGCCGGATCTCCCCGCGCGCCGCCATGACCGCGTCCACCGACCGCAACAGCAGCGCCCCGCCGCCGAGCCCGGCCTCGGATCGCCGCAGCCGCAACAGATCCGCGACACTGCCGCCGGGCAGATACTGCATGTACTCCAGCCGCAGCGGCTCCCCCGCGTCCCGGTCGACCACCCGCTGGTCGAACAGCCGCACGATATACGGATGGTCCAGCTGCGCTACGGTCCGCGAGTCCTGCCCGCCGACCGCAGCGACCCGCACCGCGACCAAGCGCTGCATCGAATGCTGCCGAGCCAGAAATACTTTCGCCCGCGCGGTCCCCCCGATCAGCGTGATGAGATCGAAGTCGTCCAGCCGCCGCCCCGGGCGAACCTCGACATCCAGCTCCCCACCGGACCACGCCCCCTCCGAATCAACAACCGCACCTCCGCCGTTGCCGTCCGCGCCGAGTAACGGGGCGAGTTCGGCGGCCAACTCGGGGTAGTCGCCGAGGAAGTCCGCGACGCTCGTGCGGTGATATCGGGTGCGTAGCGCGTACTCCTCGCACACCAGTTCCAGGAAGCGCGGGCTGGTGGTGAGTTCGGGAAACTCCTTGCCGTAGTCCGCCATTCGCTTGCCCTCGCGGGTCCGCCGCCAGCGCTGGCGCAGATCGATGCGCACCAGGTCGGCCAGCACGGCGGTGCGTAGGACAGGACCCTCCGGAACGTAGCGGGCCAGTGGCGGCGGGTCGGTACCCGCGTCACGCACCGCGGCCTGCCAGTCGGCGGCGAACCGGGCGACCGCGGCGTCCGGCCCCTCACTCACCGTGATCCCTCGCCGCGCCCCGGAGGCGCGATGCGACGCCCCCTCACTCGCGCTCCTCGATCTCGTGATCGTGCTGCGCCGCAACCGGATCCACCACCCGCTCCAGCGCCCGCAGGTCCGCCTCGAGCGCCCGGAACAGCACGTACGACACCACGAACGCGATGATCGCGCCCACGCACAGCACCCGGACCGCCACCACCACACTGGGAATGTCGCCCGGCGGCAGGAACGTGACCCCGGCGACCGCCAGCAGCGGCACCGACGCCGCCACCGCCAGATACCTGGTGGCCCGGCGCCCCAGCAGCCGTAGCCGCCGGGCATCGACGGCGCTGACATCGCCGTGCCGCAGGAACATCGGATAGATGCAGCGCACCATGTAGAACGTCACGAGGAAGAACGGATACGCCACCGCCATCGCCCCGCACACCAGCACCGAGGACAGGAAGTGGACCACCGCCCGTATTCCGACCTCGCCCGTGGCCAGCCGCAGGGCAATCGGAAAGGTGAGCGCGGCCAACCCCCACAGCGAAAACGCCACCACCACCGCACGATCCCCGAGTAACAGCGCGTCCGCCCGCGCCCGTGCCAACTCCCGCGGGTCGTACTCCCGGCCCTTGGCCAAGCCGCGCGGCACCGTGATCAGCCGCCGCGACAGATACACCAGGGCCGCCGAGCCCGCCGGAAAGAACACCGCGTTCACAATGGCGGTCACCAGCAGAAACGTGTGCTGCGAAGGCTGGCTGAGCCGATCCACGATCAGCGACTGATTGTGTTCGATGTTGTACAGCGAGGCGAAGGCGTTCGGGATGCCGATGGCCAGCACCGCCAGCGGCGCCCGCCACGCCCGCAACCGGAGCCGCCAGCTGCCCGGCGGCGGATCCACCAGATCCCGGGCCCGCTCGTCCAGGCACAGCTGCAATTGCTGCGCCAGTTCCTTCCCACTGGCCCAGCGCTTTTCGCGTTCCGGGGCGAGACACGACAGCAGCACGCGGCGCAGCGCGGCCGGGCAATCGGACGGGATCTGCTCCAGCGCAGCCGGATCCACGCCCGCCCGGCGGCGATCCAGCATCTGGCCCAGGGTGGTGACGTCGCCGTCCTCGCCCGCCGTGGCATCGTCGAAAGGCTTTGCGCCGGTGAGTAGTTCCCACAGCACCACACCCAGGGAGTAGATGTCGGCGCGGGTGTCGAGGTCGTCGGCGGAGCGCCCATAGCCCGGATGACAGGCCTCCAGCTGTTCCGGCGACATGTACGACAGCGACCCACCGAAGTACGCGACCGGGCTGGTACCGGCCAGGGTGCGGCTGAAGCTGATGTTGAAGTCGGCCAGCTTCGGGACCGCCTCGGCGGTCAACAGCACATTGGCCGGTTTCACGTCGCGATGCAGCACGCCGTGGGCGTCGGCATAGGACAGCGCCTCGGCCAGCCGCCGGCCCAGCCACGCCACCGTCTCCGGCCACGACAGCGCGGCCAGCTCGGCACGCACGCTGGAGTCGGTGGGGCGGATCTCGCCCTTCTCCTCCATCGCCGCGTCGACCGCGTCCAGCAGCAGCTGTCCGCTGCGCTGCGCCGGCGGCGTGGCCCGGACCCAGCGCAGCACGCCGAGCAGCGTGCCGCCGGGCAGGAACTGCATGTACAGCAACCGCAACCGGCGCGCCCGCGGGTCGGCGCCCGCGCCCGGATCGAATTCCTCGAGCAGCCGTTGATCGAAGACCCGCACGATGTAGTCGTGGTCCAGCTGGGCGAGGGTCTGCGGCTCGGTGCCGCGGTCGGCGGAGATCTTCACCGCCACCAGCCGCTGCAGGCTGCGCTGCCGGGCCAGGAACACCCGCGCGAAGGCGCCGCTGCCCAGCGCGGTCAGCAACTCGAAATCATCGATCCGCTGGCCGATCTCGATGCGGCTCAAGGCGTCGGCGCGCGCTGCCGAGCCGCCGGACTCGGCGATCAGCCCGGTGGTGGTGCGGGTCTGTTCGCCCGCCCAGGTTCCCGATTCGTCCGGCGGCCGGACGGTCGCGTCGAGGTCCGCGGCGCGGCGGGTGCTGTGATCCTCGTCGTCGGCATTGAGCAACTCGCGCAATTGCCCCGCCTGGTCCGGATACTCGCGCAGGCAGTCGCGCGGATCCACCCGCTCACCGCTGTGGCGGCGGATCACGAACTCCTCGTACACCAGGTGCGCCGGAATGCCCTCCGGCGCCAGTTCCGGAAACTCCGAGCAGTACTCGCGCAGCCGCTTGCCCGGCGTCGGGGCGCCGGGCGACCGGGACAGCCATCGGTACCGCATGTCGATGCGGATCAACTCGACCAATGCGTCCAGCCGTAAAGTCCGGGCGTCGGGCAGGTAGTCGGCGATCTCGGGCGGCCGGGCACCGGCCTCCCACGCACTCGCGAACGCCGTCACAGCGCCGAATTCGATTCCGGCCGTTGGACGCCCGAAACCGCCGCCGGAGTCGGAACTGAAAACCATATCCGCACCCATCGATACCGGACCCTGTCGTACCAGCCGCGGAACCGGATTCCGCACTGGTCGGTCGGCGGCGGGACGGATAGAATCCGCCACACCCGAGACCATCATCCCCGAGCGTTGCCCGAAATGATAATTTGCGCGTCAACACGCAACCACCCCATTTCGACCACGACGCGACGGGGGCAAGCAGCATGCAGAACGAGGGCACGGCCCTAGCCGACGGCATCTCATCAGCGGATTCCTCCCAGCAGACACCGAAAGCCGGCACCGGGGCCCCTCAGGAGGTACCGGTGGGTGCGAACGAGACGACCGACGCGACCTCCCCGCAGGAGCCGGGAGCCGCACCGGATCCCAGCACGGCCACCGCCATCGCGGCCGCGGTGCGCGACGGCGTCGTGCGCCCCGAGCAGATTCTGGAGTCCGCCCTCGACCGCATTCGCGACGGAAATCCGAAAGTCAACGCTTTCAGTATCGTTCGCGAAGCGCGGGCGCGGGCGGAAGCACAAGCGCTGGCCGACCGCGCCGATCTCGACTCGCTGCCGCTGGCCGGTGTGCCGATCGCGGTGAAGAACAACATCGACGTCACCGGTGAGGTGACCAGGGGTGGTTCCCGCGCCGGGGACGACCGTCCGGCCACGACCGATCACCCGGTGGTGCGGCGGCTGCGCGCGGCGGGCGCGGTGGTCGTCGGCCTGACCGAGATGCCCGAGTTCGGGCTGTGGGGCGTCACCGACACTCCGGAGCGAATCACGCGCTCCCCGTGGAACATTCACTACAGCGCGGGCGGTTCGTCGGGCGGCTCGGGCGCCGCGGTGGGCGCCGGGCTGGTGCCGGTCGCACACGGGAACGACGGCCTGGGGTCGGTGCGCATTCCGGCCGCCTGCTGCGGCGCGGTCGGCATCAAGCCGGGCCGCGGCGTGGTGCCCGCCGAGGTCGGTTTGGACTCCTGGGACGGCATGACCGAGAACGGCGTGCTGGCGACCACCGTCGCCGATGCCGCGCTGGTGCTGTCGGTGCTGGCCGACCGCCCCGCACTGGCCGATCTCGACACCCCGGCGCCACTGCGGATCGGCCTGGCCGTCGGTGCGCCGTCGCCGCTGCTACGCGTGGACCGGCAGTGGGCGGGGGCGGCGCGCACGGCCGCGCGGACCGCCGCGACGGCCGGGCACACCGTGTCGGAAACCGCGCTGCCCTACGCCGGCGCGGCCACCGCGCTGGCCCTGCGCTGGGTGGCCAATGCCGGGCGCGAGGCCGCCACGGTCCCACATCCCGAGCGACTACAGCAACGCACCCACCGTCACGTCGCGCTGGGCCGGGCGGTGCTGCGCTGCGGCCTGGTGCGCCCGGGACAGATCGACCGCATCGAGGCGCGGCTGCTGGACTTCTTCGATAACCACGATGTCGTGATCACCCCAACCCTCGCGACACCACCGCCCCGCGCGCTCGAATGGCACCGCCGCGGCTGGCTCCTCAACGTCTGGGCGAACGCGCGGTTCGCGCCGTTCACGCCGCTGTGGAACCTGGTGGGCTGGCCCGCGCTCAGCGTGCCGATGGGCACCCATCCGCGCACCGGCACCCCGGTCGCCGCGCAGCTGGCCGGCCCGCCGGGCAGCGAGTCGACACTGCTGCGGCTGGCCGCCCAGCTCGAATCCGCGCGGCCGTGGCGGCGGGTCGCCGGTCAGCCCTGAGCTTGCTCGGGAGTTCCGAACCCGCCGGCCATGACACGGTTGGCGAAATCGAGGATCGTCGGCCGATCGTCGTCGGCCCGCCACGCCACCGCCAGCTCGCACGGCGGCAAGCCGGTGACCGGCCGCGCGGTCAGCCCGGGCCACCGGTACATCGGCACGTTGTTCTCCGCCAGCAGGCACACACCCAGCCCGAGGCTCACCGCCTCCAGCCGCTCCTCGGCCGTCGCGGCCTCGCCGCCGATCTTGGGCTGCTTGCCGCCGCGGGCGTCGTTGCCGAGCCAGAAGTCGCGGGCCGAGCCCGCCTCCTGCGGCATCGCGATGAACGGCTCGTCGGCCAGATCGGTGAACTCGATGGTCTCCCGGTCGGCCAGCGGGTGGTTCTCCGGCAGCAGCACCCAGCGCGGCTCGGTGCGCAGCACCTGCCAACGGTAGCGGCCCGAGTCGGGTACGGGCAGCCACATCAGCGCCAGGTCCGCCTGCCGCCCGGCCAGGCCGCTGGACGGGTCGGTCCACGACGCCGAGTGCAGCGCGAGCCGATGGCCGCTGGCACTCTCCAGATCGGCGATCAGGCCGCGCCCGATCGAACTCTGTATTCCGACGCGCAGCACCTCGCCCGCCTCCTGCAGGGCGACGTTGGTGACTTCCCAAAGTTCGAGAATCTTGCGCGCGCCCTCGAGCAGCTCCTTACCCGCCACGGTCAGCGCGACACTGCGCTGATTCCGGTCGAACAGCACCACGTCGAGCTGGCGTTCGAGCTGGCGAATCTGCCGCGAGAGGGTGGGTTGAGCGATGTGCAGCCGCTGAGCGGCGTTGGTGAAGTGCAGTTCCTCAGCGACGGCAACGAAGTACCGCAAGTCGCGCAAATGCGGGTCCATAGCCCCTTGCTATCAGAATCGGTCTTGAAAATCCAGCTGGATCAAACCTCAAAGTCTAAAAAGAGGCACAGAAACAGCCATTGAGTTTGTTACGGACAGCATATTGCCTAGGGAAAACGTACGCACATCCGCCTCCGCGAACCACCAGGCAATCCAATTTTCAACCGATTCCGAGACCCATCAGGTCAGCCGACCAGCCGTAACACAAGCCACGTTCGTGTCATGTCACATGAGCGACACCCCGACGCCATGAAGCCACCCCAGCCAGCAACAACCCCCCGACCACCCCAACCAGCCAAGACGTCAAACAAGTGATATTAGTCACATTGACACAAAGACTCCCCGCAGCCGACCCGCACACCTAGATCAGCAAGCCGGTAAACCCCTGGCATGACGCCCACCCGCAAGGTTTGCGGCGCGGGGGGGGGGGGGTTGGGGGGGGGGGGGGGGGGCCGCGGGGGGGGGCCCCGGGGTCGCCCCCCCCCCGGGGCGTCAGGCCGGGGCCGGGGTGAAGACCATGAAGCGGTTGGCGTCGGTGTCGAGGAGGTGGGCGAAGGTCAGGCCGTCGGGTGTGGTCACGGACGGGACCAGGATCTTCGCACCGAGAGTGACGGCCTGGTCGCAGGTGGCGGCGACGTCCTGGACCAGCACGCAGAATATGGCGTGTGGCGTGTCGGACTCGTCGAGGTGGGCGATGCCGCCGCTGGGGACCTCGGTGTTCGCGTAGCGGATCAGGTCGTAGCCCTCGCCGCTGCCGGGATCGGCGCCGAAGGTCCAGCCGAACAGGGTCCCGTAGAACCGTTGGGCCGCAGCGGGGTCCGCGCTGCCCACCTGGAACCAGGCCACGGTGCCGAAAGCGGATGTCATGCGATATCTCTCCTCTGGTCGGGCGCGGCCGGACGGTCGCGCCCACTCAGCATCGAGCACCCCCGCGACAACCCTATGTCGGTGTTTTCGCCGGAATCGCGGCCGGTCGCTCCAGACTCACGGTTCGCACGATCCGGCCGGGCGGCACATCGCAGTACTCGCGCGACGGCCGCACCACGGTGAGGAACTCCGTCAGGTCGGCGGCCCGGATCCGATCCAGCCGGAACACCCGTGTCTCCTCCCGCAGCCGGCACCACCCGACCAGATACCACCCCTCGCCGCCGCACATCAGCGCCGACGGCTCGACCGCGCGGTCCGACACCGCGCCGAACCGGTCGACATAGGACATCTCGATCAGCCGGCGGCGTTGCAGCGCCAGCTGGACCAGCGCGGCGAACGGGGCACTGGGCGGTTCGTCCGGGGGCTCCACGACCCGCACCTGCGCCGCGAGTTCCCGTGCGGCACCGGCCGATTCGTCCGACAATGCCGCGAGGATCTTGGCCAGCGCGGCCTGGCCCGCGGCGTCGAAGGGCGTGCCGCGCATGCGCTGCAGGGCCACGCCGAGCGCGACCACCTCGGCCGGCGAGAAGTTCAACGGCGGCAACGACATCCGCTTGTCGAGCGCGTACCCGCCGGTGCGGCCGACGTCGGCGAGGATCGGCACGCCGGACTGCTGCAGCGCCGCGATATCGCGTTCGATCGTGCGCACACTGACCTCGTACCGTGCCGCCAGCTCCCGCGCGCTGCGCCGCCGCGGCGCCACCGCACGCAGCTCCTCGACCAGCGCGTACAGTCGATCCGTCCGGTTCATGGACCCTCTCCGCTCACCTCGGCTGCGCGCAGGATAGCGACGCGCACCGACAACCACCGGCCCGCGCCCGCGCGAACGCGCCCATCTCCGCGGGAATGCCCACGTCGGCGGGTCGGCAGGCTATTGCCCAGTTATGCTCGAAACATGTGTTCTCCCAGTGCGACGCTGACGGTATGGGCCGGTTCGTGGCTGGCCGGTCAGAGCGCGCCCGACGACGTGCTGGACGCGCTGCGGGCCTGGGCGCCGCGCCACGGCGTGGCGGCCGGTGACCCGATCACCGGCGGCCGGACCGGATTGCCCTGGCCGACCGCCGAGCCGCTCGCGGCCGGGACCGGAATCATGATGCTGCTCAAGGTGATCCGCGAGGCGCTCGACGCGCCCGGGGCGCACCTGCGGTTGGTGCTGCCCGTCCCCGGCGATCTCCGCGGCGTCCCGCCGGGCACCGAGTTCGCCACGGCGGCAATGGAAGCCGAGGAGGGCCTGATCGTCGGCGTGCCCGGCGCGGAGGGTGTCGGACTGGTCCCGCAGTGGACTGCCGAGGACACGCTGCAGTGGACCGTCTTCCACACGCCGGTCCCGAACCCGGTGCCGGACATGGCCCTCGGCGAGGCGGAATACGCGATGCGGCAGGCGGTCCGCGACGCCGCGGACGCCCTGATGAAGTTGCAGACCACCACCGTCGGCACCGACGATATGGATCCGCGCGAGCTGGTCGAGGCGGAACTCGCCGACTACTCCCGGCACGTTTATCCGGATTCGGCGCCGCTGCGGGCCCGGCGGATCCTCGACACCGCCGACCATGTCGCCGCGATCCTCACCGTCGCGCAGCAGGCCCCGGCCTCCTCCCCGGCCTCGGCCAGCGCCATGCAGGCGCAGGAGACATTCCTGCGCCCGCTGTGGGACGCGATCCGCGCCGCCCGGCTCACCGCCGTGCACGCGGCCGCCGGTAGCCGCTGAGGCTCACACCGGTTCGGGGCTTTCGCGGGTGTTTTCGCCGAGCCAGCGATCGATGCAGTCCAGCAGTTCGTCCGGGTCGACCGGTTTGGTGATGTAGTCGCTCGCGCCGGAAGCCAGACTCTTCTCCCGGTCCCCCGCCATCGCCTTGGCCGTCACCATGATGATCGGCAGCCGGTCGAAGTGCGGCATCGTGCGAATGGTCGTCGTGGTGGCGTAGCCGTCCATCTCCGGCATCATCACGTCCATCAGGATCACGTCCACGTCGGGGTGGTCGCGCAGCGCCTCGATGCCCTTGCGCCCGTTCGGCGCGTGCTCCACCGACATGCCGTTGAGTTCCAGAATGCCCGCGATGGCGAGCACGTTGCGGGCGTCGTCGTCGACCAGCAGCACCCGGCGGCCCTGCAGCCGCGGGTACCCGGTGCGCCGCGGCGGCGTCTCGATACCCGACGGATGCGGCTGGGTCAGCAGCAGAATGAATCGCTCCCGGAACTCCTCTGCCGCACCGAGCAGCTCGAAACCGTGGTTGCGGGCGGTGATCTCGGCCAGCCGCTGTTGTTCGGCAGTCAGCGCCCGCGCCGGATACGCCAACATCGGAATGCTGCCCGGCGCGACCCGGCCGCGCAGCTGATCCAGGAATTCCGACGTGAACACTCCCGTGCGGCTCGCGTCGACCAGCACGTACTGACATCCCGAGACCAGCTCGAGCGCGCGGACCGCCGTCCCGACCGACTCGATGTGCAGCGGACCCGTGGTATCGGCGAGTTCGTCCACCACGCCCGACACCAGCCGGGTCAGCGACCGCTCGGCGGGATCCTCCAGCACCAGCACCGCGCGCGTCACCGCCTTGGGCCGGGCCTTCGACTCCGACGGCGCCTCGAGCTGCGGCCGGATCGGCAGGAACAGCGTGAAGGTGCTGCCGACGCCGAGCCGGCTCTCGGCCCGGATCTCGCCGCCCAGCAGGTTGGCCACCTGACGACTGATCGACAGGCCGAGCCCGGTGCCGCCGTAGCGGCGGCTGGTGGTGCCGTCGGCCTGCTGGAAGGCGGCGAAGATGGTCTCGAGGTTCTGCTCCGCGATGCCGATCCCGGTGTCGCACACGGAGAATGCCACCTGATCGTCGTACCGCGACACGCGCAGCCGGATCTCCCCCTGCTCGGTGAACTTGACCGCGTTGGACAGCAGATTGCGCAGCACCTGACGCAGCCGCTGCTCGTCGGTGTCGAGGTGGGTGGGCACCTCCGGCGCCACGTCGATCTCGAACGTGAGCCCCTTCTGACTGGTCAGCGGCCGGAATGTGGTCTGCACGTAGCCGAGCAGCTGACGCAGCGGGATCAGCTCGGTGCGGACGTCCATCTTGCCCGCCTCGACCTTGGACAGATCGAGGATGTCGTCGATCAGCTGTTGCAGGTCCTTGCCCGCGGACTGGATCACCCGGGCGAATTCGACCTGTTTGGCGGTCAGGTTCTCCGACGCGTTCTGCGCCAGCACCCCGGCCAGGATGAGCAGGCTGGTCAGCGGCGTGCGCAGTTCGTGCGACATGTTGGCGAGGAATTCCGACTTGTACTTCGACGCCAGCGCCAGCTGCTGGGCGCGTTCCTCGATCTCCTGGCGGGCCTGCTCGATCTCGAAGTTCTTCATCTCGATGTCGCGGTTCTGCCGGACCAGCAGCTCGGCCTTCTCCTCGAGTTCGGCGTTGGACTGCTGCAGCTGACCGGCCAGCCGCTGCGACTCCTCGAGCAGGGAGTCGGTGCGCGCGTTGGCCATGATGGTGTTGACGTTGACGCCGATGCTCTCCATCAGCTGTTCCAGGAAGTCGCGCTGCACGGCGGTGAAGCGGCCGAAGGTGGCCAGCTCGATCACGCCGAGTACCTGGTCCTCGAACACGATCGGCAGCACGATCAGGCTGGCCGGGCGCCCGGCCCCGAGACCGGAGGAGATTCGCACGTAGTCCAGCGGCGTGGCCTCCACCACGATCGCCTTCTTCGTCTTCGCGACCTGACCGACCAGGGACTGCCCCAGTTCGAAGACGGTCCCGTCCTCATTGCGCCCGTAACCGGCGATGAGCCGCAGCCGCCCGCGGTCACCGTCGCCCTCCATGAAGAAGAACGCGCTGTACTGCGCGCCGACCAGCGGGGTGACCTGATTCATGATCAGCTGCGCGACGGCGCTGAGATCGCGATGACCCTGCAGCCGGCCGGAGATGCGGGCCAGGTTGGTGTTGAGCCAGGCCTGTTCCTCGTTGGTGCGGGTGGTCTCGCGCAGCGACTGCACCATCGCGTTGATGTTGTTCTTCAGTTCGGCCACTTCGCCGTTCGCCTCGACCGAGATGGAGCGGGTCAGGTCGCCGGTGGCTACCGCGCTGGTCACCTCGGCGATGGCGCGCACCTGCCGGGTCAGATTGCCCGCCAGCTCGTTGACGTTCTCGGTCAGCCGTTTCCAGGTGCCGGACACGCCCTCGACCTCGGCCTGGCCCCCGAGCTGGCCCTCCTTGCCGACCTCGCGGGCCACGCGGGTCACCTCGGCCGCGAACGAGGACAGCGTGTCGACCATGGTGTTGATGGTGGTCTTGAGTTCGAGTATCTCACCGCGCGCGTCGACGTCGATCTTCTGCGACAGGTCGCCCCGCGCCACCGCGGTGGTGACCTGGGCGATGGAACGCACCTGGCTGGTGAGGTTGCCCGCCATCGAATTGACGTTGTCGGTCAGGCTTTTCCAGGTTCCGGCGACATTGGGCACGCGGGCCTGGCCGCCGAGCATGCCCTCGGTGCCGACCTCGCGCGCCACGCGCGTGACCTCGTCGGCGAATGCCGAGAGGGTGTCGACCATGGTGTTGATGGTCTGCGCGAGCGCGGCCACCTCGCCCTTGGCCTCGACCGTGATCTTCTGCGACAGATCACCTTTCGCGACCGCGGTCGCCACCTGCGCGATGGAGCGGACCTGGTCGGTGAGGTTGTCGGCCATCACGTTCACCGACTCGGTGAGACCCTTCCACGTACCCGACACACCCTTCACATCGGCCTGCCCGCCCAGGCGGCCCTTGGTGCCGACCTCCCGGGCGACGCGGGTGACCTCGTCGGCGAACGAGGAGAGCGTGTCGACCATCGTGTTGATGGTCTCCTTGAGTTCGAGGATCTCGCCGCGGGCGTCGACGCGGATCTTCTGCGACAGGTCTCCGCGGGCGACGGCGGTGGTCACCTGCGCGATGGAGCGGACCTGATCGGTCAGGTTGTCGGCCATCACGTTCACCGACTCGGTGAGACCCTTCCACGTACCCGACACGCCTTTCACGTCGGCCTGCCCGCCGAGGCGGCCCTCGGTGCCGACCTCGCGCGCCACCCTGGTCACCTCGTCGGCGAACGACGACAGCGTGTCGACCATCGTGTTGATGGTGTTCTTCAGCTCCTGGATCTCGCCCTTGGCCTCGACCGTGATCTTCTGTGACAGATCGCCTTTCGCCACCGCCGAGGAGACCTGGGCGATGGAGCGGACCTGGTCGGTCAGGTTGGCCGCCATGAAATTCACCGATTCGGTGAGGCCCTTCCAGGTGCCCGAGACACCCAGCACCTGGGCCTGGCCGCCGAGGCGGCCCTCCGTGCCGACCTCGCGGGCGACGCGGGTGACCTCGTCGGCGAACGCGGAGAGCTGGTCGACCATGGTGTTGATGGTGTTCTTCAACTCCAGGATCTCGCCGCGGGCGTCGACCGTGATCTTCTGTGACAGATCACCTTTCGCGACCGCCGTGGTGACCTCGGCGATGGAGCGGACCTGCGCGGTGAGGTTGCCCGCCATGATGTTCACCGATTCGGTGAGATCGCGCCAGGTGCCCGAGACCCCGGGCACCCGGGCCTGGCCGCCGAGTCGGCCCTCGCTGCCCACCTCGCGCGCCACCCGGGTCACCTCGTCGCCGAACGCCGAGAGCTGGTCGACCATCGTGTTGATGGTGTTCTTCAACTCCAGCAGCTCACCCTTGACGTCCACGGTGATCTTCTGCGACAGATCGCCTTTCGCGACCGCGGTGGCGACCCCGGCGATGTCGCGCACCTGCGCGGTGAGGTTGTCCGCCATGGCGTTCACCGAATCGGTGAGGTCCTTCCACGTGCCCGAGAGTCCGGGCACCGAGGCCTGGCCGCCGAGTTTGCCGTCGGTGCCGACCTCGCGGGCCACCCGGGTGACCTCGGTGGTGAACAGCGAGAGCTGATCGACCATGCCGTTGAAGACGATCGCGATCTCGTCCAGCATCGGGTCGCCCACCTGCGGCAGAGACCGGCGGAAGTCGCCGTCGCGCACGGCTTTCAGTCCGTTCAGCAGTGGTTTGAGCCGCTCGTCGCTGTTGCTCACCCGTTCCGCGGTCGCCATGTCCTGGACCATCGGTCGCCTGCCTTCACCTGCGAGTAGTGGGTCAATGCCGGAGGTCGGCGTCGAAGTGGTCGTGCCCGGCAGCGATCCGCCGGATGACGTCGAGCAGGTCCTCGAAGAGACCGGTCTTCAACATCAGGCCCGCCCCGCCCGCGGCCGCCACCCGAGCGACCATGGCCCGGTCCGCGTAGCCGGTGAACACCAGCACGCGGACTCCGGGCGACGCGGCGCGCAGAGCCTCGATCGCCTCGATGCCGTCGCCGTCGCGTAGGCGGCGGTCGAGCAGGATCACGTTCGGGTGAGCGCGGGCGGTCGCGGCGATCGTGTCGGCGACCGAGCCGGTCCGTTCGACGATCTCGATGTCCTCGACGAGTTCGAAGGCGGAGTCCAGTGCCACGGCGACCATGGGATGGTCCTCCGCCACCAGCAGCCGGATAGCGTCGTCCGCCCTATCGGATGGCATGACGGGAAGTCTAGGGCGATTGTGGAGGATGGCTGCGGGTTTGGTGAAGAAAGACGCAGGTCATACGCCACCCAGCGGTCTCTTTTTACCCTAAGGACGACAGGTCCCCGGAGTGGGGCGTCCTCCGGTTCGCCACGTACCTAGACACTCCCGCGCAGCGCCTTCGGCGCATCCGACCAGGTTGCCGGGCCGGTGTACGTCGGCGATCGGTCGCTGGAACGATGCCGAGAGGCGGCCTCGCCACCGATTTCCCATCGGCGCCCGCTCCGGCCCGAAAGCGGCGGCACAGCAACGGATGTGATGAGTATCTCAGTGCCGCAGCGGTTTTCATCGGACCGCGAGGCACGTCAGTCTTTCCGCACGACGCGTTCCTCCTCTCCCGGCTTCCAGATAACCACCTCCATGCGGCCGTCGATCAGCTCCACCGCGGACGCGCCGGTGATGTCGGCGACGTAGAACGGGTCGAAGACGCGGCCGCGCAGGTCGAACCCGGTCCGCTCGTACAGGGCGGTGGCGAAACGCTGGTGCAGCTGCTCGTCGGGCACATGGTGGACCACGCCCCACAGCTTCGCGTCGCCGTCGGTGGCGTGGGTGTCGACGGTGGCGGTGTGCAGGCAGAACCGCGGATCGCGGTGCAGGTCGCGGAATTTGGTGGTGCCGGGCATGCCGCCGACGATCAGGCGACCCTCGAAGATTCTCGGTTCCATCGGGCTGATGCGCGGATAGCCGTCCGACCGGGTGGTCGCCAGCATGCACAGGTTCCCGGTCGCGGTGTGGCGGCGCAGGAAGATCGCGGAGGTTCGCGGCGCGGCCGCGGTGAACTCGTCCCAGCTGGTCATGCCCTCACGGTAGGCCGGGGCACCGACAATCCGGATCCGATCGCGCGGCGCGGCCCCACTGGATCCGGGCGGCCCGCATGCGGCAGACTCGGCGCATGCACATCTCCCGCGGCGTCACCGCGGCCCTCGCCGCGGCGTTCCTGGCGCTCGGCTTGTCCGCCGCGCCGCCGGCCGCCGCCGTGGTCGGCGGCGCCGGGGCCGAGGCGTCGGCATACCCGTGGCTGGCGGCCGTCAGCACACCGCTCTATGCCACTCGCGCGGGCGGCCAGTACTGCGCGGGCGCGCTCGTCGCGCCCGACCGCGTGGTCACGGCCGGGCACTGCGGCGCCTTGGCGCAGGTCCTGCCCGGCACGACGGTGACCTTCGGA
The DNA here is from genome assembly GCF_029868745.1 of Nocardia wallacei. Lineage (GTDB taxonomy): Bacteria > Actinomycetota > Actinomycetes > Mycobacteriales > Mycobacteriaceae > Nocardia > Nocardia wallacei_B. The sequence continues at coordinate 6,176 of NZ_JARWOP010000319.1, read as the reverse complement.
CGCACCGACATGGCCGGTCCGGGCGGACTCACCGTGGGCATCAAAGACGTTCGGCTACATCCCGATTTCCGGGTGTCGCTGTTCGGTGACGATCTCGCGTTCCACCACGACGTCGCGATCCTGACCCTCGCCCAGCCGGTGGCCCTGCCGACCCTGCCGGTCGGCCCCGCGCACGGTGATTCGGCCGAGGTGGTCGGCTGGGGCATCACCGCCGACGACGACATGTCCAACAGCCGTCTGCACAGCGCGCGCATCCCGCTGCTCGGCGACGACGCCTGCGCCGCCTACGGTGCCGAATTCGACCCTCGTGAAGCCCTGTGCGCGGGCTCCGCCCTCGCCGACAGCGCCCAATTCGACAGCGGCGGACCGCTTCTCGTCGACGGCGCGTTAGCCGGTATCGTCTCGTGGGGCAAGGGCAGCGCCGAGCCCGGCTATCCCGGCGTCTACGCGCGCGTCCCGGCCCTCGACTTCTGAGCCGGGCGCGGCACCGGCTCGAACCATTCCGGGCCCGGTGAATCTTCCTGGGTGACTTGGTCACCGGCGCGCGGAAACCGACCGGACCGGACACTGCCGCCGCCGCGCACCGCATTTGCTGCCGGGATGCCACTGGCCGATGCAGTCGAGACCCGAGCGCGGCGACCGGATTTGCGAAGTGTCGCCGAACCCGCCCGGACTGTCCGTTCCGGACGTACCCTGACCACATCCACTCCGGCCGCGAAGATGTGGGATGCGTGCGGCCGCGGGGAGCATCGATCAGTGACGAGGAAGCTGATGACCGCGCCGGACCCGAACCCGCCGTACTCGACTGTCGTCTCCGCCGATGGCACCACCATCGCCTACCTCACCGTCGGCGACGGCCCCGCGGTGATCGTCGTCCCCGGCGTGTTGTCGGTTGCCAGTGGGTATCTGGACTTCGCCCGGGCCCTCGGCGCGCATTTCACCGTGCATGTCATGCAGCGCCGCGGCCGCGACGGCAGCGGACCGCAGGGCGCGGACTACAGCATCGGCAAGGAGCGTGCGGACCTGCTCGCCCTGCGTGCGGAAACGGGCGCCGAACTGTTGGTCGGCCACAGTTACGGCGGGCTGGTGGCGCTGGAGGCGGCGCGGGGATGTCCCGACATCCACAAGGTCGCCGTGTACGAACCGGGACTGTCCATCGACGGCTCGATGCCCAGCGACTGGATGCCGGTGTACGAACGGAAACTCGCACAGCACAAGCCGTTCGACGCGTTCGTCGAATTCGTGCGCGCGCTCGGTCCGGAGTCGGTTCGCCGCACCCCGCGCTGGGTCATGCGCCGGATGATGCCGCTGGTCATGGAGGCGCCGGAGCGCGAACTGGTCACCGGGCTGCTGGCGGAGAACCTGCGCGAGCACCGCGAGATCGTCCGCCTCGACAACACCTACCCCTGTTACCGCGAGATCGAGGCCGAGGTCCTCTTCCTCCAGGGCGGCAAGGACCACCTCGCGCAGACCGATATCGACCGGGCCACACTGGAATACGTCATTCCCCGCTGCACCGGACATCTGTTTCCGGATCTCGACCACTTCGGCCTGGACAAGCGCGCCCCGGAGCGGGTCGCCGGAGTGATCGGCACCTTCTTCGCAGGCTGAGCCGTTCGCGCCGAATCCCGCCCGGCGGTGGCACTTTCCCCGTCAGGCCGGGCGGCGGGCCGGTTCGCAGCAACCGGTCGCGCACGGTGCGCCGTTGGTGGTGCAGCCGTAGCCGGGCGCCTCGCCGAGGCGGCGGGGCGCGATGTCCGCGAGGTGTTCGCGCACGAGTTCGGTGACCAGCTCGGCGAATCGGGGATCTGGCCCCGGCGTGCCCGCGCGGGCGAAGGCCATGCCCAGTTCGGCGGCCTTCTCCCGCGCCTCGTTGTCCAGGTCCCAGATCACCTCGAGGTGGTCGGAGACGAACCCGACCGGGCACACCACGACCGCGTCGATTCCCTTGGCCGACAACGCTTCCAGATGGTCGACGATGTCGGGTTCCAGCCACGGCACCTGCGGCGGGCCGGAGCGGGACTGCCATACCACGTCGAAATCCTCGAAACCCGTAGCGGCGGCACACAATCGGGCGGCGTCGATCACCTGGCGGCTGTAGAGGTGACCGCCGTCGGCGGGCGGTCCCGCGGCCACGTCGGCCGACACCGGGATCGAATGCGCCGTGAAGACCAGGCGCGCCCGGTCCCGCCGGTCGTCCGGCAGGCCGCGCACCGCCGTGCGGATGGCGTCGGCGAACGCCTCGATCAGCAGCGGATGGTCGAAGTACTGCCGCAGCTTCACCAGCTCCGGCGCCCGCTCCCCGGCCGCGGCGCGCGCCCGCGCGATGTCCTCGTCGTACTGGCGGCATCCGGAGTAGCCGCCCCACGCCGAGGTGGGAAACACCAGGGCCGAACCGATTCCGTCGTCCCGCATCCGGGCGACGGTGTCCTCCACCATCGGATGCCAGTTGCGGTTGCCGAAGTAGATCGGCAATTCGATACCGGTCCGGGCGAATTCGGCCTCGACCGCCGCGATGAGGTCGCGGTTGAGGGCGTTGATCGGCGAGACGCCACCGAAGTGCAGGTAGTGCTCGGCGACCTCGGCGAGCCGCTCCGCCGGCACGCCGCGGCCCCGGGTGACGTTCTCCAGGAACGGAAGTACGTCCTCCGGCCGTTCCGGACCGCCGAAGGACAGGACGAGCAATGCGTCGTATTCCATGCCACCTCAGTTCACGTCGATGCCACGACGGTCCGAAAGCCCGGAATCGTTCAGTTGGCCGACCAGTTCTCCGGGAACCAGGTGTTGTGGCTGGCGCCGCCGTCGACGTAGATGATCGAGCCGGTGGTGCCGGGCAGCCAATCCGACAGCAGGGTGACGATCGACTTCGCCACCACGGTCGGGTCGTCGACGTCCCAGCCGATCGGCGAGGCGCCGTCCCAGTAGGTGTTCAGCATGGTCAGCTGCTTGGCGTCGTCGGTGGCGGTGCCCGCGATGGCCTTGGCGGCGAGGGTCTTGATCGGGCCGGCGGCGATGAGGTTCGAGCGAACGCGCTTGGCCTCCCCCACTTCTCGCGCCACATACCGGTTCACCGATTCCAGCGCGGCCTTGGCCACGCCCATCCAGTTGTAGTACGGCAGCGCGGTGCGCGGATCGAAATCCATGCCGACGATCGAGCCGCCCTCGTTCATCACCGGCAGCACGGCCCGCGCCAGCGAGGCGTAGCTCCACGCCGAGATCTCGAAGGATTTCGCGGCATCGGGGCCCGGGCCGTCCAGGAACGGCTTGGCGTCGGGGCCCATCAGGGTGCGCGGCGCGAACGCGATCGAGTGCAGCACGCCGTCGACGCCCTCGGGGGCCAGTTCGCGCACCTTGTCCGGCAGCGCGGCCAGGTCGTCCTCGCTGGTGACATCGAGGCCGATGGCCGGGGCGATCTCCTGCGGCAGTCGCTTGGCGATCCGGTCGATCAGCCGCAGCCGCTCCGGGATACCGGTGATGATCACCTTGCCGCCCTGCTCCTGCGCCACCTTCGCGGCGTGGAAGGCGATCGAGGAATCGGTGATGATGCCGGTGATGAGGACGGTCTTGCCCTCGAGCAATCCGCTCATGAGTTGTCGGGTCTCCTGTTCAAGGTCTGAGGGGCCGGGAACGAGATCGAAAGGCTCAGTGGCCCATGCCCAGGCCGCCGTCGACCGGGATGATCGCGCCGCTGATGTACTGCGCCTCGTCGGAGGCGAGGAAGCTGATGGCGGCCGCGACGTCCGAGACCTGGCCCATGCGGCCCGCCGGGATCGCCTTGAGCGCGATCTCGCGCATGTCATCGGTCATCTCGTCGCGGGTCATGTCGGTGTCGATGAAGCCTGGCGCGACCACGTTCGCGGTGATGTTGCGCGAACCGATCTCGCGAGTGATGGCGCGTGCCATGCCGACCAGGCCGGCCTTGGCGGCGGCGTAGTTCACCTGTCCGGGCACGCCCATCGTGCCGACGACCGAGCCGAGGAAGATCATCCGGCCGAAGCGGGCCCGCAGCATCGCGCGGTTGGCCCGCTTGGCGCAGCGCCACGCGCCGGTGAGGTTGGCGTCGATGACGCGGGTGAACTGCTCCTCGCTCATCCGCATCAGCAGCGTGTTGTCCACGATGCCGGCATTGGCCACCAGCACCTCGACCGGCCCCTGCGCGGCCTCCACCTCGGAGAACGCCTCGTCGATCGAATCATTGTCGGTCACATCGCATTTCACGCCGAACAACCCGTCCGGCACCCCCGACCCCCGATGCGTGACAGCGACCTTGTGTCCGTCGGCGGCGAGCCGCTGGGCGACCGCGAGACCGATGCCGCGGTTGCCGCCCGTCACCAGCACCGACCGGGATGTGAAGTTCGACATGGGGGTAAACCTACCTGCGCCGAGCCCCACCGTCACGATCGGGTGGTCGTTTCTCGTGCGGATACCCAAAGAAAACGGCCCGGAAGAGTGCCATTTCACTCTCCCGGGCCGAACAAAGATCAAGGGCTTATTCGGCAATTCCCTCGATCGCGGCCGGACCGAAAGAAAATATCGGCCAACGCCCCGATCCCACGGATAAGGCCGATATCGGCGGCGGGCACCCGTCAACGACGGGATGCGCTCGCCGCCAATGTGATTCGGCTACGGCAGGCGCTGCCGGTACAGCAGACCTGCCACCGCTCCCGCCGAGGCGAACAGCAAGCCCAGCAGCAGCCATGGGCGGCTCGCGTCACCCATTTCCGTCTCGTAGCCGATCTGCCCCTGCAGCGTGTCGTAGACGTCGGTCAGCTGTTGCAGTGTGGCGGCGCGATAGAACTGCCCGCCGGAGATTCTCGCGATCTCCTGCATCGCTTCGTCGTCCACACCCACCGGGGCGTCCTGCATCGTGCCATCGGAGCGGGGGATCTGAATGTGCGCGCCCTTGGTGCCGAACGAGATCGTCGATACCGGGATGTTCTTCTCTTTTGCCACCCGGGCCGCGACATATTCGTGGCGCGGATTGTCATAGTCCTCGAAGGCGGGGACGGTCTGCTTGCCATCGGACATCAGGACGATGCGGGCCGGGGGCGGCGATTCGGTGCCGCCGAGGACCGAGCCGAGCGTTTCGATCGCCTGCATGGCCGAGTAGATGCCCTCGCCGGTGGCGGTGCGTTCGGACAGTTTCAGATTGTCGATCGCGGCCTTGGCGGATTCGTGGTTCGCGGTGGGCGACACCAGGACCGACGCGGTGCCGGCGAAGGCCACCAGCCCGAGATTGATGCCGCTGGGCAGTTCGTCGACGAAATCCTTGCCCGCCTTCTGGGCGACCTGCAGTCGCGTGGGCGGCACGTCGGTCGCCTCCATCGACAGCGACACGTCGATCACCAGCATCACGGTGGCGCGGTTGCGGGGTACCTTCTTCGCCGCCTGCGGACCCGCCGCGGCGATCGTCAGCAGCACCAGCCCGACCAGGATCAGCGCCACCGGGACGTGCCGCCAGCCGCTGGGCCGCTTGGGCGCGACCCGCTCGAGGGTCTCCATGTTGGCGAACCGGAGCAGATGACGTTGACGACGCCGCTGCACCACCACGTACAGCACTGCGATGGCGGCGACGACCAGCAGGAAGGCCAGCCAGACGGCGGCCGTGAAATGCGAAATGCTCACTGTCGGGGGACCTGTCCGGTCGGGGCGCCGAACGTGTGGCGCCGGGTGGACACGAACCGGACGACGTCGGCGATCCAATCCCGATCGGTGCGCAGGGACAGCACCGGAGCGCCGCACCCGCGCAGCGCCTGTTCGACCTGGCCGCGGTGCCGCTGCGCCGCACGCGCGAAATCGCTACGCAGCGCGGGGGTTACGGAGAATTCGCGGGTGCGGCCGGTCTCGGGATCGTGCAGCACCACGTCGCCCACGTCGGGCAGGTCCAGATCCAGTGGATCCAGCACCTCCACCCCGAGCAGATCGTGGCGGCCGGAGATGGCGCGCAGCGACCGTTGCCAGTCGATGTCGCCGAGGAAGTCCGAAATCACTACGGCCAGACCACGTTTGCGCTGCGGCCGGCGCAGCGACTCGATCGCGCCGCGCAGGTCGCCGCGCACGCCGTCGGCCGCGTGCGGGGTGGTGGGGGGGGGGGGGCGCCGCGCCGGGGGGGGGGCGCGGCCCCCGCGCCCCCGGCGGCGGGGGCGCCCGGGGCCCGGGGGCGCCGCGGCCCCCCC